>JANPIW010000198.1:0-3844 GCA_031425215.1 Verrucomicrobiaceae bacterium
CGTGCTCGACGCGCTCGATGAGAGCGGCCTCGCCGCGAACACCATCGTCGTGCTCTGGGGCGATCATGGCTGGCACCTCGGAGATCACGGCATGTGGTGCAAGCACACGAACTACGAGCAAGCCGCGCGCATCCCCGTCATCGTCGCCGCGCCGGGAAAAAAGGCCGGTGTGAAAACCGCCGCGCTCATTGAGAGCGTCGATATTTATCCCACGCTCTGCCAGCTGGCCGCGCTGCCCGCGCCTGCCGGCCTCGATGGCAGGAGCTTTGCCAATGTGCTCGATGATCCTGCCGCGGCCGCGCGTGATTCGGTGATCCATGTCTATCCTCGCAGCGGCGGCTTGCTGGGTCGCGCCATCCGCACCGCGCGCCATCGCATGGTCGAGTGGAAAAAACCCGGCGCACCCGCCGACAGCGCCGTGATCGAGCTGTACGATTACGCGAGCGATGCCGGAGAAACCAGGAACCTCGCGGCAGAGCAGCCCGAGATCGTGAGGACCCTGCGCGCGATCCTCGGCACGCATCCAGAGGCCAGGCCGCAGATCAGCGCCGCTGGCTCGCGGAAGAAGTGACCGTGCGGCCCGGTCGAACTCCTCGTCGTGGTTTTAAAATGGTGTTTGCGCGGAGTGGTGCTGCGGCTCATGTCAGGTGCCTGACTTGATTTCAGTGAGAGACACCAATCAACAACCCGAACGATCGCCGCGATTCAACACGACGCGCTGGACGATGGTGCTGCCGGGCGGTGGAGGCGGGACAGAGCGTGATGCGGCGTGGGATCATCTTTGCCGGGCCTACTGGTACCCGGTGTATGCGTTCATCCGGCGGCGCGGGGAACCTGCGGAGGATGCGAGTGACCTGACGCAGGCGTTTTTTGCGAAGCTGATCGAGCAAGACTGGCTGGCGCAGGTGGAGCGGCGGGAGGTGCGGTTCAGCACGCTGCTGATCACCATTTTGAAGAACTTCCTCATCAAGCAGCATCGCTGTGAGGTGGCGCAGAAGCGCGGCGGTGGTGAGGTGCCGGTGCCGCTGGATCTGGCGCAGGCGGAGAGCTGGTTCGGCAAGGAACCGGCCACGCAAGACACGCCGGAGACGTTGTTTGAAAAGCGCTGGGCGCTGGCCGTGATGGATGCGGCGCTGGTGCGGCTGCGTGAGGAATGCGAGAGCACCGGCAAAGCAAAGGTCTATGCGGCGCTGAGTTCGTTTTTATCGCGGGAGCCTGTACCGGGTGATTATGAGGCGGCGGGCATGCAGCTCTGCATCAGCGCGCGCAGCATCGCGGTGGCGGTGCATCGACTGCGTGCGGACTATCGCGCGATGGTGCGCGAGGAGGTGGCGGCGGGCCTGCGCGACGACAGCATGGTCAAAGAGGAGATGCAGGCGCTGGCGGCGGCGCTGACAAAGTAGCTGCGGGAATCGCCAGCGAGACAGCGGCTTGCCGTGGCTAGCCTGCGGCTATACACTCACGCCATGATCACGACTCTACAAGCATGGGGAAACAGCCAGGGTGTGCGCCTGCCCAAGACACTGCTTGCCGCGCTGCATTTGGAAAACGGTGCGAGCCTCGAGGTCGGACTGTCCGCGAAAAAAGATTCGATCATCGTCAAGCCGGCGGCGGCACCGTCTCGCATCCGCGGCAGGCACCGGATTGAAAATCTGGCCGCCGCCATGCCAAAGAACTACAAGGCCACGGCATTCGACTGGGGCACGAAAGGCCGGGAGGTTTGGTGATGGCGGCATATGTTCCGCAGCAAGGTGATCTGGTGGCACTGGATTTTGATCCACAGTCCGGGCATGAGAAGGATATTGCCTGCACAGCATTTTGGAAACTCCCGCTTGAATAATAAAACTTCCAGCGTCTCCTTGGGTCGGAGCTCAACGCCGCCGCTAAGTTCGCTAAGTCAGCTAGCACTCCATGAACGCCTTGCCTCAGCCCACCGCATCCGACGACATCCCCGTGGAGGACGAGTCCCAACCCCAGATTGATTTCCTCTCCACAGCCTTCGCCATTGTTGGCACTGGGAGCTTCCTTTACTTTGTGAACGTCATCGTCGCCCTGCATCAGTTTCGGGAGAAGGACTTCAGCTACCTCGGCATGTCCCTGCCAGGAAAGGCATTCAACAGTGAGGTCGCCATCTTCGCCCTCACCTTCATGTGGATTCCCCTCGTGGTGCTGCACCTCATCGCCCACTTTTATCAAAGCTACTGCCGCCGGGCAAAAAAGACCCCGCCCCACTTTCCTAACAGCATCGCCAAACTCGCCATCCCCACCGCATGGAGCTGGGTGAGAAACAGCCTCTTCATCGCACTCTTGGTGCTGCCCACCGCAGGCTATGTTTTCATCGCAGGGCGCACCTTTGCCCACTACGGCATCGTGGACCGGAACCTCATCCCGGACGCTTTCGAAACCGATGGAAAAACCAGCACTGCAAGCCTCCTTCTCATCCCGGCGAATGATAGTGCCGTGCGTGGCTGGAACCTCCTCACCGACTATCCAGCTACCACCAGCGGCCAGCGCTATGATTGGGACTCGTCCGGCTGGGCATGGATCAATACCCACCGCTCCGACGAACTCCGCCCCCGCCTGAGTGACCCACCCAAGACCACCCGCATCGTGACCATCGGCGCCATCCCAATCATCCAGCCCTGGGGTTTTGTAGTGATGTCCGCTCTGGGAATCATCTCCGCCGGTGCGCTGCTGATTCGCGGTCTGCGTGCGCGTTGATTCCGCGAGCGGCTTGTCATTCATTTCAATAATCATCCGCCACCATCCACCACCATGCCCGACGAATCCCAACTGCTAAGAGAAGAGGTTGCCAAACTCTCCGCACGTCTTGACCACGCCAACAAGGCAGTTCTCGATGAGTTCAATGGGAGGTGGATTCTCGCCAGCCCTTTATCTCGACTGGTGCGCGATGAAGTCGCGAGCTGCAACGGATCGACGGGCCAGAAAATTGACGATCAGATTAAGGTATTGCTTTCAGAACATCGGGAGAAGCTTCGAATTGAGCGGCAAGTCAGATGGGGGCTTAGTTTGGCCACCATTGCTGCGGCGATGGTTGCACTTTACACGATCGTTTCAAACACCAATCGAGACCTGCAATTAGCCGTGCAGAATCAAGCAACACAAGCGAATGGCCATCTTGAGCAGGCGCGTGGCCATCTTGAGCTTATGCAGGTTGCCTCCAAAAATGCTGAGAAAAACTCAAGTGATGCTCGGGATAAAGTGGTCGTTGTTGACCAGGCACTCCGTGAGTTGAACACTTTGACCGACAAGCTTTTAATTGTTTACGCTGAGCTCGACAAGATATCCGGAGGCAAGACTGCAGCGCTAGAGCGTCTGCGCATTCCAATAGGCACTCGTGTCATGTTGTCTGCGCATGAAGTCGAGGATTTTCTCGACGAGCATATGGCGGATGAATTGTGGCTCGCAGAACCTGGCGAAGGTTTTAAGCCAAACAAGGCGCGATGGACTCTTGCTGACGGGCGCAAGCTTTCCGGTTCAAAATACCACGAACTTTTCGGCCAGTCGGCTCCCAAAATCCCAGCCCCCGATAAGGACACCGTCGTCCTCATCAAGATCAACCCCTGATCCCCGCCGCCATGAAGAAAACTCTATTGATCCTCTTCCTCCTCATCGCTGCCTACTTCGGCGTGAACACTTGGCGGCACAGCAGTATCAGCGCCTTGCAGCAGGGCCTTGACGAAATGGAGCAGCAGCGCCGCGAAGTCGCCTCCGCCGCCCTCGCCCGCCTCAGCCAGCTTACCCCGGCCGGAGTGCGCACTCACGTCATCGGCAGTATCCCCGCAGCTTTGCTCAACGATCTCGCCGGCGTTGCCAAAGGTGC
>JANPIW010000199.1:0-1878 GCA_031425215.1 Verrucomicrobiaceae bacterium
GCCGACCAAGGCTGGTATGTCGGATCGGCTTCCAGCTTCTTGAGCCACCAAGCGATCACATCCGTGGAAGCAAGCAAGCCGTCCGGGAGGCTCACCTGGAGTATCCCCCCGGCTGCGGCGAGATCGTACTCCAGCATCGCCCGCAGAAAAGCGGGAGTGAGAGGAACCAAATCCAGCCGCTCCGAATGAATAATGGTTGTCATGGTGCGTAAACCGGCGTCGAACAGGTTACTGAGGAGAATCGAGGATGGGACAAATAGGTTTCTGAACGCGCCGGACGCACTGTGGAGATTAGCCTGTCGCCCACCAAACCAACCCGCTTGGTAGCCTTGGCAAGCGTCTCATCGGTCAGAGTATGAGCGTGTGTTTCACCTCCGCGCCTTGGGCTTCGCTCCGCGATTCATCAGTGCTTCGATCTCCTCCGCTTCGATGGGGATGTCTGCCATGAGATCGAGTGGCTCGCTTTCCGTCACGACCACGGTGTTCTCCAGGCGCACGGCGAGACCTTCCTCTGCGATATAGATCCCCGGCTCGACGGTGAGCACCCAGCCGGGCGCGAAGGGTTGTTTCAGCAGGCCCACATCATGCACATCCAGCCCCAGCGGATGCCCCACGCCGTGCATGAAATACTTTTTCACCGCTGGGTTGTCGGGATCTTGGCGCTTGATGTCGCGAGGCTTCAAAAGCCCCAGCCGTAACAGTTCCTCCTGCACGATGCCCTCGGCTTCCTTCTGCCAGTCCTTGTGCAGCTTGCCCGGCACGGCGGCCTTCGTCGCGGCGCGCAGGCTGCGCAGCACCGCGTCATACACCTGGCGCTGGCGCTTGGTGAAACGCCCGTTCACCGGGATCGTGCGAGTCAGGTCGGACTGATAGTTGGCGTAACACGCGGCCACATCCAGCAGCAGCAGCTCGCCGTCGCGGCACGGCTGGTCGTTCTGATTGTAGTGCAGCGTGCAGGCATTGGCCCCGCTCGCGATGATCGGGTTGTAGGCAAACTTCGCGCGGTTCCCGATGAACTCGTGCGCCAGCTCCGCCTCCACCTCGAACTCCATCATGCCGGGCTGCACTTTTCCCAGCAGGCGGAGGAAGCCCTGCCGCGTGATCCCGCACGCGCGCCGGATGAGCGCGATCTCCGCGTCGGACTTGATGACCCGGAGCTGATGCATCAGCCGCGCCAGCCGATGGTAATCGTGGAGCGGATACCTCGCCTGCATCCCTTTCACAAAGCGCGCCTCCCGCGTCTCGACCTCGAGGACGGCGCGGGTGTGCTCATTTGAGTTCAGATAAACGTGCTCCATCTCGCACATCAGCTTGTGGAGGATCGCGGGGAAGTCTGCGAGCCACTTGACCTCCTTGATGCCCGAGATGCCTTGCGCCTCGCTCTTGGGATGTTTGTGGCCCTCCCAAGTCTTCAGGTGGGCATTCGGTTCGCGGACAAACAGCACCTCGCGCATCTTCTCATCCAGCGCATCCGGCGCGATCACGAGGATGCTTTCCTCCTGCTCGATGCCGCTGAGATAGAAGAGGTCGGAGTTCGGCGTCGGAATCGTCGTGCCATCGGCATTCGTGGGAGGAATGTCGCTGGCATTGACTATCGCCAGCGACCCGGCGGGGAGCCGCTCCTTCAAGCGTGCGCGGTTTTCGGTGAACAGGGCGGAGGGGATGTTTTCGTGACGCATGAGGTTTCTATTTGATGCCGATCATCAGGCGCTGAATGGGCCGCGCGCAGAGGAGCAAAAGAAGGCCCGCCGCGCCGGTGGTGCCGACGACCTGGAGGAAGCGCGCGGGCATTGCGGCCGTCTCGCTTCCGGTGACTTCACCCGCGAGCAGACCGGCCAGGAGATTGCCAAGCGAGGTGCCGAGAAACCAGATGCCCAT
>JANPIW010000200.1:0-1510 GCA_031425215.1 Verrucomicrobiaceae bacterium
TCGAACTGAGGGACATCTACTCCTCCTTCCGCGAGTTCTTCGGCTACCTGAGCTACCTGTTCCGGCGCTACGACACCGAAGTCCCGCCGCCCGCCTGAACACCGAGGCATCGCTGGCCCTGCGCAGGATGATCCGTGTTGAGCCTCTGGCGAAACCGGTCGTCCAGCACGAGGTGACAACTTCCATGCCTCCGCGAATTTCCCGGCCAGATTCATCACGCCTTCCACGAGCTTACCAGGGCCTAAATGGACTGAACGAGTCCATGGCCGGTGCAATGGCCTTCGGATTGAAGCCTCGGAGAGGCGAAAGGAAATAGCGCATGGCTTTAGCCGTGCGTTCGAGGTACGCCACGACCCGCATCAAGCCAGAGTCCCGGAGGGACGAAAGAGATTGGGTTCGCACCAAAACCTCTGAGCTTCACCCACAAGTTTCGCGAGCCGGAGGCTCGCCAAGAAATTAGCCGGTGGTGAAGGGAGCGAAGCGACCGAGAACCACCGGAACCCATCATCACGCCACACCAGATTTGTCCCGCGCCCCGAAGGCGGCGCGAGAAGTCACCGAAGGCCTGACCATGGGTGAAATCGCCGCTTCTCGCGCCCCTGCCGGGGCGCGGAATTGAAGGGTGGCTGCCTTGACGATGTCCGGTGGTTCTCGCAAGCTTCGCTTGCTTCACCACCGGCTAATTTCCGCTGAGCCTCCGGCTCGCCAAACAGACGCTGACCGCCAGCACAAACTTGTGGGTAAAGTCCAGCCAAAAGCTGCCGAGGGCTCTTCCCATTTTAAAATCTCCGCAGCGTTCCTATCCCTGTGGTGTTGCGTCAATCAGCGTCTGCTCAACGCTCAACACGGTCATCTCCGCCACACCAGTCCGCCAGCCGTCTGCCCTCCCCCCCTCACTTCCGGTCCTTGATGCGGATCACCAGCGGGCGGTGATCGCTCGCCATGTCAAAGTCGCGCTCATGATGGATGCGGCAGTTCTGCAGGTCCACGTAAGGGCGCATGGCCCGGCTGACGAAAACATAGTCCAGCCGGGAGTAACTGTCCGCCGTGTCCCAAAAGTGCGTCCACACCTGGTCGTTCAGGTCACGCAGCGGCAGGTCCGCCATGTAGCTCTCCGCCGCACGGCTGCCCATGATGGCGCTGATCGCGGGCTCGTTGCGGTGCTCATTGAAGTCGCCGTAGCACAGGATGCGGGTCTGCGCGTCCTGCGTGAGGATCGTGTCCAGGTGCGTGCGCAGAAGGTGCGCCTCATTCCGGCGCATCAGGACCTGGTCACCATCCGTCACCTCGCGCATGGATTTGAGGTGCACGCCGAGAAACCGCACCTTCAGGTCCGGCTGCAGCTCCACCTCGGCATCCAGGATGCCACGCTGCATCGGGAAAGTCTGCCCGCCGACCTTGTAGCTCAGATCCGTCTGGGAGTGGCGGCCGGTGATGGGAAACCGCGAAAGCAGCGCCAGGCTGCGGGTGTTGTCACCGCCATGACCGCGCTCCAGATGCGGCAGATCCA
>JANPIW010000201.1:0-4024 GCA_031425215.1 Verrucomicrobiaceae bacterium
CCGGATATCTATCCCTTGCGAAAGCATCCCGACGTGCGCATTGCACGCCGGGCGCAAACGATTGCCAATCTTGCCCGCGTTATCAGTGAACGACATGTTTCCCATGGCCTTCGGAAGACGTTGCTAACCCAGGCGCGTCGCTTGGAAAGGCTCGCCGCCGAACGATTGTCACATTTCAGCGCAGGTGAGTCACTGGCGCAAGATTCCGATGAAATTGCACCGCCCAATCTAGGCACCGAACCCGGCCAAAAATCGAAGAAGAGAAGGCCTAGGCATCCGGGGAATGACAGATAGTAGCGGTCTCTGGCCGAGCAGATCAGACACAGCCGACCGAATGGAGACAGCCAGCCGAAGGCTGCCCGCAGGGTGGAGCGAAGCGACAGCAACCTGGCCTAGCAGCATCACACGAATATGGCCCGCGCTCCGGCCCCTCCGCTCACAAGCGAGCGGAAGGCCGGGCCGGATTGGGGAATCGGTTACTTTTTCTTCTCGTCCTCCTTCTTGCAGGCGCAGAGCCACTCGGCTTTTTTGCAGCCCTCGCACTCGCTGGTGTTGTACTCCAGGCGCGCGGTGATGGCTTTGCTCTTGGGCGTTTGCTTGTATTGCACGATGAGCCACTCACCGGCTTTCACTGCGGGGATGGAGAAGCCTTTGTCAGTCTTGGTGACTTCGAGCTTCTGCGGTTTGTTGCGGTCGCCAGTGACGGCGGTGAGGCTTTGGTCAGCGATGGCGACCTGCTTCATGTCTTTGTCGAGAACGGCGATGTGGAAGTTGCCGTCCTTGACGGTGACCTCGCCGTGCATGGTTTCGTTTTTGCTGAACTCAAGGATGCGCCCGCCGTTGGGGCCGAGTTCGACGCCTTCGTGCGCGAGCGCGACGGCGGTGATGAGGGTGAGGATGAGGGTGCTGATTTTGGTTTTCATGTTTTGGTTTGGTTTGGTTTGGGTGTTGGTTTATCTGGCAGACAGTCAGAAAGGAAGCAGTCAGTTTACGTTGAGAAGACGATCGTGAGCTAAATTAGAAATTTTCACTTTATTGGCACGCGGCAGCATCCAGCCGCAAAGCGTTCTCCGCCGCGCGTCGGCCAAAGAGCCAGAAGGCGGCGGGTGTGACGAGTATGTCCAGCAAAGTGCTGCTGACGAGTCCGCCGCATATGACGACGGCGACGGGGTGGAGGATTTCTTTTCCCGGCTCATGCGCGGCGAGCACGAGCGGGATGAGGGCGATGCCAGCGCTGAGCGCGGTCATCAAGACGGGCACGAGCCGCTCAAGTGTGCCGCGAATGATCATGGAGCGGGAGAATGTCTCGCCCTCATGCTTCATGAGGTGGAGGTAGTGACTGATCATCATGATGCCATTGCGCGCTGCGACGCCGCCGACGGCGATGAAGCCGACGAGGGTGGCGATGCTGATGTTATTAATGAGCAGCCAGGTGAGCGCGAGGCTGCCCATGAGCGCGAGCGGGATGTTTACCAGCACCTGCGCTGCGAGCATGGCGCTGCGGAAGTAGCCGTAAAGCAACATGCAGATGACGCCAAAGACGAGGATGGAGAAGATGCCGATGCGCTTCGCGGCCTCCTGCTGTGCGAGGTACTCGCCCTCGAAGCGCAGGTAGTAGCCTTCGGGCAGGCTTACTTTTTCGCGCACCTGGCTTTCCCATTTTTGCACGAGTGAGCCGAGGTCGCGCTCGCTGGTGTTGGCGCCGATGACGATGCGGCGTTGAGTGTTTTCGCGGTTGATGACGTTGGGGCCTTTGCTCTCGCGAATGTCGGCCACGAGATGAAGCGGAATGCGACGCGAGCCTCCGGTCTCGATGAGCAGCTCGCCGAGTTTGCCGGGTGAATCACGCCAGTTCTGCGGCAGGCGCATGACGAGATCGATGGTGCGCTGGCCTTCGCGCAGCTCGGCGAGAGTGCGTCCGCCGAGCAGAGCGCTGACCTGCTCATTGATCGCGCCGGGCTGCACGCCGTAGGCGAGGGCGCGCTCGCGGTTCACCTCGATCTTGAGCTGCGGAATGGGGACCTGCGCTTCGAGATTCACATCGGTGAGGCCGGGGATGGCTTTAGCGATGTCGCGAACCTGCGCGCCTTTCTCGCGCAACACTTCGAGATCGGGGCCAAAGATTTTCACGGCGATCTTGGCGCTCACGCCGCTGAGCATGTGGCTGAGGCGGTGGCTGATGGGCTGGCCGACATTGACGAAGGTGCCGGGCACGGTGCGGAGCTTGTCACGGATTTCCTTGAAGACCTCGGCGCGCGGCCTGCCGCCTTCGTGGAACTCGACATCGAACTCGTTCACGCTCACAGGCATGACGTGATCGTCGCGCTCGGCACGTCCGGCGCGTCGGCCCACGCTCTTCACCTCGGGGATGGTTTGCAGCAGCCGCACGCCGACCTCGCCGATGTCGTTCGACTGCTGCAATGAAGTGCCCGGCGCGCTGGCAAAGGAGATGGTGGCGCTGCCTTCATTGAAGGTGGGCAGGAACTCCTTGCCCATAATCGGGTAGAGCATGAGCGAGGCGACGAGCAACATGCCGACGATGGCGAGCACGGGCAGCGGCGCGCCGAGTGAGAGGCGCAGCGCGGTGTGACGGCACCCACTTTTGAGCGCGCGCACGATGAAGCCGTCGGTGTGTGCTTTGCCCGGCTTTGGCCGGAGCAAGAGCGAGCACAGAACGGGGATCACGGAGAGCGAGACGACAAACGAGGCGGCCATGCTGACGATGGTGGCGATGGCGATGGGAGTGAAGAGGCGGCCCTCCAATCCCTCAAGGCCAAGCAACGGCATGAACACGAGCACGATGATGACCGTGGCGTAGAGAATGGAATTCCGCACCTCGCCCGACGCGGTCGCTATGACATCGAGGCGGGGCCGCGGCTGCGCCAGCGCTGCAATTTCCCGCAGGCGGCGGAAGACGTTTTCCACATCGACGATGGCATCATCCACCACCATGCCGATGGCGACGGCGAGGCCGCCCAGGGTCATCGAGTTCACGCTGACATCGAACCACTTGAAGCTCAGCACGGTGATGGCGAACGACAGCGGCATGGCGGCGAGCGTGATGGCCGTGGTGCGGAAGTTCAGGAGAAAAAGAAACAGTACGATGGTGACCATGATCGCGCCGTCGCGGATGGCTTCCTTGAGATTGCCGATGGCGTGGGAGATGAAGTCGCCCTGACGGAACATCAGCTCCACGGTCACGCCGGGAGGTAGTGTGGGCTTGAGTTCTTCGAGGGCTTTCTCGACCTGCTCGGTGAGCTTGAGCGTGTCAAAGCCTGGGGATTTATCCAGGCTGAGCACGACGCCCATCGTGCCGTTCACACTCGCGTCGCCACGCATGATCTGCACGGCGTATTCGAGCTTTGCCACGTCGCGCACGAGGATGGGCCGATCGCCCACGGTCTTGATGACGGTGCCGCCGATGTCCTCAAGGCTGGTGCTCATGCCGAGATTGCGCACCATGATTTCCTGCGGGCCGGATTGCAGGTAGCCGCTCGTCGCGTTGCCTGCCGCGTTTGTCACCGCAGACTCCATCTCCTCAAAGGTAACGTCAAACGCGGACATGCGATGCGGATCAGGCTGCACCTGAATCTGTTTCACTCCGCCGCCGATGGTGAGCGCCTCGGCAACACCGCCGATGCTTTGCAACCGCCGCCTGATCGTCCAGTCCGCAAGCGTGCGCAGATCCATCGGCGCGATGTAGCCTGGCTCGCCCGGTTTTTTTGTGCAGCGCAAGCCCACGAGCAAAATCTCGCCCATTAGCGACGACACGGGCGTCATGCCTGGCGTGACGCCCTTTGGCAACGATCCGATGACGGACTGCACGCGCTCCTGCACGAGCTGCCGCGCGCGGTAGATGTCGGTGCCCCAGCCGAACTCGGCGAAGACAAGCGAGAGACCCACATCGGAGTTGGAGCGCAGACGGTCGAGTCCGCCCACGCCTTGCACCGCGCTCTCGAGCGGTTGTGTGACGAGCGTCTCGACTTCCTCGGGTGCGAGGCCGGGACACTCGGTCAGGATCGTG
>JANPIW010000202.1:0-9497 GCA_031425215.1 Verrucomicrobiaceae bacterium
AACCTCGACTCCAGTCGGATTGCAGGCCTGAAAAGAGGCGGCAAAATTTTCCGAGTTGGCAGCGAAGAGGGCGCTTTTTCAAACTCCGCTTTATTCAGCGTCTCCTTAGGTGAGGGGGATTGTGAGAGAGGTTTATTGAAGGGCATGGTCTGCATATTGAAGTCCTGTTCCTGGATGCCGATGGTGGCTGATTTGCCACAGGACACTGCCAACTGCCGGTTCATCTCGCGGAAGGAGAGCTGCTTTGCTCAATCCACGAACATGAACTCATTCGCCAGCATGAGCACCTGCGCGAGCTGCTGCCAGGAATCGAGGCGCGTGGCGGTTTCGCCGCCGGCGAAATCTTTTTCGGCGTTCCATTTCTGATCCGCCACGTCGCCGCCGGAGCCTGCGGTGCCGGTGAGGGTGAGCTGCGGGGACCAGAGGAACTGGTCGCTGTTCAGGCCGTCGCGGATGTCCACGATGAAGTCGAGCGTGTCGCCTTTGTTCATCGCGATTGAGTCGAGGCTGATCTGCTCGTTGCCCTGATGCAGCGACGTGGAGCGGAGCAGGCCGCGTGTGCCGTGGCTGACGAAAGCGCGGATGCCATCGCCCGCGTCCGGCTCGTGGATGAGCGTGGAGGTGAGCGCGTAGCTGCCATCATGCGGCGCGGTCCAGCGGCGGATGACGGCGTGTTTGAGATCGTTGCCCGGGTGACCGCCAGCGGCGGTGAGCTGTGCCCAGCCGAGCTTTGTGTCGGGCCAGGTGTCGCCGCCCTGCCAGGCGGTGCCGTTGAAGTGCGGCAGCGGTGTGAAGCTCTTCACACGCCCATTTTTGTTATCGAACTCGCCAAAGCCGTAGCTCCAGGCATTGGGTTGTTTGGTTTGCGCGAGCACCGGGGTGTCGCTCCGCACAAAGGCGAACGCGGCGGCGAGTTCGGAGGCGGTGGGCGCGCGCTGGTAGAGGCGGGAATAGAGCTGCCTCACACGCGCGGTGGCATCGGTGGCGGGAAGTATTTTCACCAGCGCGGCGGCGCGCGCGGCGATGAAGGGATGGTTCATGCCGAAGAGCGCCTGCTGTGGCACGGTCGTCTCGCTGCGCTGCGGGATGGAGAGATCGGGGTTGGCAAAGTCGAACGTGCGCAACACATCAGGCACGTTTTCGCGATCGACGAGGGCGTAGAGCGTGCGGCGCGTGTTTTGTTTGCTGAAGAGCGCGTCGGGCTTGCCGCCGACACGGAGATCCAACTCACCTGTGGCAGCGAGCCAGGCGTCACGCGCTTCCTCGAAACTGAGCCGGTGCGCGGTCATGCGGTCGTAGAGCGAGTTTTCCAACTCGCTTTCCGAACGAGTTGGAAAACTCGTTCTACGATAGGCCTCCGACAGCATGATCTCCCGATGCAGCTCCTTGAGGCTCCAGCCTGAGTCGATGAAGCGCAGCGCGAGCCAGTCGAGCAGCTCGGGGTGGCTCGGGGCGTCGGCGCGGCTGCCGAAATCGCTCGGCGTTGCGACCAAGCCGCGACCGAAGTGGTGCTGCCACACGCGGTTCACCATGACGCGCGCGGTGAGCGGGTTGCGCGGATCAGCGATGGCGTTGGCGAGTTCGAGGCGGCCGCTGCCTTTCGTGAAGGGCGCTTGTTTGCCAAAGGTGCTCAAGAATTGTCGCGGGACTTCATCTGCCTTGGTGAGTGGATTGCCACGAGTGAAAACGCGCGGCGTGGACGGGATGGGACGATCCACGAGGATGGTGGCGTGTGGCGCGGCGCCTTTTTCGATGATGTGACGGTCCACCTCAGCCTGGGATTTCCACAGCTCAGTGACGACACCGATGGGGAAATACATCTCGACGTTTGCGATGTGCTCGTCAGGGACATGGCAGGGCGAGTCCGGGCGGCGCAGCACTTCGTCAGTCAGCGGCGTGTCGGGATGCTTATCCAGCCATGCAGTCCAGCGATGCACGATGAAGGGGTTGAGGTCTTTCTCATCGAGCAACTGGCCGAAAACCTCTTCGGGATATTTTCCCAGCTCCTTCTGCGCCGCGACATAATCGGCAGCGCGCGCGCGTGTTCGCGCCATTTGCTCGTCGCGGCGCTTCGTCATGAGGTCGCGGTTCTTTTTCTTCAGCGCGGCCAGCTCCGCGTTTTCGCCAACCGCGCACGGCACAACCTTTTCTGCGCTGCTCTGGAAGACGCCGTAGAGCGCGTAGTAGTCGCGCGTGGGGATGGGATCATATTTGTGATCGTGACAGCGCGCGCAGGCGACAGTGAGGCCGAGCATCCCGCGCGTGACGACATCAATGCGATCATCAATGATGTCGTGCGTGACGCCGAGGAAGCGGCGGCCCAGCGTGAGAAAACCCATCGCGGCGAGATCGGGCGAGCCTTCCGGCACGAGCTGATCCGCCGCGATCTGGAGGCGCACAAAGCGGTCGTAGGGCATGTCGTCATTCAACGCACGAACGACCCAGTCGCGGTAGGACGCGGCGTGGACCCAGCGCTTTTCCTCGCGCGCATAGACGTAGCCCTTCGTGTCGGAGTAGCGCGCGATGTCCAACCAGTGGCGCGCCCATTGCTCGCCGTAGTGAGGGCTGGAGAGAAGGCGGTCGATGAGGCGGGAGTAGGAAGACGATGAGACGCGGAGACGATGAGGCAATGAGAGGGGCATCTCACCGTCTCCGCGTCTCATCGTCTCACAGTCTTCCGCCGTCGGCGGCAGCCCGGTGAGATCAAAGGTCGCGCGTCTGATGAGCGTGCGCGCATCGGCGGGCGGAGCGCCGGTGATGCCGTTCTTTTGCCAAGCCTCGCGAATGTAGGCGTCGATGCTGTTGTGCTTGAGCTTCGTGCGATCCAGCGGCTTCAGCGACCACAGCTCCGCCGCCTGGGCGGACAGAGCCGCGCAGAGGAAAAAGCTGAGCTGATGAAAGTGGCGGCGCATGTTGTGACTGCGCTTTGATACGCGCCACGCACCTTCCCTTTTGCCATGCGCGCCGCTTTGATCTAAGTGAGCAGCATGAAACCACTCCACCATCTCCGCGGGGGCATCATCGGCACCGGGTTCATCGGCCCGGTTCACATCGAGGCACTGAAACGCCTCGGCATCCAGGTCACAGCGATCTGCGGCTCGACCAAGAACGCCAAGGCAATGGCGGAGCTGTGGGGCATTCCAGAGGTGTACGGCGACTACGATTACGCCGCGATGTATCGCAGCCCGAACGTCGATGTCGTCCACATCACGTCGCCCAACAAAGTGCATGTGGAGCAATCGCTCGCCGCGCTCAAAGCGGGCAAGCACGTCATTTGCGAGAAGCCGCTGGGCATGAACGCGAAGGAAACCGCGCTCATCGTGAAGGCGGCGGAGAAGTCCGACCGCGTCTTCGCCGTGAACTACATGTGCCGATTCTTCCCTGCCGTGCTCCAGATGCGCGCGATGGTGGCGCGCGGCGACCTCGGCAAGATCATCCATGTGCAGGGCCACGTCTTTCAGGACTGGCTGCTCAAGGCCACCGACTACAACTGGCGCCTGCTAGCAAGCGAGGGCGGCAAGCTGCGCGCCGTGGGCGACATCGGCACGCACTGGATCGACGCCGTGAGCTTCATCCTCGGCGGGAAGGCGGAGAGCGTCTTTGCCAAGTACGAGACGTATCACAAAACGCGCTTCCGTCCGAAGGGTGAGGTGCAGACCTTTGCAAAGATCGACCCGAAGAAGATGGTGCCCTATCAGTGCGAGACGGACGACTTCGCCAGCGTGCTGCTCCAGTATGGCAAATCCGCGAGTGGCAATGCGAATGGCGTCCACGCCAACCTCGCCGTATCACAAGTCGCCGCCGGATGGAAATGCAGTCTGCGCATCGGCATCTACGGCACCGAGGGCAGCGTGCAGTGGGACCTCCAAGATCCGAACGACATCATCGTGGGCCGACGCGACGAGCCGAACCAACGCCTCCAGCGCGGCACCGCCGGCTTTCTTGAAGACGTGGCGAACTTCACCGACTACCCCGGCGGCCACCCCGAAGGCTTTAACGACGCCCACAAGATGCACTACCGCGCCGTGTACGAACACATCGCCAGCGGCAAAAAAACGCCCCTCCTCTTCGCCACCGCCGCCGACGGCCATCACGAGATCAAACTCTGCGATGCGATCCTCAAAAGCGGCACGACGCGGAGGTGGACGCGAGTGTAAGTTTGAGTTTTTGAAACTAGCAGTTTCAAATACTCAATTTCTTGGCTTGCCTGTTTTGTGGCTGGAGACGACATTCGGGCTGTGAGTTTTTGAAACTCCCAGCTTAGAAAACCCAAACCATGAAATTCGTCCATCGCGAGCTAGCGACGCAGATCAAGGAAGCCTCGAAGAGCTTTCCGGCTGTAGTTTTGACCGGGCCGAGACGCTCGGGGAAAACACATTTGCTGCGCCAGATGATGCCGGAGGCGAGCTATCATCTGCTCGAAGACCCGGATACCGTCGCGCGCTACCGCGCTGATCCGAAGGGCTTTCTCGACGGCGTAAAACTGCCTGTGATCCTCGATGAGATTCAGAATGTGCCGGACATGTTCAACTACATCCGGGCGCGCATCGACATGAAGGGGAAGAAGCGCGCGGAGTGGTTCATCACGGGATCGCAGGAAGCGCCGCTGATGCAGAATGTCACGGAGTCCATGGCAGGTCGCGCGGCGATCTTCCAGTTGCTGCCGCTCTCGTCGCGTGAGTCGGCGAAGGTGTCGCTTCTGCACGGCGGCTTTCCCGAAGTGCTGGCTGCTCCGAAGCATGCGCGGCTCTGGTTCAGCTCGTATTTGCAGACGTATCTGGAAAGGGATGTGCGCACGATCACGGCGGTGCAGGACCTCTCCACGTTCCGCCGCTTCCTCACGCTGCTTGCCACGCGAACCGGCCAGTTCCTGAACAAGTCCGACATCGCCGGGCCGCTGGGCATGAGCGTGCCGGGCATTGCGAAGTGGTTGAGCATCCTCGAAACGACGCAGCAGATTTTGATCGTGCCACCTTACTTTGAAAACTTTGGCAAGCGGCTGACCAAGTCGCCGAAAGTGTTCATCACTGACTCGGGCCTCGCCTGTCACCTGCTGGGCATCGACACGGTGGCGGAGCTGGAGAAGTCTCCGTTTCTCGGGCATTTGTTTGAAGGCTTCGTGGCAGCCGAACTTGTGAAAGCGCAGGTGAACTCCGGGCGACGAAAGGAAATCTATTGTTTCCGCGACGAGCAAGGACTCGAAGTGGACTTCATCGTGCCAGGCAAGGGCGGCTCCGTGCGCATGATCGAGGCGAAGGCCACGCGCACGCCGCAGCCGGGCATGGCCACGCCGATGTTGAAGCTCAAAAAAGCGCTCGAAACCAAACGCGCGGTGAAGACACCTGTCGAATGTTTTCTTGTCCATCGCCAGCCGAAGACAAAGCACGAAAGCACCGTGCTCGCGCCTGGCGTAAAAGCGCTGGGCTGGGAGGATTTTTTTTCGCACGCTGTTCTCGCGTGAGATCGCCCTCATCTTCGCGACCGCCGCCGACGGCCATCACGAGGTGAAGCTCTGCGATGTGATCCTCAAGAGCGGGAAGACGAAGAAATGGATGTGAGTGTGACCATCTGCGCGTCGGCCTTCGGTTTCGCGCCGGCAGGTGAGTGGGATCGTTGACGCGCTACGGGCAATGAGGCACAATGGTCAGCATGACAACGACGTTCGATCAAGCCCAGTCCATCGTGGCGGCGCTACCTCGCCAGGAGCGTGCGCGGCTGTTTGTCTGGATGGCGGCCGACATCACGGATCAACTGCCGGGGATCGAGTTTGATCCTCGCGTTTGCGGCGGATCGGCACGGATCGCAGGCACCCGGATTCCCGTTTGGTCGCTTGAGTCATGGCGCAGGCTTGGGGCGGGCGACGAAGAAATCCTGGGCAACTACCCCTCCCTCCAGGCTTCCGACCTCCTCAATGCCTGGAACTACGTCGCGCGTCATTCCACGGAGATCGACCGCGAGATTCAGGAGAACGAGGCCGCCGAGTAAGATGGCCCGCCTATACGCCAACAAAAACTTTCCTGTCGAGGTCGTCGCGCACCTTCGCGCGCTCGGCCATGATGTCCTCACCACGCATGAGGTGGGAAAGTCCAACCAGGGCATCGAGGATGATGCCGTGCTGCGTTTCGCCCTTGAGACAAACCGCTGCGCCATCACCATCAACCGCAAGGACTTCATGCGCCTGCACCGCGCCGCCGCAGACCACTCTGGCATCATCGTCTGCACCGAGAACCGTGATTATGCTGGTTTCGCGGCACGGATTGACGAAGTCATTCGCCAGACCGGAGAACTGCACGGACAGCTCCTTCGTGTGGTGCGCGGCTAGCTTCATCAAGCGCAGCGGCAAGAAAACGCCCCTCCTCTTTGCGACCGCCGCCGACGGCCATCACGAGATCAAACTCTGCGACGCGATCCTGAAGAGCGGCACGACGCGGAAGTGGACGTGGGTGTGACCACTAACGGAGAAGAATATCGCTGCCGTAACGAAGCATGAAGCGGGCTACTTCTCTGCCTGCAAGAATGCCAATATCCACACCTTTTGCAGTAACACGCTCGCGTAAAGAGTCCATTGCCTCAGTGAGCTGTTTGGTTGCCATGCCTGTCGTCACCAGGAGTGCCGCCGTTACTCCGAATTTGTCAGGCCATGGATCTCGGTGAACCCCTCCTGAAAGAAGCCATGCCCTTTGGGAGGCCGCACCAGCCAATAGGGGGAGTCCGACAGGTTGTTTTCATCAAAGAGCGCAAGCCCGGCCGCGCACATGCTCACACGGGATGGATTGGCGGTTTCAAAATCGAGGCTGGCGAAGGTCATGGTGTTTGTCTTGAAGGGGTTTCGTCGAATTGAGCCAGTGTGCCAAGCACAATGCGGATGGAGGCTCTGGTCTGGGGTGTGAGCTGGCGATCCACCAGATCGTCCGTCTGGAGTTTCGCGATCAGATCGTAATCGGGATCATGGAAGCGAATCTCGACGCGGCAATTCTCATCGTACTTTAGCTGCGCAGCGAGTTGATCTATCCGTTGCTTCATCCTTCGTTCTTCCTCCGGGTTGGCTTGCGCGGCTGTTTTGCGCGAACGGAGGTTAAGCAGGTTGGCCTTGGTGACATCGTCGATAACCATTTCGGGGAACTCGTTGAGGATTTCTGTCGGGGTGCTGGCGATCCCTGTCTGTCCGACCGGCAATGACGGACGAGGTAGGCGTTCATATCCGGGTGTTTCGTCCATAGCATGGCGAACTGCCGTTTGGCAGCGGCGATGGCGCTCTGCAATTGATCGAGGTTCAGCATGGGCCAAGGCATGGCTCCGCCCCGGCTGTGGATCAAAGGAACTGACTGTCCCCAATCTCTGTCCTAAAGCGGACAAAGTTACTTCGGGCTACGATGAATCAGACTGGCTGGGTAATCGAAATGGGAGCACGGGCACCCTCGCCCGTTGGTTGCGGCGCCCTCGCCGCAAACTCAAACCCCTTTCGGCGCAGCCGCCATTTTCAACAGGCTGCGCGTCCTATTTTGAGTGTCCCTCAGGGCGAGGAACACGACGGGCGGGGGCGCCCGTGCTCCCATCGTTTTTGAATTCGGCCCTGAGTCTGCTGATGCGTTTGGCGCTTGTATCTGGCACCCAGCCGAGACCGGCGCAGAGGAAGTCGTGCTTGGTTTTGCCTTTCAAGTCGAGGCGCAGGACTTCTTTGTCGAGGCGGCGGAGTTTTCCGGCAGCCTTCATCCGCTCGGCAAGGCCCTCGGCGAGCGCGGAGCCTTGGCGTCCAGGTACGCGGACGCGATGCAGGCTGGCGATGGCGTCCCAGCGGATGTCGCGCTTCGGATCAAAGGACCAGTAGGCAGGAATGAGGATCATCGTGCCGCTGGGCGTGATGTTCACCGCGAGCTTGAGAAGGAGCGGCTCGTCGTGCTGCATTCCGTAGAGGTTCCAGCGGAGGCAGAAGCATCGAACGCGGCGTGGAACATATCGCTGGCGCGGCGCGGGTTCACGGAAAAGTAAGGGCGCATATTGCGCTCTGCGCTCATGGTGCGGCGGATGACTCCCTTGTGGTCGCAGTAGGCTCCGACATCAAACGCGGCTTTGATGCGCTCCCACTGGCGGCGCATCTTCGGATCGGTGCGGACGGCCAGCTCAGTCTGAGTAAATTTGGCCTGCGTTTTGAGCAGGTTTTCATACTCGCCCTTTTGAACATGCAACTCGTGAGCAGCAACGGCAGCGCAGACAGATTCCTCAGGTGGCTCGGGCAGGAGGTCGATGAGGAGATGCTGTCTGGCGTTGAGCCGCTTGCCCTTTTCCATAGCAGACAGGCAATCCTCCAGGAAGCTGTGAACATGGAAGGGCCAAAGTGTCGGCGGGACGAGCATCCAGCGGTGGAGAATGCGCAGCGGCAGGCCTGTCTCGTCAGGCAACTGGGAAACAGCGCGATGATACCGTCGCAAAACCTCCTCGACGTTTTCAGCCATGTGAAAGGCCCGGGCTTTGAGCTTCGTCATGTCGGCACGGAGCGCTTGGCTGGTGTTCATCGAGTGAATCCAATCCCTCGTTTCCACCTGTGTGCAACTTTGCTCATCACCCCAGGACGGTTGGGCAAGCTTCGGCTCGACAGCGCGCGTGCCGCAGCTAAAACTCGGCGCATGAAACTCGGCTTCGTTTCCGCCATCCTGCCTGAACTCGATCTCGACCAGGTGCTGTCTTTCGCGGCAAGGGAGAGATTCTCGTGCGTCGAGATCATGTGCTGGCCGGTCGGGAAGGCGGAGCGGAAATATGCGGGCGTGACGCACATTGACGTGACTGGCATGACGAAGGCGCGCGCGGATGATGTGAATGCGACTTGCGCGAAGCATGATGTGTCGATCACAGCGCTGGGCTATTATCCAAACGCGCTCGATCCGGATCCGGCGGTGACGAAGGTGGCGGCGGAGCATCTCAAAAAAGTGATCGTGGCGGCGGAGAAGTTGGGTTTGAAAAACGTGAACAGCTTCATCGGTCGTGACTGGACGAAGACGGTGGATGAAAACTGGCCGCGCTTTTTGAAGGTGTGGCGGCCGCTGATCAAGTTTGCGGAGGATCACGGCATCAAGATTGGGATCGAGAACTGCCCGATGCTCTTCACGCAGGACGAGTGGCCGGGTGGGAAGAATCTGATGACGACGCCGGCAATCTGGTCGCGCGCATTCAGCGACATCGACTCGCCAAACTTCGGCCTTAATTTTGACCCGTCGCATTTCGTGCTGCAGCAGATGGATCCGTTTTCGCCGTTGCGCGAGTTCGCGAGCAAGCTGTTCCACTTCCACGCGAAGGATGTGAAGATCAGGCGTGACGCGCTCAATGACGTGGGCGTGTTCGCATTCCCGCTGCAGTGGCATCAGCCGCGACTGCCGGGCTACGGCGAGATCGACTGGGCGCGCTACATCGGGGCGCTGATGGAGATCGGGTACGATGGGCCTGTGTGCATCGAGGTGGAGGACGACACGTTTGGCGAGTCGATGTCGCTGAATGCGCGCGAC
>JANPIW010000203.1:0-3982 GCA_031425215.1 Verrucomicrobiaceae bacterium
ATCGCAACGAGCCGCGGGTGGTCAAACGAAGGCGCGACAGCTACCAACTAATGACCAAACCGCGCGACGAGATGCGCCGGATGCCAGCCCCGCCCAAACACAGAAGAAAGGCCGCCTAAGATGTTAAGTAAGTGCCATTCACTATTGACCCCATTTATTATGAAAACCAAATCCTACGCCGCTAACGCCGCCACCACTCCGCTCGCACCTTCAGCTTTGACCGCCGTGATCCCGGTGAGCGTGATGTGCAGATCGAGATCCTCTTTTGTGGTGTCTGCCATTCGGACGTCCACACCGTTCGCAATGAATGGCATGGCACGACCTATCCCTGCGTGCCGGGGCATGTAATCATCGGTCGCGTGATCAAGGTCGGCACGAAGGTGGAGAAGTTCAAAGCAGGCGACATCGCGGGCGTTGGTTGTCTTGTTGACTCCTGCCGCGTCTGCGAGAGTTGCAAAGATGATCTGGAGCAGTTCTGCGAGAAGGGTGCCATCTTCACTTACAACTCCCCTGACAAACACAACGGCGGCCTGACATACGGCGGCTACTCCGAGAGCATCGTCGTTGATGAAGCCTTCGTGCTGCAAGTCCCCAAGAACTTGGATCTGGCGGCCACAGCACCGCTGCTCTGCGCTGGCATCACGACTTACTCGCCCCTGCGTCATCACCGTGTGACCCAGGGCCAAAAAGTCGGCGTTGTGGGACTCGGCGGACTCGGGCACATGGGTGTCAAACTGGCGAAGGCGATGGGCGCGCACGTCGTCGTTTTTACCACGTCACTGAACAAAGTGGAAGATGCCCTGCGCCTCGGTGCGGATGAAGTCGTTCATTCCAAAGACGAAGCCGCGATGAAGAAGCACCTCAATAGCTGTCACTTCATTCTCGATACGGTGGCTGCGAAACATGACATCAACGCTTACCTCGTCCTGCTCAGACGTGATGGCAATCTCACGCAAGTCGGCGTGCCATCGGAGCCGCTCGCTGTGGATGTCAGTAACCTCATCTTTGGCCGTCGCAGCTTCAGCGGATCACTCATTGGCGGCCTCAAGGAAACCCAAGAGATGCTCGATTTCTGCGGTCAGCATAACATCACCTCCGACATTGAACTCATTCCGATCCAGCAGATCAACGAAGCCTATGACCGACTCGTGAAAAGCGACGTCAAATACCGCTTCGTCATCGACATGGCCTCACTCAAGCAAGCTGAGTAACCCGACACCCTTATGCCAAACATGACCAGCCGAGAGATACGCCTCGCCTCACGCCCCACAGGCGTTCCCACCACCGCCAACTTCAGCTTGGCAGAGACCACCCTGGAGCCGCTAGAAGATCAGCAAGTGCTCGTGCGCAATCTGTTCATGTCCGTCGATCCCTACATGCGCGGTCGCATGAATGACCGGAAGTCGTATGTGCCCCCCTTTGAGATCGGAAATGTGCTCGATGGCGGTGCCGTGGGCGAAGTGATCGAGTCGCGCTCGGACGAGCTTAAAGTCGGTGATGTCGTCACGTCCCGCTTCGGCTGGCGCGAGGTATTCATCGCAGCACCCAAGGATCTGCATGGCGTCAATAAAGGCGTCAAACCGCTCTCAGTTTACCTCGGCACTCTAGGCATGACGGGCATGACCGCGTGGGCAGGATTGACGATGGTCGAAGTGAAGGCAGGTGATGTCATTTACATCTCAGGTGCAGCGGGTGCCGTCGGCAACATGGCCGGACAACTGGCGAAGTTGCGAGGCTGCCGCGTGATCGGTTCCGCCGGTTCAGATGAGAAGGTGAAGCACCTGTTGGAGGAATGCGGATTCGATGCCGCCTTCAACTACAAGTCCGGCCCCGTGCTGGAACAACTGAACCGCGCAGCTCCTGATGGCATTGATGTCTATTTTGACAACGTCGGTGGCGAAGCTCTCGAAGCGGCGCTGTCAGCCTTGCGGGTGCATTGCCGCATCATCGCCTGCGGTGGCATCTCTGGCTACAACGAGGAGAAACCCAAACCAGGCCCGTCCAACCTTTTCAACATGACGACGAAACGGCTTACCATGAAAGGCCTCATCGTCGGCGATTGGTTGGATCGTCAGAGCGAGTTTGAAAAAGAGGTCGGCGCTCTCTACCAAGCTGGGAAACTGAAAAGCTTCGAGACCGTGGTGAATGGAATCGGTAATGCGCCCGATGCTTTTATCAGTCTCTTTAACGGCGGCAACGTTGGCAAGATGGTCGTCAAGCTGCCGCATGAGGGTTAGACCCCATCGCATTCACAGTGCTCAGCCGCTTAGCATCGTGGTCTTATGAAAACACTGTTCACGTCAGAAGCGATTTCCAAAGGTGGCCGATCTGGAACTCTGCAATCGCCGGACGCCCTCCTGGATGTCACTTTGGGAAACCCGCTGGAGAAGGGCATCGAGACGCGCGGCCCGAATCCTGAATTGTTGTTCGCGGGAGCTTATTCAGCCTGCTACCACGGCGCGTTGGTCAACGCGGCCAAGAAGCTTGGGACCCAAGTCAAAGATTCAACGGTGCGCGCCTTGGTGAGTTTGGTTGAGGATGACAATGACGGCTATGGTCTTGCCATCGAGATGCATGCGTTGCTTCCAGGCGTCGATCAGAATCAGGCGCAAAAAATCATGGAGGAAGCCAACCAAACATGCCCCTACTCCAAGGCATTGCGAGGCGAGGCGTCCTTCAAGCTCGTCGTGGATTGATTGGAGTTTTCACGCACCTCACACCATGGCACTCATCTTTGAACGCATTCAAACCGAAGGCATCGCGGAGCTTTCTTATCTCCTCGGTGATGACAGCATGGGCGTTGCAGCCGTCATTGATCCCACTCCAGACGTGGACAAATACGTCACACTGGCGCGCGAGAAGAAGCTTTCGATCACTCATATCTTCGAGACGCACATTCATGCGGATCTGGTGAGCGGCTCGCTGGAGCTGTGCGCGCGGGTCGGATCGGCAAAGGTGTTTTGCAGTCATGAAGGCGGCGCCCGTTATGGCTTCGATCACGAAAAGCTAAAGGCCGGTGACAAGTTTACATTCGGGAAGACGATCATCACGGTGCGCCACACGCCAGGACACACGCCTGAGCATGTGAGCTACGAACTAGCCGAGACGGATCACGCCGAAACACCGTGGGGTGTGCTCACCGGCGACTCGCTTTTTGTAAACTCCGCAGGCCGGCCTGATCTGCTCGGCTCCAGTGAGACCGAGGAACTGACGAAGAAGCTGTTTGAAACACTGCGCGGGTATTATCTCGCGCTGCCAGACAGCGTCGTAATTCATCCCGCCCATGCCCACGGCTCGCCATGCGGCGCGGACATCGGCGACCGTCTTGAGAGCACCATTGGCTATGAACGGAAGTTCAATGCTTATCTCCAGATCACCGACTTTGAGAAGTTCAAGGAACATGCCCTGAGCAGCGCACCGCTTGTGCCCAAGTATTACCCGCTGATGAAAAAGCTGAACGCCAAGGGGCCGGAGGTGCTCGGCAATCTGCCGCACGTGCCCGGCCTCCCGGCGAAGGCGTTCAACGAAGCTGTGGAGAAGAAAGCCGGAGTGCTGGTGGACACGCGACTGATGCTGGCGTTCGGCGGCGGTCACATCAAAGGCGCGCTGAGCATCGGTGCCACGCCCATGCTCTCGATCTGGGCGGGCTGGCTGCTCGATCCGGACAAACCGATCCTGCTCGTGCTCGATAGCGACAAAAAAGTGGATGAGGTGGTCAAGCTCTTCATCCGCACGGGTTTTAACAAGTTCGCGGGCTATCTTGTCCATGGAATGACGGGATGGGACAACGCCGGACTGCCGCTGGAGGAAGTCGGCCAGATGACCGTGCATGAAGTCAAGGACGCCGGAGCGGCATTGCAAATCGTCGATGTGCGCGCACCCAGCGAGTGGGAGGGCGGCCATATTCCCGGTGCGGTGCACATGTTCCTGCCGGAACTACGCAAGCAGTCCGCCGCGCTCGACAGGGAGAAGCCCGTCGCGG
>JANPIW010000204.1:0-2092 GCA_031425215.1 Verrucomicrobiaceae bacterium
GCAAGGCTGGCAGCGCGGCATGATGTGGCAGGACACCGGCCTGCGATGGTATCGCACCTCGCCCAACATCCCGCACGCAGCATCGCCCGCCTATTACATCACCACCGGAATGCTCGGCGGCGCGGCAGCCATCGACATCGGCATCGGCACCGAGAACCCCTTCGGCTACGCGGGCGCGCGCGGCGTGAATCCCGCCGCCATGCTCGATTACTGCCAGCGCCTCAACACGTCCGGCGTCTCCTTCGCCCCGTATTCACGCAACGAGTTCGGCGGCGTGCGCCTCAACATTGATCCACGCGCCGGCACGGATCTCACCGCGCTCGACGTGCGCCTGCTGGCGGAGTTGAACCGCCAGTCTGGCGGCAAAGTGATGAACTTCAGCGGTGACAAATTGAACCTCTTTAACAAGGTGTACGGAAGCGAAGCGCTGTATCGCACCCTGCGCACCGGCGGTTCCCCCGAGCCGCTCATCGCAAGCTGGCAGCGATACAACGACAGCTTCAAGTCGAGGCGGCAGCGTTATTTGTTGTATCCGTGACACGAGCGCTTCGTGTCGGGATCACCCAAACAGCCCCGTGCTCGTGAGCGTGGCCTCGGGAAAAATTTTCTTCGTGAGATCATCCTGCTTCGTGCCGAACGCGCTCTTCAGCGCATCGGCAAACACACTTCTGAAATCCACCTTCGGCACCACGCCGCCGGGGCCGAGGGGATTGCGCTCGTCCATCGCCTCCAGCGGCCATGCGCCGTGGACTTTGCCGCCTTTTACTTTGTCGCCCAGCGCCATCAGCGTGAAGGCGCGACCGTGATCGGTGCCCAGCGACGCGTTCTCGTAAATGCGGCGGCCAAACTCCGTGATGATCATCACGGTGTAATTGGCGCGCTGATTTTTGAGATCGGCGTCGAAGGCATTCAGTCCGCCCGCGAGCATCGCGATGTTCCCAGCCTGTGCGCCTGATGCGCCGCCTTGAAAAAAATGTGTGTCCCATCCGCCTAGGTCGATGCAGGCGATCTCCAGCCCCACCCGCGCCTTGATCAGTCGCGCGATCTCGCTCAGGCCACTGGCGAATCCGTCCTTCGCATACTCCGCGCCATTCCTTGGCGCGTAGTCTTTGCCTTGCAGCGCAGTCACGCGGCGGAAGAGGTCAATGGTTTCCTTCCCTCGCTGCCCCAGCAAGGTCACGTCCGCGCCATACATCGCCTCCAGCGCGGCGACGACCGACGCAGGATCGCCAGCAGGCGCTTTGATCGCAATGTCGTTGATGTGCTCCAGCACGCTCACCGACGGCGCGCCGCGCAGCGACTCCGGCAGCACGGTGCCAATGGCCACCGCCGACAGCGCGCTCTGTTTCTCGCTCGCGCGCGTGCGCAGAAAACGCCCCAGCCATCCACCACCCGCTGGCTGCGCCTCCATCGAGTCGCCATGCTCGATCTGATCCTGGCATTCGAAGTGCGAGCCGCTCGTGTTGTCCGTGCCCACCGACTGCACCGCGCCGAAGCGCCCCTCCTTCCACGCCGCCTCAAAGGGCTGCATCGCCGGATGCAGCGCGTAGCGGTCATCCAGTCTGAGCGCCGCGTCAGAGCCTGTGCCCGGAGCCGCGATCCCCAACGTGGGCCGCTGGCGGTAATACGAGTCATCCGCATACGGCACCATGAGGTTCAGCGTGTCCGCCCCACCGCGCAGGAAAACGCAGACCAGTGTGTGCCGTCCCGCATCCTCCACCGCAGGCGCGGCGGCGAAGGCGAGTTTGGAAAGAAGAGCGCGGCGGGTGAGGGAGGGCATGGTGGATCGAGCGATTCAGGTTTTGCTCCAGGCGATGCGCGCGTAGGCGAGCAGTCCGAAGAGCGGAACAAGCGTGATGACGAAAAACCAAAGAATTTTCTCGTTCGTCTCCAGACGCGAGGACGAGAGGATGCGGTAGAGCATGGTGAGGTAGATCAAGATGTAAGTCACCCACACGATGGAGATCGGGCCTTGGGGGATGAGAAAATTGAAATTCACGACGCGGGGGATTTCTTGCGTCGAAAAAACTCGACGATGGTTTTTACGATCACGGTCATCACAGCCGCAGGAATCCAACCCGTCAACATCGTG
>JANPIW010000205.1:0-4521 GCA_031425215.1 Verrucomicrobiaceae bacterium
CACAATTAACGCGCCTTGCTCCACGAATTTGCAAAGCTGGCAGGGATGCGCGCCATCGAAGGTTTTCTCCAGCGCCTCCTCAAGCGTCGCGTCCTGCGAGTAGCTGACGATCATCCCCAGCCACGCAGCCGACTGGAGCGCGGTCCAGTGCAGCCCGAGGGACAGCACCAGAGCCAGCGCCACGAGGAGTCGGCAGGCTGAGGAATTCATGGGCGCGAGATTAGACAGCCCTGCGAAGAAGCACAAGCGTGAATGCCACCACATCGGAAAAAGCTCCGGCGCGCGCCTCAAGGCTCCAGGCCGACGATGGTGGGCAGACAACCGCGAACACTGGGCGCGTGAATGCGCAGCGCGGGATCGTCACCGATCCAGCCGGGATTCCCAGCCGCATCGACGAACGCGACGCCGATGGGCACATCAGGCATCGTGTCGGCGATGCGGGTGATCTCGACCTCAGCTTTGTCGGACATTTCGATCCAGGCTTTTTTTAATTCGATGGGGTCGAGTTTGCGAGCCTGGATGGTTTCAAGTTTGCGCGGATTGATGCGCGCAAAGCGGCGCATCATTTCGAGCAGAAGCCCTGGGCCATAACCGGCGTCTTTACCACATGAGGCCCAGATGATGGCGTGGAGCGGGTAGATGCGATGCAGTTCCACAATGTCCACATAGTCGCGCGTCACGGTGCGCGCGGCGAGCGCGAGCGCCTTGTTCGTAGCCATGTCAAAAAGGTGAAGCCGCCAGCCGAGAAGCGGATCGCGCTCGATGGGAAAGAAGCGGAATGCTGAATCTGCCGCCCAATCGATTTCAACAAGGTCAACGCCGTCTACTATGCGAGCTTTGCGAAAACTGACAGGCTGTGACCAGTCTCCCACACAACGATCAACTTTAAATCCAGCAGCTTCGAGCGAAGCGGTGTCCACCGCGCTGGCACGGGCCACTTCCTCTTCCGCTTCATGGAAAATGTCAAAGTCGTGGCTGAAGCGCGCGGAGGAGTCGGCTGCATTCAACACAAGGCCGCCTGCGAAGTGACTCTCCTCGCTGCGGTTGCAAGCTATGACGCTAAGGACGCGACGCTGAAATGGTGTGAGAGGCATTGGTTTATCTGTTGTGCGACAGCCCAAGCGCGATGGCCTCCGCTTTATCGAAGATTAAGGATCACGTCTCGCACACCTTCGCGCGTGTCAGGAATGTAATCCGGATTCCACCACCAGAAGCATTCATGAAAATCGCGCACGGCCTGACGGGCCATCTCCTGGATGGCGGGAGGGACTGGTGCATCATCGGCGATGGGTTCGGGCGCTGCGGGCGCGGTATTCATGGCTTGATGATAATGTCTCGGCGCGGAGGCTCAACCAAGTATTCACGGGTGACGGCGTCTCGTGCCGTTGCATGCGCGGGTCAGCAGCGCCCGGCGTCTGAATCTGCGGGCGACAGCGACTTGTGAATGAGCGCGGCGATGAGCACGGAGAGCATGAAGCCCGCGCTGGCTCCGGCGAGCAGAGCGAGCACGATGGGGCGCGACCATTCCTGCAATTCCTCCACCGCGCCGGATGCGCGCTCCATGACGGTGATCTCTTCGCCCCCAGTCGCGCTGCCGCGCAAGGCGGCGGGGTCTGCGGCATCCATCGCGATGAATTCGTCGAGCAATGCGTCAAGAGACAGACGTGTGTGTTTGGGTTCAACACCGAACGCGCGGATGTTGAAGATTGATGCTCCTCGATTTTGGCTGGCCTTGATGATCACATCAGCCGGCGCCAGATCGGGATGCAGGGCCTTCATCCTGGCTCGCGCCCGTTCTTGCAGCTCGGTGCTTTCCAATGTTTTGATGATCGCCTCGTGGAATGAACTCGCGCTGCCCGCTGCCGGCACATCGGTGACAAGCTTGGCGAGCGAGATGAACTCCTGCGGTTTGCTAACGATGCGTTTCGCTTGGTAGATGACGCCGATGCTCGCGCCGACGAGCACGAGCCAGCAGACGGGGAGCCAGCAGAGGAAAAAGGAAGGATGTGTTTTCATCGGTAAGCACGGCCACCGTTTTATGAAATCGGCGCTTGAAGCACAAGCCCAATGTTTCAAGGCTGCGCGTGTGAGCCAACCCACAACCATCCCCGTCGTCTGCGCCTTGATCGTGCGGGATGACCGTGTGCTGCTGGCGCGGCGGCCTGCGGGGAAACATCTGGCGCTGAAATGGGAATTCCCCGGCGGCAAGGTGGAGCCAGGCGAGGACGCGGAGGCGGCGCTGGTGCGAGAAATAAAAGAGGAACTGGGCTGCGAGATCGAGGTGCTGCGCGCGCTGCCGGCTCACGAGCATGAATACGAGCGCGGCCGCATCAGGCTGATCCCCTTTCTCTGCCGCATCGCGGAGGGAAGCGCGGAGCCGTGCGCGCACGAGCATGACGCGCTGGCGTGGGCGCGGGTGGAGGAGCTGATGGATTACGATCTCGCTCCGGCGGATGTGCCTGTCGTTAGAGCCTTGGATTCCGAGTTGGTAGAATCATGTTCGGGCAAAATCATGGATGCAGATTCAGAGTCATGATTTTACCCCGTCATGATTTTACCACGCCGTCCTCGCCCAAGCACGCGAGCGTCCGGCTCATTCTGCTCGCGGCGGCGATGCTGCGTGTCGTTTCCGTCGCCGCCGATCCCGCTTCGCTCGAAGGCAAAATCATGTGCGGATACCAGGGCTGGTTCGCGGCGGAGGACGATGGGATGGGAGTTGGCTGGCGGCATTACGGGTTCCATGCGGAGCGCGATGTTTGCCAGATTGAGATGTGGCCGGACGTGACGGGCTTCGGAGTGGACGAGCTTTTCGCCTCGCCATTGAAGCTCGCTGATGGCACGGCGGCGCAGGTTTTCTCATCCGCGCATCCGCGCACGGTGCTTCGGCATTTTGAATGGATGCGGGAGCACGGCATCGATGGCGTGTTTCTCCAGCGCTTCGGCGCGTCGCTGGGAAATGAGAAAAGCCGTGCGTTCTGCGATCGTGTGCTGGCAAATGTGCGCGCGGCTGCCAAAGCGACGGGGCGGACGTGGTCGCTCATGTATGATCTGAGCGGGCTGCGCGCGGAGCAGATCGAGGCGCTGGTGATGCAGGACTGGAAGCGAATGCGCAACGAGCTGCGCATCATCGACGACCCGACGTATCAGCGTCACGGAGGGCGGCCCGTCGTCGCCGTGTGGGGCATCGGCTTCAATGACGGGCGCAAATATGCTCTCGAAGACACCGCGCGGCTGCTGCGCTTCATGCGCGACAATCCGGAGTTCGGCGGCATGACGGTGATGGCGGGCGTGCCCTTCGGATGGCGCACGCTGGATCGCGATGCGGTGGCCGATGCCGCGCTGCACGAGGTGTTAGAGTCCGCCGCCATCATCAGCCCGTGGGCCGTGGGCCGCTACAACTCGCCCGACAACGCCGCGCGCGAGATCGCGCGTGTGCATGATGCGGACGCGGCGTGGTGCAAGGAGCGCGGGAAGGAATACCTGCCCGTGGTGTTTCCTGGTTTTAGCTGGCGTAATCTCATGAAGAGCCGAGGGCAGGATGCAAAGCTCAATGCGATTCCGCGCCGCGACGGCGAGTTCCTCTGGCGGCAAGCGATGGAGCGCGCGCGACATGGATCGCGGATGCTCTACGTCGCGATGTTCGACGAGATGGACGAGGGCACCGCGATCTTCAAATGCACCAGCACCGTGCCGCAGGGCACAGAAGGCTTTGTGACTTATGGCGAGAAGCCCAGCGACCACTACCTCTGGCTCACCGGAGAGATCGGACGCGTGCTGCGTGGCGAGAAGGGCGTTAGCGATGTGATGCCGGCAAGGTGAGCCGGCATCAGGCGTTCCATGTGCGGTGGAGACGTGATTGATGGTGCAGATTGCACGCGATAACGCCGATGAGGGCGAGGGCGAGGAGCGCACTGGACGCCGCGTGGGCTGCGAAGATCGATTGCGAGGTGTCGTCCATTATGGTGCCCGCGTAGGCAAACCGAGAGGTGCCCATGGTCCGCGAGTAGAGGACGGCACGCAGTGTGAAATTGGCAAGCAGGACAAGCTCCATGCACCAGAGAAGAGGGCCAAAGGGGATGCGAGTCTGCGTGGCCATGCGTCGTCTGCGCGAGAGGTGCCGCATCTCGCGCAGGCAGAGGAAGGGCATGAAGAGATTGGCGAATGGGGTGATCCACCACAGGCACGATGGCGGGCCGTGGCGCATCATCTCGTCGCCATACAAATTCCGCAGCGATGCGAAGGCGCAGCCGTGCCAGGTCATGACGACTAGGAACTGCGGCAGCCAGAGCCAGTCACGAAATCCGCGCGTCGTTTCATGGACATCGAGCATCCATCGCGCCGGCAGGGGCATCGTCCCGGTGGCGCGCGATTCCTCCGTGAGCAGGCCAGCGAAGGTCAAAAAGTCCATGCTGCGCAAGAACAAGATCGTGATGAGCACGACCAGCGCCGTGAACACGCTGAGCCAGAGGGAGAGATGTGGGCCAGGCACACTTGGGCGGAGCGCGACCTTCGGCGGCGCGT
>JANPIW010000206.1:0-2912 GCA_031425215.1 Verrucomicrobiaceae bacterium
CACGGCCAAAGCGTCACCGTCGCCTCCGGCAGATGCTGATACAGCAGCCGAATCGTCCCTGGCACCCGCCCGCTGTCGCCGATGTTTTCAAACTGCAGCGACTCGCGCAGCAGGATGTGCGGCGGCTCGGCGGTAAAGGCGGCCAGCGGCGCGAGCAGCAGTGTGGTTAAAAGTGCGAGGTGGCGGTTCATGACGGATCCCTACTTTCTCAACGTGATACGCGCCGAATGGATGTCGCCATACAGCTCGCCGGACGAGCTTTTGATCTGCGTCCAGATGGCGACGAGCGTGCCGTCGGCGAGTTCGGTGACGGTGGGGTAGCAGATGGACCAGCCGCTGACTTTGGGGGGGCGATCCGCGAGCAGCGTGGGCTCGCTCCAAGTCTTGCCTTCATCGTGTGAGACGCGCATGTGGAGCGGGAAGCGCAAGGGATCGGGCCCGGGGTTGTAAGTAAGCACGAGCGTGCCATCGCGCGTGCAGAGCAGATGGCTGGCGCTCGATGTGGAAGCGAGGCCGGTCTGCTCCGTCGCGCTCCAAGTTTCACCTTTGTCGCGGCTGATGGATCGCCAGAGCTGACCGTCCTTCGTGCGCAGGAGCATGTGGACCGCGCCGGACTTCGTCTCCGCGATGGTCGGCTCGCCGCCCTGGCTCAAGAGAGTGGCCACCGCGCCAAAGCGCATCCAAGTTTTGCCGCCATCGCGCGATTTCATCACGCCGCCCGCCTTTGTCCCGCGCAAATGCAACGGCACAAGCAGCTCGCCTGTGGATAACTGGATGCCGTTCGAGCGTGTCGTGTGATTGGGTTGATCCAGTTTCACCGGCTCAGTCCATGTCTTCGCCGAGTCGCTGCTGCGGCGGAAGTAGATGTCGATTTGCGGCCTGAACGCCGAGAATAATAGAAACGTCTCCTTCCCAGCGACGAACAACGCCGGATCAAAATCCGCCTGTCCCTCGAAGTCCTGCAACATCGTCGCCTCGCCCCAAGTTCGGCCTTGATCCGACGAAAACGCCTGCATGATGCGCTGCGACTTCGCGCCCTCCGAGGGCGAGGAAAACCATGCAGCCATCACTCGCCCATCCGGCATCACGGTGATGCTCGGTCCGTGATTGAAGCCCGATGTGTTCGCCGGGTCCTTCGGATCGGTGCTCGTGTGCTTGAAGATGACCGTCCGGTCCGTGATGGAGATTGGCGCTTCGGCTCGCAGCGTGGCCAACGGCGTGAGGAGCAGAGCGATAAGAAGTGTGGGGATGAGTCGCATGTGAATATTGGGCGGGGCGATGCAGTGCAGTCGATACAGATTCACCCTTCGCAGAGATTCCGCAGTGCTGCGACGGCGTAGTTGTTCGCGATGTGCCACTTGTTGCCGTAGCAGCTCAGCGCATTCCATCCCATGTCATCGGCGAGGATGTGGAAGATGTTTGGCTGTGCCGCGAAGAGCGTGGGGTAGCAGGTGAGGATGATGAAGAACAGTCGGGGCACCGCGAACGGAGAATGATAAGGATTTTGGGGCATCACTTCGCATTGAGCTCCATTCTTTTGGCGTCCTTCCGCTTTTTCAGAGCCGCCTTGGTCGCCAGCTTTCTTTCGATCTCCCGGTGGTCCACGTCGGGGCGGATATATCCGAGTTCCGACACCCTTGTGATGTTGAGAGCTTCGGGAAAATGTTGGTCGATCTCTTGAATCTTCTGCCAGTTCACCTGCATCTTGGCTTTGATGGCCGGGTCTGGAGTTATCGCGGCGATGGCCTGTTGTGCGAGGGCTTGGTTTTCAGTGTTCAGCCGTAGATAATCCAAGCCCGCTCGCACAAAGGCGATGCGCTCGGCATATTCTTTTCCTGCGGCGGAGGTCTTGGAGGCGGATGTGTCTAAAAGGGCGTAGGCGGTCTTGAAGAAGTCGGGATTGAAAGCCTCCGCCCAGGACTTGGTGCCTGCGGTCATCTTGTCCGGTTGGATCGCGATGCGGTTGTCCTGAAGGAGTTTCCAATACGCTTTGATGTCCTCCGCCGCAGGTCCGAAGCCCGATTTGCAGTAGTCGTCCATGATCTCATGCACTGGTTTGTCAGGATTCCAGGCGAGCTGTGCCATGACATAATACATCGGCCCCTGCGTGGACCACCACGACCACAGCATGTCCATGGAAACGCCCGAGACGCCGCAGGCTGCCGCCCGCTTGAGCAAGTCGACGGTTCCCGTGATGTTTGGCGGTCCGCCGGTTTTCCAATGCGCCGGATCGGCGAAGTTCGGACGCCAGATCATGCCTGCCGTGGTCTTCTTCGACCATTCCTCCAGATTGGAAAAGGTAGCAGCGACTGAGGAGACGATCACGCTGGCATCAGGCACGGCATTGACCGGCGGAGTGGCCGCACCGCCATAGGCCTGAATGAGCACTTTGTAATCCTTGTCAGGGTAACGTTCCCTGAGTTTCCTCACGAGGATATTGGCGAAGGTCACCTCACGATCTGTCGTGGCGACGCCGATCAATTCGGTTCCGCCGGGGTAGTTCCAGACCATTTTCATTCCGTCGGGATGATCCCAAGCTTTGCATTTCTCGCAGCAGCAGATGCCACTGGCCGTGCCGTCGTTGGCCGCGACGTTGAAGACGGTGCGGTGCGGATTCTTGGCAATCGCTGCCTCCACGATGTTCAGCCACTGCTCCACGACGGCCGGATTCGACTGGCAAATTTTGGCATGCCTCGGCTCGCCTTTGTAAACCCGCGTGCCATCTGACTGCAGGCCGAAGTATTCCGGGTGGGTCTTGTGATAGGTCGCATACCATTCGGTGAAGCCATGACCACCGCTCGGCGTGTAGAGCGAGTCGAGCTGAAGGCGCTGCCTGCGGACCCAGTCGCCACCCGTGGAGCCAGGCCTCCCGCCTTGTTTATAAAGCGCGAGCGGCGCATATACCGTCGATC
>JANPIW010000207.1:0-17949 GCA_031425215.1 Verrucomicrobiaceae bacterium
GCAGCGCTTTGGAGTGCGGTAGCGAAGCCCCAAAGAGGCGCAGACACCACTTTTACTTCGGACGCAATGAGACAACCGGCTGTGTGAGAACTGTCGAAGGGAAAGCGGTGTCTCCGCTCCTTCCTCGCTACGCCACCGCACTCCAAAGCGCTGCGCGCCGCCAACTCCTCCCGGTCGATCTGATGACGGGCTAAGCAGCCAAGGACAGAGGGGTGAATGACAATACTGGCGAAGCGCCATCCGCGCGTCTGCGCGAGATTGGCCGCCACTCATGGAAAACATCGCACGCTCATGCAAACACTGCGGCACACCCGTGCCGCAACAACGCGATGACGAGTTCTGCTGCGCGGGATGCGCTTATGTTTTCGATCTGCTGCACACTCAAGGACTCGACCAGTTTTATGATTTGAAGGGCGGGCAGTCTTTGCCGCCTGTTCCGGCGCAGGCGATGCGGGAGCGGGACTACGAATGGCTGGAGCGGCTCGTGGCGGAGGAGGCTGGCAGTGACATCACGCTCTCGCTGCAAGGCATCTCGTGCGTGGGCTGCGTTTGGTTGATCGAGAAATTGTTCGCGCGGCGGCCAGGTGCGGGACGCGTGCGTGTGGATGTGATGCGCGGCGAAGTGACGCTCTCCTGGGACCGTGGTGTCTTCGATGTCATCGCTTTTGCCAGGGAACTGCAAGGTTTTGGCTATCTCCTCGGACCACGCCGCACCGGCGATGATGCTGCGCGGCAGTCTGACGGACTGGAGCGTCGCATGGGCACTTGCGGCGCGCTGGCGATGAATGCGATGGCTTTCTCCCTGCCCGCTTACTTTGGAATGCCGGCGGACTTCATGTTCGCGCGCTGGTTCGATCTCGTCGCGGCGGTGTCAGCCACGCTCGCGCTGCTGATCGGCGGCTCGTATTTCGCCGAGCGCGCGTGGCGTGGCCTTCGCGCGGGCGTGCTGCACATCGACACGCCCATCGCGCTGGGAATCATCGCGGCATACGTCGGCTCGGTCGGCGGCTGGCTCGCTGGAGTGAGCGCGCTGAAGTACTTCGACTTCGTGGCGATCTTTATTTTCCTCATGCTGGCAGGCCGCTGGGCACAACAAGCGGCGGTGGAGCGCAATCGCCGCAGGCTGATGCGTGACACGTCGATCAGCGACACGGTCACCGTGTTTGCCGAGGACGGCGCGTCCGTGACGAAAAACGTGAGCGCGCTGAAGGCTGGCGAAAGGCTTCTCATTAAGCCAGCGCAGGTGGTGCCCGTCGCATCGCGGCTCATGAGCGGCGGCGCGTCAGTGAGCCTGGAGTGGATCAATGGCGAGAGCGAGGCGCGACCGCGCGCGGAAGGACAACTGCTGCCATCAGGCGCGATGAACATCGGCGGCAGCGACATCGAGGTGGAGGCTCTCGAAACCTGGGAGCGCGCGACGCTGCGCAAGCTCCTCGATGCGCGCAAGGAGGGCGACTTCCGTGATCTGGCGCTGGAGCGGCTGCTGCGCTGGTATCTCGCCATCGTGATCGTCGTCGGCGTCGGCGGCGCGCTCTGGTGGTGGATGAATGGCGCTGGCGTGGCGGCGGCATTGCAGGTGATGATCTCGGTCTTCGTCGTCTCATGTCCGTGCGCGCTCGGCGTGGCAGCGCCGCTGGCGGACGATCTGGCCGCGTCGCGCGCGGAGAAGATCGGAGTCTTTGCGCGCACGCTCGGACTTTGGAAGAAACTGGCCCGCGTGCGGCAGGTGGCTTTTGACAAGACAGGCACGCTCACCCTGGAGAATCCCGCGCTGCGTGACACGACGACGATCCGAAAGCTGACCGATGAGCAACGCTCGGCGCTGCGCGCGCTCGTGAGCGGGAATCTTCATCCCGTGAGCCGCAGTCTCTTTGACGCGCTCGGCCCAGGCGCGGTGATGCAAGCGCGAGGCGGGATCGATGAAGTGATCGGGCATGGCATGAGCTTCATCGACGAAACGGGGAGGCTGTGGTCGCTGGGAAAATCAAACGCGCAAGACTCAGACACCGAGTTCGCCTGCGACGGAGAAGCCATCACCTCGTTTTCATTCCGCGACGAGCTGCGCGCGGAGTCCGTCACGGAAATGCAGCGTCTCGCGCGGCGCGGTGTCTCGTCATTTGTCCTCAGCGGCGACAGCGCGGCCAAAGTGAGCGAGATCGCCGCGCAGCTCCACCTGCCGCATGATCACTGCTTTGCCCGGATGACTCCAGAACAAAAAGCGGAATGGGTGCGCATGCGAAACGCAGACAACCTCCTCTTCATTGGCGACGGCGCGAACGACAGCCTCGCCTTCGACGCCGCGTTGTGCGCTGGCAGCCCGGTCACGGGCCGCAGCTTTCTCGAGCACAAAGCGGACTTCTATTTCCTCGGTCACAGCCTGCGCTTTGTGAGCAGCCTGCTCGACGTGGCGCGTCTCCATCGCATCGCGGTGCGCCGCGTTTTTGCATTCTCAGTGACTTACAATATTGCCACCGCCATCGCAGGACTCGCCGGTCATCTGAATCCTCTCGCAGCCGCCATCCTGATGCCCTTGAGTTCCGTTGCCACGATGGGTGTCGTGGCGCTCACATTCAGCCAGGGCAAAAATCACACCAGCCTCAGCCGCGTGAGATCTTGCGTATCCACCATGCCGACGGGCGCGCCGCTTTCGTCCACCACGACGATGTCATCCACGCGCGCCTTGGCCAGCGTGGCGAAAACTTCCGCAGCCAGCTTGTCCGCTTGAATGCTCACAGGGCGTGGGGTCATGAACTCGCTCACTGCCCTGTCCGCGATGGCGGTGTCAGTTTGAAACGCGCGGACGAAATCGCCATGTGTGAACACACCTGCCAGTGATCCATCAGCGGCGCGCACGATGGCGGCGCCGCTGCGGGCGCGCGTCATGGCTTGCAAGGCGTCGCGCACAATCGTGGACGGAGTGACGAATGCGACCTGATCACCGCTGCGCATGACATCGCTCACGCGCGTGAGCAGCGAGCGTCCGAGCGAGCCTCCGGGATGCAGCCTCGCAAAGTCCACGCTCTGAAATCCGCGCGCTTCGAGCAGCACCATGGCGAGAGCGTCGCAAAGCACGAGCATGGCGGTGGTGCTCGATGTCGGCGCGAGATTGAGCGGGCATGCCTCCTGGCTGACCTGACAGTCGATCACCGCCTCCGCGTGACGCGCGAGCGTCGAGCCAAGGCCGCCCGTGATGGCGATGATGGGGAGGCCGAGACGCTTGAGGTGCGGGATCAAATCCACGACCTCCGCCGTCTCGCCGCTGTAGCTGAGCACAACGGACAGATCTCCCTCGTCGATCACGCCAAGGTCACCGTGCAGCGCGTCGCCAACGTTTAGGTTCACGGCGGTGGCGCCCGTGCTGTTGAGTGTGGCCACGAGTTTGCGCGCGATATTGCCGCTCTTGCCCACGCCGCAGATGATGAGCTTTCTTTTTGCGAGCAAGGCCGGCAGGATCATTTCAACAGCGCGCGTGAATCCGCCATCAATGCGCTCGCGCAGGTTTTGCAGCTCGGCGATCTCGATGTCGAAAACGCGACGCGCTTTTTCGGGATAATTCATGTGACAGAAACGGATGGAACCATCATGCTGGCGGCCCTGCGGCACGAACGAAAACGCCGCCGCACCAGCCACCACACGACCCGCGATCAATGCCGAAGAATCCAGCCGTCGCCAGCTACATCGCGGACTTTTTGAAACGTGACCAGCTTCATGTTTACCGACAGATCACCGGGCTGAAGGAGGTGGCCAGTCACGTCTTCACGCACAAGCGGGAGAATGAAATCTACTTCCCGTACCACTTCCGCCGCATCACCGTGCTGCCGCGGCCGCGCACTCGCTGGCTGCGGCGCTTCATTCACCGCTCCATCCTCGATGAGCCGTGGCAGATGTACCGCTCGGAGCTGCGGCGCTGGATTCTGGAGCTGACGCGCGTGGAGGCGCGACTGCTGCACGTTTACTTCGGCCACGTCGCGCCCCAGTTCATCCCGCTAATGCACGCGTGGCCGCATCCTGTCGTCGTCTCTTATCACGGCGCGGACACCGGTATCGACGTGAACAAGCCGCGCCATCGCGCGCGGATGCAGGAGGTTTTCTCCCTGGCCGCGCGCGTGCTATGCCGCTCGCAGAGTCTCGCGGACGATCTCGCCCGGCTCGGATGCCCGGAAGAAAAGATCGCCTTGCAGCGCACCGGCATTCCGCTGGAGAAATGGCCGTTCATCGAGCGCCCCGCGCCGCCTGATGGCGCGTGGCGCATCATGCAGAGCTGCAGGTTCATCGAGAAAAAAGGACTCGACCTCACCATCGCGGCTTTTGCAGAAGTGCTGAAGCAATTCCCAAACTCCACACTCATTCTTCTCGGCGACGGACCATTGCGCGCGCAGCTCGAGCGGCAGATCGCGGCGCTCGGCATCGCGAATCATGTGCAAGCACCGGGTTTTCTTCTCGAAGATCCCGTGCGTCATTTTGTCGATACCTCGCATCTTTTCGTCCACCCAAGTCGCACTGGCGCTGATGGCGACCGCGAAGGCGTGCCCAACGCCATGCTCGAAGCGATGGCCGCAGGGCTGCCCGTCGTGGCCACGCGTCACGGCGGCATTCCCGAGGCTGTGTGCGATGGTGAGAGCGGCCTGCTCGTGGCAGAGAATGACGCGCCCGCCCTCGCCGCGTCCATGCTCTCGATTCTCGGCTCGGAGGCTCTCCGCCAGCGCATCTCGCGCGGCGCGCGCCACGCGGTGGAGGCGGGCTTCAGCCGGGACGCGCAGATCCAGACTCTCGAGGCGTGTTACAAAGACTTGATGCGGCGCAAGCCCGCCGCACTATAGCCGCCTTCATGCCAGACCCCGTCGAGCAACCACTCAACCCAGCCTCAGTCAGCCCGCACCGGGCGCTGATGTTAATGTGCCTGCTCACGGTCGCCTTCGTGATCTACGGTCTGGTGATCGGCTGGCGCACTTTCATCCACGAGCGCGCTTTGCGCAGCGTGTTGCAGGAGTACTCGGAGAACAAGGATGCTGCCGCGAAGAAATCAGCAGCCGCCTCCGGCGAGATGCTGAACCCCGCCGCCCCCGCCACTCCGGCTGACAATCTTCCCCGCGTCTCGCTCGGGGACATGGCAAAGCAATCCGGGAGCGATGATGGCAGCGAATCGGTGGTGCTCAAGGAGCCTCTCTCCGTCACCCTTCCGCTCGACGCCAACTCGCCCGATGTGCAGCAGGCCGACGACACACTCCAGCAGTACTGGCGCGCGGCGGATTGGAAATCCAAGATCGCATTCGTTCACAATCCTGATCGCATGCGCGCGATCATGGAGGATTTCTACGAGAAACAACTCGGAGCCGACCCCGAGTACGGCGCCCTTCTCAATCGTGGCCGCTACCGACTGGACGGCACCGAGATTCTCCACTTCAGCTACTCGTGCTCCCGACCCGGCGACATCCTCGAGCTGGCGCTCAAGCGCGGGCCTGACGGCAAGTTCCTTCTCGATTGGGAGTCCTACGTCGGCTACAGCGAAATGGCCTGGAGCGCGCTCAAAAAGCAGCGCCCCACCGATCCAAAGCTGATCCGCGCCTTCGCCACCGTGAGCGACTACTACAACTACGAGTTCGCCGACAAGAAAAAATTCCTCTCCGTGAACCTGCTCTCGCCGGACGGTCTCGCCTCGATCCACGGCTACTGTGAGCGCGAGTCTCCCATCGGCATCGCGCTCACACGCACGCTCAGCCGCTCCACCAGCATGACGGGGATCGTCCTCCGCATCGCCTATCCCGAGAAAGCCGAGAGCGACCACTGCGTCCTGATCAAGCAGTTCGTATCCGACCGCTGGTTGCTGCTGCCGTGAGCGATATCACATGGAGCACCGAAGATTCGTCGGTCTCGCACGCGCTTCACTCCCCTTTCCTCGTCAGCACAACCGAGCGCACATCCATCACGCTGCTGCCTGGAATCTCCAGCGCGCGCAGCGTGAGCGGCGCGGTGGTTTTCTCCAGCCGAATGACTCCGAACTTCAGCACGCGAAATTCCTTCATCTGCGATTCCGCCGGAGGGCGGTTGATGGTGTCCTGATTGGTGTAAAGCGGCGGATCCCATCCTGGCGCGACCTTGCCGGTCAGCCTGCTCGCGCCATGGCTCAGCTCGATCAGCGCCCCTGCATCCGCGTCGGGGCAGGTGTAAAAAACCTCAACCTCATACTCCCCCGCCCTGTGCGCCTCGACATTCCAGGTGATGGAGTCGTCCTTGCTCGTCCAGTTTAAAAAGTAAGAGCAGTTCGGCGCGTTGCTGCTGCGCCGCACGTCTCCGCCCGGCGTCCCATCGCGCGCAGGCAATGTCGTGCGAGGAAACTCCGCGTAACCCACGGAGATGGGGCGCGGATCAACGGCATTGCCTCCCATCCCCTTGTTTTTGCCCTTCCCTTTTGCGATCGCGGCGCCCTCGCCCAGCACCTCCTTGCGCCATGCTGCGACGGCGGCTGTCAGTTGCGATGCGATCTCCGGCTGCTTTGCCGCGATGTCCGTGGTCTGTCCGGGATCGCTCTTCATGTCAAAGAGAGCACCCGTGTTGTCGAGCCGATGCGTGTCCGTGCGCGCGCTGACATTGCCGCCCCATGTCGAGAAAATGGTGCGCGCCGGCCATTGCGCCTTCGCACCTTTGAGCAGCGGCGAGAGATCGTGCCCATCGAGTGGTTTCTCTCCCACGCGCTTGATGCCCGCGAGCGCGGTGAGTGTCGGCATCAAATCAATCGCGCCCGTGATTTGCGTCACCGTCGTTCCCGCCGAGATGCCCGCCGGCCAGCGCAGCAAACATGGCGAGCGCACACCGCCCTCGTCGGTTCCGCCCTTCTTGCCCTTCATGCCGCCTGTCCAGCGCACAGTGTTCGGACCGTTGTCGTGAAACCAGACGACAATGGTGTTGTCTCGTAACATCAGCGCGTCGAGCTGCTTCAAAACACGGCCCACATTCCAGTCGAGATTCTCACACATCGCCAACACCACACGCGTCTCATCGAGCACCTCCTTCGACGGGTCAGCGGCGCGCATCGCGAGCTGCTTGTCCTTGAAGCGCTTCCAGTATTCCTCCGGCGCGGCCCAGGGCGAGTGCGGGGTGTTGTAGGGGATGTAGCAAAGGAACGGTTTCTCTTTGTTTTGCGCGATGAACTCCATCGCGCGCTCCGTGAAAATGTCCGCAACGTAGCCTTTCCCGCGCACCGGCTGTCCATTGTGCTCCAGCGGCGGATCAAAGTACTCTCCCCAATGCCCCGAGGTGAAGCCGTGATACTCGTCGAAGCCGCGCGCATTCGGATGATACGGCCACTGGCTCCCATTGTGCCATTTGCCAAACGCGCCCGTCGCGTAACCGGCGGCCTTGAAGGCATCGGCAATTGTCTTCTCATCCACGTTGAGCCGCTCCTGGCCAGTGGACACGCCGCGCACTCCCGTGCGCGGATGATAGCGTCCCGTGAGAAACTCCGCGCGCGTCGGCGAGCACACCGGGCAGACGTAAAAGCGCTCAAGCCGCGCGCCATCATGCGCAATCGAGTCGATGTTCGGCGTGGAGAGATTCGTGTTTCCGTTCAGACTCAAATCACCCCAGCCCTGGTCGTCGGAGAGAAAGACGATCACGTTCGGCGGTGCCGCATCGAGACGTGTGATGCAAAGTGCGATCAGAAGGGCGGTGATGATTTGTTTCATGGCTGCATGGTAACGCGCAACAAGACAGAACCTTCCTTCGCTCGTTGTGATGTGCGGCTCCATTAAAGGCATCCCATGACCACCGCCCGCTCTGGCGCTTGACGTGCTGCCGCGCGCTCTGTTTCATCCGCACCGATGATGAAACGCTTCGCCCTCGGCATTGATTACGGCACGAACTCGTGTCGCTCGCTTCTCGTTGATCTCGATGACGGCTCGGAGGTTGGCTCCTCGGTCTTCCCGTATCCGAGCGGCGAGGCCGGCATCCTGCTCGATGAGCGAAATCCAAACGTGGCGCGGCAGAATCCGCAGGACTACCTCGACGGCCTCGAAGCGGTGACGCGCAGCGCCTTGGAACAGGCACGCGCGAACGTCGCGGACTTTTCACCCGATCAAATCATAGGCATCGGGATCGACACCACGGGCAGCACCGTCATCCCCGTGAATCGCGAAGGCGTGCCGCTGGGTTTGTTGCCGGAATTCAAAGACGCCCTCAATGCGATGGTGTGGCTGTGGAAGGATCACACCGCGCACGAGGAGGCCGCGGAGATCACCGAGCTGGGAAATCGCATCCGCCCCAATATCATGGCCAAGTGCGGCGGCATCTACTCCAGCGAGTGGTGGTGGAGCAAAATCCTCCGCCTCAAGCGCACCGATCCGCGCGTGTACAACGCCGCGTTCAGTTTCGTGGAGCACTGCGATTGGATTCCCGCCGTGCTAACCGGCAACACGGATCCGCTCACGCTCAAACGCGGCGTGTGCTCCGCCGGACACAAGGCGATGTTCAACCCCGAATGGGGCGGGCTGCCTGACAAAGAATTCCTCGCCGAGCTTGATCCCCATCTCCCGCAGCTCCGCGATCACCTCTTCAACGAAGCGCACACATCTGACACGCGCGCAGGCGGCCTCTGCTCGGAGTGGGCGCTACGGCTCGGCCTGCACGAGGGCACGGCCGTCGCAGTCGGCGCGTTTGACGCGCACATGGGCGCGGTCGGCGCTGGCATCAAGGAAGGCGCGCTGGTGAAAATCCTCGGCACCAGCACCTGTGATCTGATGATCGCGCGGAATGACAGGCAGATGGCCGACATCCCTGGCGTGTGCGGCATCGTGAACGGCTCGGTGATGCCGGGCTTTTTTGGAATCGAGGCCGGCCAGAGCGCGGTGGGAGATTTGTTTCTATGGCTCGTGAATCACATCGTGCCCGACACCTACGGCACGAGCGTGGGCGAAAAATTCGCGGGCATGGAGCGCGCGATGTCCGCGCAGCGCCCAGGTCAAAGCGGCCTCATGGCGCTGGACTGGAACAACGGCAACCGCACCATCCTCGTCGATGCGCGGCTCACCGGCCTGCTCATCGGCCAAACCTTGCACACACAGGCGCATGAGATCTACCGCGCTTACATTGAGGCCACCGCCTTTGGCGCGCTCACCATCATCAAGCGCGTGGAGGAGCACGGCGTCGCGGTGCGCGAGATCATCAACACGGGCGGGCTGGCCATCAAAAACGAGACGCTCATGCAGATCTACGCCGACGTGATCGGCAAGCCGATGAAAGTCAGCCGCAGCGAGCAGACCTGCGCGCTCGGCGCGGCGATCTTCGGCGCTGCGGCGGCTGGCGCCGACAGCGTGGCGGAGATCCAGGCGCGCGTCACGGCGACGCGTGAGAAAGTGTTCACGCCAAATCCCGACAACCAGCGCGTCTATGCAAACCTCTACGAAGTCTATCGCAAGCTACACGACGCCTTTGGCACCAGGGAATGGAGCGGCCAGCTCAACGACGTGATGAAACGGCTGCTGGAGATCCGCGATGCAAAGCAGCCGCGCATCCCCGGCACAGGCGGCACGAGCCGGAGGAGTTGAGCTTCGCATGTCGGTGACCACTCAATCACCGCTCCATCCTCACCCAAACACCTCCATCGCCGCCTTGCCTTTGCCGTCGATGGTGGCGTAGAACGGGCGCTTCTCGATGTCGAACGCGGTCTTTGGACTGATGCCCATCGACGTGAAGATGGTGGCATGCAGGTTCTCGATGCTCATGGGATCCTTCACGGCAATGAGCGGGCGCTCGTCCGCCGTCGCGCCGTGGACGTGACCGCGTTTGGTGCCGCCGCCAAACATCACCACGCTGGTACCACCGGTGAAATGGCGGTGCAGGCCGTAGTGCTTCATCTCCTGGAGCTTGTCGGTCTTGGCGCGGGATTGATCCTTCGCGGCGCTGCCAGGGACGCCCTCGATCATCATGTCGCGGCTGAACTCGCTGGCGATGATGATGAGCGTGCGGCCGAGCATCCCGCGCTCGTCGAGATCGCGCACGAGCTGCGCGATGGGCGCGTCGATCTCCTTTTTCATCCGCTCCGCCGTGGTGTGACCGTTTTCGTGCGTGTCCCAATGCAGGAAGGGCACGTACTCAGTCGTGACCTCGACAAAACGCGCGCCAGCCTCAACGAGCCGCCGCGCCAGCAGGCATCCGCGTCCGAAGTGGCTCACGTCATACTTCTCGCGGCTCTCTTTCTTCTCCGCCGTCAGATCAAAGGCGACCTTCTCTTTCGATTCCAGCAACCGATGCGCATTGTCCATGCTGCGGATGAGCGACTCCTGCTGGTGATCGCTCATGAAATCGCGGTTCGGGCTGGCATCGACGAGCTTCTTGTAAGCGCGGTAGCGATTTGAGAAGCGCCCCGCGTCCATCCCCGGGGGCGGGCGCACGGACTGCGCGGCCTGCTCGGGAAACGGAATGTTCAGCGGCCCGAACTCGCTGCCGAAAAATCCGCCGGTGGTGAATGCCTTCAGCTCCTCGCTTTCGCCATGACCTTCGAGCCGCTGGCCGATGTTGATGAAGGCGGGGATGACGGGATTGCGCGGTCCGAGCACACGCGCCATCCACGCACCGATGTGCGGCGCGGCCACGGTCTGCGGCGGCACATAGCCGGTGTGCCAGTGATACTGATGACGCGAATGCAAAATGCTGCCGAGGTCCGGCTGCACCGCGCTGCGGATGAGCGTGGCGCGATCCATAATCTGCGCGCAATTTTCCAGCCCGGCGCTGATCTTCACGCCGTCGAGCGAGGTGTCGATGGCGGGGAAGGTCGAGAGAATCTTTTCCACCGCGAGGCCCTTTTCAAAAGGCAGATAGCGCTTCGGATCCCAGGTGTCAGGCGCCGCCATGCCGCCGCCCATCCAGAGCAGGATGCACGCGTCGGCTTTTGCCGGAGGATGCTGCACGGTCTCGCCCGTCTTGCCCCAGATCATGCGCGGCTCACCGGTCATCCACGCGGCAGTGGAGGCGGCTGCCAGCTTCTTGAGGAAGTCGCGGCGGATGATCTGTTCGTTGGGTTCGTCGTTCATGGTGGGATTAACGCGCGGGAGAATCGCGGACTGTCAGTCGAAATGGACGATGGCCGGCCTCAGCTCGCCGGCTTCTGCCAGAGCATGGCGATGAAGAGCGGAAACTCGCGACGCGCGCGGTTCTCAGCACGCGCTCTGGGACCGGGCTGGCTTTCTTTGTCGGAGACCAGCTCGCGCAAGCCAGTCATGACGAGCCCTGCGGAGAACGCGGCTGCGGTGAGGTCGGTGAGGCTTTTGTGAAACGAAACCGTGCTCTCGCTCTCGCTCATGCCGGGGTGCATGACAATGGGGATGCTGAGCGGCGAGGCATACGCGTCGAGGCGGCGGTATTGGATTTTGCGATCATCTTCAAAACCCCAGCTCGACTGGCGCGGGATGCGGAAACACGGATGATTCATCAGCCACAACATGCGGCCTCCGGGTCGCAGCACGCTGGCGGCGGCGCGGCATACGTCAGGGAGGTGCTCCATGTTTTGCAGGCAAAGAATGGCGGAGATGGCATCGAAGGGGCCGAGGTCCGTGATCTGCGCGGCATCGCGCTCGTGGTAGCGGATGCTGTGTCGCGAGGGATACGCGCGGGCTTTGGTGATGAGCGTGCGCGCCGCGTCCACGCCGGTGACGATGCAGCCTTTGTCAGCCATCATGCGGGAGAAGACCCCCTGGCCGCAGCCGAGGTCGAGCACGCGCTCGCCCTTGCGCGGATCGAGCAGCGCGAGCGCGCTGGGGATGACCACGGCACGATAAAGGTCGGAGCCGCGCTCGCCGATGATGCGATCATACCAGTCGGCGGACTTTTCCCACGAGGTGTTTTGCCTCGCGGGGGGATGAGATGGCGGACGTGATGGTGGCTTCGGGCGAAACCTGCGGCGTGGCTGATCCATGATGATGAGACGCGCATGATTGGCGCGCGGGATTGGTGGCGCAAGGCTCGCTTCACACCGTCAGTTTTGAAACAGCGGCGGCGATGTCGTGAAACGCTTTGCTCGAGGGATGCGTCCCGGGTTTCTCCAGCGCGATGGGGCGGCCGGCGTCGCCTGACTCGCGCACGGACATCTCGATGGGGATGTGACCGAGAAGCGGAACACCGAGGCGCTTTGCCTCTCGCTCGCCGCCGCCTTTGCCAAAGATGTGATACACCACACCGTCGCTCGGGCAGAGGAAGTAGCTCATGTTCTCGATGATGCCGAGGATGGGCACATTCACTTTGGCGAACATGGCGGCGGCCTTGCGCGCGTCGATGAGAGCGACCTCCTGAGGCGTGGTGACGATCACCGCGCCATCGACGGCGACGGTCTGCACGATGGTAAGCTGGATGTCGCCCGTGCCCGGCGGGAGATCGAGCACGAGGTAGTCGAGGTCATCCCACGCGACCTGGCGGAGAAACTGCTGCGTGTACTTTGTCGCCATCGGCCCGCGCACGATCACGGGCGCGTCGTCGTCGAGGAGAAAGCCCATCGACATGAGCTGGATACCATGCGCCTTGATGGGGATGATCCGTTGCTCGTCATCCTGGAAGGGGCGCTCCGTCGTGCCGAACATGTGCGCGACGCTCGGACCGTAGAGATCGCAATCACACAAACCAACGCGCGCGCCGGTGTGCGCGAGAGCGATGGCGAGGTTCGCCGCGACGGTGCTCTTGCCCACGCCGCCTTTGCCAGATGCGACGGCGATGACGCGCTTCACGCCGGGGATGCTGGACTTCGGCAAACTCGTGGCGCCTGTCTGCGCGTTGGGCGGATCTTTGATGTCAAAGTTCAGTTTCACATCCCCAACGCCCTTCAAAGATTTCAGCGCCGCCAGCGCTCCCTCGTGAATCTGGCGCGGCACATTCGGATCACGCGTGGCCAGCGAGATGTCGATGCTCACATCCGCACCGCTGATCTGCACCGCTTTGATGAGGCCAAACGAAACGATGTCGCGGCTAAAACCTGGATAGCGGACGGAGGAAAGTGCGGCGCGGATGTCGTCTTCTGTGAGCATGGGGCGTGGAGGATGGATGAGATTGCGGGGGAGGCAAGGTGGAGATTCGAGGGAAGAATACAGAGTGCTCAGTGCGAAGTGCTCAGTCCTGATCTTGCGGTCACGCCCAGCTCATAACTGAGAACTTGGAATTGAGCACTGAGCACTTTCAATCCCTCCGCTCCATTTGCCATCCCCGCATTCCCTGCTACCCGATGCGGCCTCATGAACATGCATCCTCTTTTCGATCTCACTGGCAAATGCGCGCTTGTCACGGGTGGGAGCAAAGGTCTGGGCAAGGCAATGGCACGCGGTTTTGCCGAGGCGGGCGCGGATGTGATGATCTCGAGCCGCAGCGAGAAAGAACTGCAAGCCTCCGCCAAGGAGATCGGTGATGGATTGAATGTAAAAGTCGAGTGGATGGTGTGCGACATGATCGACCGCGCGGCGGTGCGCTCGCTTGCTGATGAGTCGGTGAAGCGTCTCGGCAAGATCGACATCCTCGTGAACAACGCCGGGTCAAACCAGCCGCAGGCCATTGATGAGATCACCGATGAAGCGTGGGACAAGATCGTCGAGCTGGACCTCACCTCCTGCATGGCGCTCACACGTTATTTGGTGCCCGCGATGAAGCAGCGCAAATGGGGCCGCGTCATTCACATCTCATCCGTGCTCGGCGTCGGCTCGAAGGAGAAGCGCAATGTCTATTCAGCCTGCAAAGCCGGCCTCATCGGACTCGCGAAAGCCAGCGCGCTCGATCTCGGTCCTTTCGGCATCACGGTGAACTGCCTCTGCCCCGGCCCCTTCCTCACCGATCTGCCCATGAGCCTGCTAAGCGACGAGGAGAAAAAGAAATTCTCCGACCGCACCGCGCTAAGCCGCTGGGGACAGCCGCGCGAACTCGCAGGCCCCGCCCTCATGCTCGCCAGCGAGGCCGGCAGCTACATCACCGGCGAGGCTTTGCTCGTCGATGGCGGCGCGTTCGCGCGGGCGCTGTAGCGCTGTCGCCGTGATTTCGCGGCGTGTTCAAGCCAGCTCAACTTTGCCATTCCACCATTCCTAGTTCTTCCATCCCGACGACACTTCCGGGTGCAGACCAAGCCCATGACCGACTTCTACACCATCAGCACGGAAATCTGGAAGGTTCGCCTTCCTAGCGATTGGGCAGAGCGCGAGTCATCGGTTCAAGACGCTCCTTATTTCGAGTCGGCGGACGGCACCAAGGGCGCATATTTTTCCGCTTGGTGTATTGAAGATGATTCACGTTCAGCGCGTGAGATTTTGGAGTTGAACCAGCGTGTTGAAGTAGGCGCTCTGCACGAGATGAAGGACAGTGCTTGGCAGCCAATGGACGTTTGGAGTTCGGAAACACCGGAGTTGAGTGTGCTAGGCGCAGATTTTCTCGACCGGCATGCTTGCTATCGCATCGTCAGCCATCAGATTGCCTGTTTGCCGTGGCTTGTACATTCGGCATTCCACGACTACGATTGCGCCTATTTCGACAACTCAAAACGCTTCTTCCTACCTATCATTGACTCCCTGCAGATTCACACTTAAGACGCCGGACCATGGCTTGCATAGGACTGCGGCGAGCGTCACACTTCCAATTGGCGCGCCTCATGCCGTTGGCGTTGAGTTCGGGGCGTCGTGGGCCAGATGGACGGAGCAATTACCTTTGCGCTGATCGTCCCGCTCCGTGTGACTCCTTTGAAACTTCCCGTGCTGGCTCGTCGTCTTAAAGCGCGCCATGCGTCTCACTTCACTCCTCTCGCTTCTCATCCTCTCCACCGCCGCGCTCGCCGCCGACAAGCCCAACATCCTCTGGCTCACCGCTGAGGATCACGGGCCGCACCTTGGATGTTACGGCGATAAATTCGCCACCACGCCGAACATCGACGCTCTGGCAAAGCGCGGCATGATCTACACCCGCGCGTGGTCTTGCGCCCCGGTCTGCGCTCCGGCGCGCACCTGCATCATCTCGGGCCGCTGGGCGCCATCGAATGGCGCGGAGCACATGCGCAGCGAGGTGCCCATGCCCGCCGGTCACAAGATGTATCCGCAGCTCATGCGCGAGGCAGGTTACTTCTGCACGAACAACGCGAAGGAGGATTACAACCTCTCGAAGCCCGAGGACGTGTGGAACGACAGCAGCAAGAAAGGTCACTGGAACAAGCGCGCTGACGGGCAGCCGTTCTTCGCCATCTTCAATCACGAGGACAGCCACGAGAGCCGCATCCGCGCGAAGCCGCACACGCTCGTGCATGACATGGCGGGCGTGACCGTGCCACCTTACCAGCCCGACACACCCGAGGTGCGGCACGATTGGGCGCAGTATTATGACAACCTCACGACCGTGGATGGACGTGTCGCGGGCCGACTCAAAGAGATCGAGGAAGCCGGCCTCGCGGAGGAAACTATTGTCTTTTACTACGCCGACCACGGCCCTGGAATGCCGCGCAGCAAGCGCTGGCCGTACAACTCCGGCCTGCATGTGCCGCTCATCGTCTTCTTCCCGGAGAAATGGAAACACCTCGCGCCGAAAGGCTACTCCGCTGGAGGAAAGAGCGATGAACTGGTGAGCTTCATCGACCTCGCGCCCACGCTGCTGAGCATGGCCGGAGTGCCTGTGCCCGATTACCTGCAAGGCCGCGCATTCGCAGGCGCGCACGTGAAGCCCGCGCCGCAATTCGTCCACGGCTTTCGTGGCCGCATGGATGAGCGCTATGACATGGTGCGCAGCGTGACTGATGGCCGCCACGTTTACATCCGCCACTACATGCCACATCTGCCGTATGGACAGTATCTGAACTACATGTTCCAGCAGGCCACGACGCGTGTGTGGCACGATCTTTTTGTCGCAGGAAAAACGAGCGAGGTGCAGTCCCGCTTCTGGAAGGAAAAACCAAGCGAGGAACTCTACGATCTGCAAAGCGACCCGTGGGAGATCGAGAATCTCGCCACCTCAACCGCGCACGTTGACGTGCTCGCGAAACTACGCGCCGCGCACACCGACTGGATGATCCAGAGCCGCGATCTCGGTTTCATCCCCGAGGCGGAGCGCCTGGCAAAAGCGGACGGCAAATCTCCGCGCGATGTTTTTGCGGATGAGTCAGCCTATCCTATCAAGGAAGTCATCTCAGCGGCGAGCCTCGCCACTGACCGCGCAAAGCTCGACGCAAGCGCGACGCTGCCACTCCTCGACAACGCCAGCGCCATCATCCGCTACTGGGGTGTCATCGGCTGTCAGGTGCGCGGCGAGGCGGGTGTGCGAGCCGATGCGCCCAAGCTCGAACAAATGCTGGGCGACAGCTCAGCAAGCGTCCGCATCGCCGCCGCCGAGGCGCTGGGGACTTACGCAAAGTCTCCGGACGTGATCGAGCGCTGCGGCAAGGTGCTGCTCGCATCCGCGAATGTGAACGAGCGCCCTTACGTCGAGGCCATCGAAGCGTTGAACGCCATCGACCGCCTCGTCCCGAAGCTCACTGCTTTCAAAGAACAAATCGCCGGGCTGCCCGACAAATCGCCCAAGGGAGTCCCGGCGCGGCTCAAAGAATACTGCGCGCGGCTCAAAGAGCACATCAGCAGCGGCAAATGATCTGCACCCACGCCTCCTCGTATGAAGACATATATCACCGCCCTGCTGTGCCTCTTGTCCGTCCTCGCGCTGACCGCGCAGGAGAAGAAGGTTGATTTCAAAGCGCATCCCTTCTTCAAACTCCTGGCAGGCGAATGGAAATCCGAGGGCGCTCTCACCGACAAGGACGGCAAGGTCATCACGATCGCCGAGGAATGGAAAGGCCGCGTCACGGACGAGGGCACCTTCGTGATGGAGGGCAGCCTGCGCATCGACGACAAGCAGCAGGATGTCCGCTGGACCTTCTCGCACAACAGCGCCACGGACAGCTATGTGGCTGAGCGCGTGGAGCTTGGCGGCGGCGATTCAAAAACCTTCCAGGTCTCCGTCTCCGATGTCACGCTGTCGATGGAATTGAAGGCGCTGCTGGACGGCGACGGCGCGATCACTCTGAAGGAATCCTTCGCCGATGAGAAACATGACACGCTCAAGTCCGAGGTCAGCGTCACCAGCGCGACATCTGAGATTCAGTTCTCGGGCACGGTGACGCACAAGCGGGTGAAACCATGAGGGGGTGGCCGACGACTCGTCGGCATTCCGCGCTCACACCCAGCCGCGCCAGCGGTACACCCGCCAGCCGATGATCTCGTGCATCCAGGTGGCAAAATTCTCCGAGCCGGCGTGATGCGGAGGATGGAACCATTGTATCTTCTCGCCGCGACTGATGGATGAGAGGTAATTGCACGGCGCGCTTTCCACCTGGAGTCCTTCCTTCTCAAAGCAGGCGCGCGCACGGCGCATGTGACTGGCTGAGGTGACGAGGAGGATTCTCTTCCAGCCCTTCTCTTTCGCCAGCGCCGCCACCTTCACCGCCTCATCATGCGTGTCGGAGCAGATGCCGAGGCTGAGCACAGGAGCGGAAAGGACTTTCCATGAATCAATCCACGCCTTGGCGGCATCAGCCTCCGAGCGCATGACGCCGTCCTGGAAAGTGTATCCGCCACCGCCGAGCACGAGCGCCTGGCCTTTGCCGGTGCGCGTCAGCTCGATGGATGTCGCGAGCCTGTCCGCGCCGCGCCCCAGGGCAAAGCCGATGAGTTCATTCCGCGATGGCTCGCCCGTGCCGCCCAGGGAGACGACGACATCGCACACCGGCGCGTCTTTGACCGGAGAATTCATCCACGGCTCCTCCAGCGTGGCGAGCAGCACCGATGAGACGACCGTGCAGGTGGTGATCGAGTAAGCGAGCCACGGCAGCGCGATCAGCGCGGCCCAGCGCCAGCGACGCCGCCACAGCGCGATGCCGAGCACGAGTGTCAGCAACAGCATGATGAGACCGAGCGGCTCGATCCAAGGAAGGAGTGATTTCATCCCGGATGATGCGGCGCGCAA
>JANPIW010000208.1:0-16631 GCA_031425215.1 Verrucomicrobiaceae bacterium
GTCGGCCAGGGCCACCGCCTCCGCGTCGCTTTGCGCCTGTTTCCACTTTTGCTGGTAGGTCCGATCCAAAACCACGACGCGAAAACCCGCCTTGGCCAGAGCATCGTCCACCGCCTTGTCGATCTCTGGATCGGTCCCCTCGATATAAAGCCGGCCAACCTTGATACTCCTGCCGGAGGGAGTGGCACCGACCGCTGCCGCGTATCGCCCGGCAAATCCCTCTTGCAACAAATCCATCCCCTGCACGAGATGATCGATATCCTTGGCCAGCGGGCCTACGGTATCGAGATGCTTGGGGGAGAGCGGGAACACACCTTTCAGGGAAACCAGACCGAACGTTGTTTTAAGCCCCAGAACACCATTGAAAGCTGCCGGCACGCGAATGGATCCCGCCGTGTCCGTTCCAAAAGCGATGTCCGCCTTGCCGCTGGCGATCGCCGCCCCCGACCCGCTCGACGATCCTCCCGGAACGAGTCCGCGCTTCAAATAGTTCCGGGGCGTCCCGAAGTACGAATTGACGCCCGAAGTCGATACGGCGAATTCCGTCACGTTGGTTTTTCCCACGATCCGCACGCCGCGCTGCCGTGCCAACCGCAAGCATTCCGCGTCGCGCACTGCTGGCGGACTATTTTTGGCCAGATGCTCGGATCCAGCCGTGGTGACCTGCCCTTTGACGTCGATGAGGTCCTTGACGGCGAGCCGAAGCTCCTTGCTCCCCTTGGGAGGCGGCTGATAGGTGATGAAAGCGTGATCACTCGTCTGACTCGCCGGCCGAACCCGCGTTGCCACGCACCCGGTCATCAATCCCGTCCACAAGCAAAGAATGGCTGCTGCAAAAAATGGAAAGCGAGGTGTTCGTGGCAAGGGTTTTGAACAGTTACGCGGCACGAGTGCCCATTGAGCGTGGGTCATCTTGTTAAACGACCGGTTTCTTTCCTGCGGATGTCTTTTTCTCGGGGAGCCGGTGGGCTTGCTGACCTGCCCGGCAGCGCCTCTCGCAGAGTCAGCAGGATCGCTGAATTTCTATGCAACGAGGCTGACAGGCGGCGGATGATGCCTTGCGGATGAATGAAGCTGGCTGACGACATGAAAAGCTCAACTATTTCCATTTCATGGTGTCACCTCGATGCGGGCGAAGGTGTTCACGCCTGGATTGAGCGGCAGCGTGAGAGTGACGGTATCTTTGCCGGCGGCGGGTGAGTTGTTGACGACGGTGAGGCCGGGCCCCGGAATGGGGCTATTGGTGAAGTCCTCAAATGATTTTCATCAGGACAAGGAAGGTTTCTCGTGGTTTTCAGCAGGGGCCAAGAGCATGATTCGCGTTTGGCGGGTGCCCCTCACTGCGCTCCTGCCTTCTTCTCCAGCCAGCCGAGTCCCGTGAGAAACTTGTCCGTCTCGGCGATGGTCAATTCATAATACTTGTCCTGGTTGAAGAAGCTGTGGCCCGCGCCTTCGTAACCAACCAGCTCGCAACGATTACCGGCATTTTTCATGGCCACAGTGAACGCTTCGACCGAAGCGAAAGGCACAGTCGTGTCGTCCTTGCCATGGAAGATGATGGTGGGCGGTTGGCCGGCCTTCACATAGTTCAATACTCGGCCTTCGATAAGGCTGCGGACATCCCGTGACACGCCGCATTTTTGCCACAGCGCATACACGCTCAAGCGCTTTGCTTCCCGCAGCTCTTGTAAACGTCGAGATCACCGCTCGTGGATGCGTTCGGCGTAGTCATGGGCTTCGTGGTGGTCATTCGAGGGCATGCGTTAGTGGCAAAACCTGTCTGCACGGCTTTTATCACGCTATCTCCAGACCCTTCATCAAGGGAGGAATGTTGATTTCATGGCGCGGTTGGCTGGCGAGGAATTGTTGTTACTCGGTCGCCTTGCCGCTGCGCGGGGTGAAGGGCTCATCGTTGTCCTTGGTGAAGGTACGCCAAGCGTTAAACTCCTTTCGAAGCTTTGCCAGCATTTCGGCGTGAGCGGGATCGCTGATGAGGTTTCTCACGGCCCAGGGGTCGGCGTCGAGGTCGTAGAGTTCTTCCTTCGGCGCATCTGCCATGCAGAGTTGGCGCAGCAGTTCGTAGGGCAGCGGTTGGTCAGCTTTGTGACGGATGGCTTCGTCGTGGAGATCGATGCCGTATTGCTGGCCGGGATCGCCGTATTCACCGCTGCCGCTGCCGATGGAGATGGCTTGTTCGACAGGGCCTTTGAAGGTGTCCTGATAGACGTTGCCGATGTAGTAGAAGCGGCCATCACACACAGCGCGGGCTTTGGTGGGCTTGAGCCCCTTTGGAGCGGAGGACATACCGTGATTGGTCTCGGTCATGATGGTGCTGCGATCCGGCAGCGCATCGGATTTACCCGAGAGGATCGGCCACAGGGATTTGCCATGGCAAACAGGCTGTGGAGTGATGCCGAAGGCTTCAAGGAAGGTGGGATTCAAATCCATCTGCGAGATGGGCGTGGTCAAAGTGCGACCTGTCTTGATGCCGGGGCCTTTGATGTAGCACGGCACATGCGTTCCTGCGGGATACACGCTCGTTTTGCCACGAGCCACGGGGATGCCGTGATCGCCGGTGAAGACGACGATGGTGTTGCCCGCCTGGCCGCTGGCTTCGAGCTTCTTCATCATGTCGCCCACGAAGGCATCCATGCTCAGGATGCAGGAGTAATACTGCGCGAGGTCGATGCGAGTAGCGGGTGTATCGGGCAGCCAGGGCAACATTTGGATCGTCGCTGGGTCCACGTCCTTCGGCGCGGAGTTGCGGTCCTTTGGGTTCACGAGCTTGGTCTGCACATGCCTCCACCACGGGGCGTGAGTGTCGCCAGGATTACACCAAAAGAGCCAGGGCTTTTCGCCAGCAGCTTTGATCACCGAATCGAGATCATCCGTCTTCACGAAAGCATCATACGGGAAGTTCCGCGCCGGCTGCTGATGCAGTTTGCCGGAGAGAGCGCAGTAAATGCCGTGGGCTTTGAGCATCTGCACAATGTTCGGGATGCTCTCATGCATGCCGCCAGCAGCGAGAAAGGTAGGGTCGTTCGCTTTGGTAATCGGATTCGGCAGCGGGATCCATTGCTCCGGCCCACCCAGCTTCGGATGCGCGTTGTGGCAGTTGCGCCAGATGCCGTTCGTGTGCGGCAGCAGTCCGCTGTAAATCGCCGATTTGCTCGGCGAACAGACGCTTTGTCCGCAGAAGGCTCGTGTGAAGTTGACACTCTCAGCAGCGAGCGCATCGAGGTTGGGCGTCTGCAAGCCGGCAATGCGCGAGTTCCGTTCACGAGCGGCGCGTTCGCTGGTGTAGTAGCCGAGGTCCTCGACGTAGATGAAGAGGATGTTTTTTGGCGTAATATTCGCAGCGCAGGCTGCGCTGGGGTGGCCCAGCATCAGGCCATGCACGAGCGCCGTGGCGAATGTCAGGAAGTAGCGGTTCATCATTGGGTTTTCTTTTTCTTCTTGGGTTTCCTGCCTGCGGCGGAGGAGTTTTTAGCGGTGGCCTGCGCCTTGAGTTTTGTCAGCTCTTCAACGCCGAGCTGGCGGCCTTCGGATTGGGCTTTGGCAAAGGCCAGTGAGTAGGCTTCGTTGTCCACGTTCTCTTTGGCACCGGGACCGATGCTGCCATCAGCACTGTAGGGCGGCGCATACTCAGGCTCGCGCTCGCCGGAGTTGATGCGGAGTGCTACATCAGCGTGTGACACAAAAGCTTTTTGCAGCGCGAGCAGTTCGTCGAGTTTTTCAGGATGCGTGGCGGCGAGGTCGCGGGTTTCGGTGCGGTCAGTCGTGAGGTCGTAGAGCTGCCAAGGCTGGCTGTAGGCGGTGACAATCTTCCAGCCTTCATGGATGACGGCCATGTTATTGAAGAGGGAGAAATGCAGCGTGCGCGGCGGCAGCGTTGCGTTCGCCGTGAGGATGGGCGCGAAGGATCGTCCGGTGAGTGGTGGGTGTTTTTTCCCGCCGAAGTCAGCCGGATAAGTGCCGCCGCTGATCTCGATGAGCGTGGGCAAGATGTCCGCGATCTGGCAGGGCTGATCCACAAATTCCTTTCGCGGCTGGATGCCTGCGGGCCAGTGCGCGATGAAGGGCGTGGTGACGCCGCCGCTGTGCTGGGTGCGCTTATAGAACTTGAAGGGCGTGGTGGATGTCTGTGCCCAGCCGACGCCGGTGTTCCAGTTGCTGCCCGGTGTGCCGAAGCCGCCATTGCGGGCGCGGTCGTTCGGGCTGGCACCATTGTCATTGAGGAAGATGACGAGCGTATCATCTCGCAGTTTCAGTTCATCGAGCGTCTGCATCACGCGGCCCACGCCCTGGTCCACGCAGTCAATCATCGCCGCATACGTCGCCATGCGCAGATCCTCGAAGTCTTGCGCCTTCGCATCCAGCGAATCCCAGGCCGGGATGTTCGCCGGACGCTCTGGGAAGTGCCAGTTAGCTCCGGCAAGTCCGAGCGACTGCTGTTTCGCAAAGCGCTCCTGCCGCAGCACATCCCAGCCCTTGCGATACTTGCCGCGATACTTCGCCACCACCTCCGCCGGTGCCTCCAGCGAGGAGTGCGGCGCGTTGTAGGCGAGATACATGAAGAAGGGCTGCTGCGCGTGCGCCTGCTTCTCCTCTTTGATGAACTTCACCGCATGATCCGTGAGCGCTGTGGTGGCGTAAAAGCCCGCGCTCGGCACCGGCCACGGTTTGCCATCGAGCGTGAACGACTTGTCACCGCGAAACGAATCGGTGCCGCCGCCCATGAAGCCGAAATGCCGGTCAAACCCGCGCTCGAAGGGCACGCCATCGCAGTGCCACTTGCCCACCATCATGGTGCGATAGCCAGCGGTGCGGATGACCTCGCTAATATTCGGGCTGTCTTTGCGAATGGCGACCTCCGGGCTGCGCGTCCACCACTGATGCCCGGTGACAAGCGCGGCACGACTCGGCTCACACTTGCCGCAGTTGTAGAACTGTGAAAACTTGACGCCGCCTGCCGCGAGTTTTTCGAGATTCGGCGTGGCGATTTCTCCGCCGTAGGGACTTATGTCGGAGAAGCCCATGTCGTCGGTGATGATGACGATGATGTTGGGCTTTGAGGGGCCGGCGCTGGTAGAAACAGCTTGAGCGTTCGCCACCGACCAGTGAAGCGCTACACTGGCAGTCAATAGAATGAGTTTTCGATTCATTTGCGTGGGTTGGTTGTCTTGCGCTGCTTGCCCTTCTTTCCGCGCTCTTCGGCGGACGGCAGATTGCCGGTGATCTTCTGGAACTCGGCCATCATCGCCGAAACCCGCGCGGGTTGTTTCGCCGCGAGGTCATTCTTTTCGGAGGGATCGCTACTGAGATCGTAGAGGGTGGGGTCGTGCTGGCCCGCTTTGCCACCCGTCGGCAGGAGCTTCCAGTGGCCCTGACGAAAACCAAAGAGGTCACCGGTTTTCTGCTCAACGAGCATGCTGCGCCCGGCGGGATCAGTGCCAAGGAATGCGGCGAGATGATCTTCGCTGTCCATCGCAGGAGCCCTCGGAAGGGTCTGTCCGGTCAGCACGGTGAAGCTGGCGAGGAAGTCCACCTGGCTCACCAGCGCGTCCGACACGCCGGGCTTCACCCTGCCCAGCCAGCGAACGATCATCGGCACGCGTGTGCCACCTTCCCACACGTCATACTTGAAGCCGCGCAGGATACCGTTGGGCTGGTGACCGTTGGTCGCGTCTGGATCCCCCAACCCGTGGACCTTGTCCGGGCCGTTGTTGTCGAGAATGCCGCCGTTGTCACTGGTCAGCACCACGAGCGTGTTGTCGCCGAGGCCCAGCGCATCAAGCTTCGCCAGCACTTCACCGACGATCCAATCCAGCTCAACGATGGCATCTCCCCGCGGACCACAGTCGCTCTTGCCAACGAACCGGGGATTGGGAACGCGGGGCACATGGATGTTGTGCGTGGATACTTCCAAAAAGAACGGAGTCGCGCGGTGTTGTTCCATGAATTCACAGCTCTTCGCGGCGACCACGGTCGAAAGATTCTTGTCGTCCCATAGCGCGGCTTTCCCGCCGATCTGCTGGCCGATGCGTGGGACGCCCATCAGAACCGACTCCGGCGTGCCGCGTTTCACGCGAAAGTTGAGCTTGATCGGGTCCGCTGGATCAAGGTTCACCACGCGATCGTTTTCCACCCATACACACGGCACGCGGTCACCCGTCGCCGGCATGATCCACGCGTAATCGAAGCCAATGTCGTTAGGTCCGGGTTTGATGGGTTGATTGTAGTCGGTGGGTTCCGCGCCCAGGCCGAGGTGCCATTTTCCGACGATGCCCGTGCGGTAGCCCGCAGTCCTCAGCATGGACGGGAGCGTGGTGCGGCCCGGCTCGATGAGCAGGCCACGGATGCCCGAGGCGATGCCCGTGCCCGGCTGCCGAAAGGCGTATTCACCGGTGAGCAGCGAGTAGCGGGACGGCGTGCAGACCGAGGCCACGGAATGCGCGTCGGTGAAACGCAGGCCCGACGCTGCGAGTGCATCCATGTGGGGCGTCTTCACCTTCGTGGCTCCGTAGCAGCCGAGGTCGCCGTAGCCGATGTCGTCTGCAAGGATGACGACGATGTTCGGTTTCTCGGCTGCGAAGATCGAAAATTGGGCCGAGAGGATGATGAAAAGAAGGCAAATGGAGCGATGCATGAGTGGTGGGTGGGTGTTTCTATTCATCGGCACCGCGGCCCTTGTTGCGCCGCTCCGGAGCCCACGATTTTGGAAGTGATACGGACAACCGTTCAATGACCGGAGCGAGTTCAGGCTGTTTGGCCAGATTCACGTATTCGCGCGGGTCGTTTTGATGATCGTAGAGTTCCTCGGCACCGTCGGCGTAGTGGATGTAATGGTAACGCGCATCGGTGACGGCGGCGTTGCCCTCGCCGTGAGACGACACGGCGACATACGGCCAATTCGCATCGGGAGCTTTCAACAGCGGCGCGAGGCTGTGGCCGGCCAGCACTTGCGGAGCTTTTTGCTCCAGTTTGCAGAGTTCGTTTAGTGTTGGGTAAATGTCCATCAGACTGACCGGCGCGGGGCAGGAGCGGCCCGCCGTCGCCATGCCCGGCACGCTGATCAGAAATGGCACGCGTAATGTCTGCGTCCAGAGAGCGCGCTTTGCAAAGTGCTGCTTCTCTCCCATGTGGTAGCCGTGGTCCGACCAGAGGACGATGATCGTGTTGCGCGCGTAGGGGCTCGCATCGAGCGCATCGAGGATTTGCCCGAGCACCCAGTCGCAGAATGAAATGCTGGCGAGGTAGGCCTGCATGGTTTCCTTCCACCGCTTCTCGTTGTCGCGGAATTTTGCGAAGCTCTTTTTCGACCCGGCAAAGTTGCTGGGAATGTCATCGATGTCGCCGACTGGGGCCTCGGGGAGCACGATGAAATCCAACGGATACTGGTCGAAAAACTCCTTCGGCACGACGAAAGCAACGTGCGGCTTTTTGAGGCCTTGGACGATGAAGAATGGCTTATCGTGTTTCGCAGCGAGCCAGCCCTTTGTGTTCTTCAGCGCGGCAACATCCGGCATCGACTCCATGCCGCCTGGGGCGGGTCCGATGCTGTTGTAGCCACCGGCCAGTTGCGGGTCTTTCTGGTTCACCGGCTCCTTGATCTCCGTCCAGGCGGCCTTCATGCGTTCTTCCGGCCAAGCGCGCTTCGTCGGCTCGACGTGATAGAATTTGCCCGTCAAATAGGTGTCGTAGCCATGCCTTTTGAATTGCTCCTCCAGCCCGACCGCCGCCATCGCGACGGGGGAGTTCACCATCGAATGCCCGAGATCGTAAATCCCGGTCTGATCCGGCCTCAGGCCAGTGATGACGGCCGCCCGGGACGGCTGGCATATTGGCGCGGCGCAATAGGCGCGCGTGAAGTTCACGGATCGCTTCGCCAGTCTGTCAAAGTTCGGCGTTTTGATGCCGGGATGATTCTGGAGGATCGAGATGTAGTCGCCCAGATCGTCCACCGGGATCATGAGCACATTGGGCTGCCCCGCAGCAGATGCCGAGGCGGGCAGTCCTGGCAGAGCTAGGCAGAGGATGGCTAGAAAACGGAATGAAGGGTTCATTTGGCGGCGGTTTTGATTTCGGTGAAACGGGTGCGCATTTCCGCAATTCGTGCGGAATGCTTCGGGTCGCGGGCGAGGTCGTTTTCCTCGAGTGGGTCGGCGGTTAGGTCGAAGAGTTCTTCGGCTGGATGCTGGATGTAGCGCTGTCCTTGCGCACTGCGACTCCCGAGTTGTGCGTCCACCATTGCTGCCTGGTCAAAAGCGAGGCTCGGCTCGCACTTCGCGCAGTTGTTGAACTGCGAAAACTTCACCCCACCGGCTGCGAGCTTGTCGAGATGCGGCGTCTCGATCTCCCCGCCATACGACCCGATGTCGGAGAAGCCCATGTCATCGGTGATGATGACGATGATGTTGGGTTTTGCCGGGGCCGCAAAGAGCGGAAAGCTGAGGGCGATGAAGAATAAGGTGATGAGGAGTTTCATGGGGTCTTTTGTTGGCCCTTCTTGGTGTCTTTGAAATGATCAGGATTGGCGGGGTTGGCAGTCAATTCTTGGAGGCGGGCCAGCATGGCTTGCACCCGCTCCGGCTGGGCGGCGGCTAGATCGTGTCGCTCGCTGATGTCGTCGGCCACTTTGTAGAGTTCGATGCGGTCGCCATTCACGATCACGCCTGCTTCTGACTTTGACTTCTTCTTGTTCTCCCGCTTCGAATCGGTCGGGTTGACGAGCAGTTTCCAGTCTCCCCTGCGGATGGCGGCCTCGCCCGGCTGCGAACCCATCAGCAAGATTTCCTGGTGCGGCGATATAGCGCCTCGCGTGAGCACTGGCCAGATGTCCAGGCCATCCACCGGAAGTTTTTGTTCGGCGGAACTCCCCGCGAGTTTCAGCAAGGTCGGATACCAGTCCACCAGATTTAGCGGCTCGTTATTCGTGACTCCGGCGGGGATTTTTCCGGGCCAGGTCACGAAACTGCAAAGGAGCATGCCGCCTTCGTAAATCTGTGCCTTGCCGCCGCGCAGGGGCGTGTTGCGCACCGTGCCATTCCAGCTCGGCCCGCCGTTGTCGCTGGAGAAAAGGATGAGCGTATTGTCCAGGATGCCCTTCGTTTTCAGCGCCGCCACGACTCGCCCGACGACGCGATCCAGCGCCGCCGTCATGCCAGCCAAATCCTTGAGTCGGCCTTTGAGATGAGCATACGGGGCCAGGTCTGCCTCCGGCGACTGCCACGGCGTATGCACGGCATGAGTCGGGAAGTAGAGGAACAATGGCTTGTCGGCGGGTTGTGTCTTGATGAGGCGGCAGGCTTCATCGGCGATGAGGTCGGAGTCATAACCCTCGTCCGCGCAGGCCTGGTCATCGCGATACCAGTCGCGCTTTTTCTTCCCCGGCTGACCTTCCAAGGTGAAGGAACTGATGCTGCCCGTGATGTGTCCATACTGATGGTCGAAACCGCGCCGGGTGGGCAGGTATTCCGCACCCTCGCCGAGATGCCATTTGCCGCAGATGGCCGTGGTGTAGCCCGCCGCGCGCAAGCTGTCAGCCAGCGTTTGTTCGTTCAGCGGCAGCGGCCAGTTGAAACTCTTCTGATCGCCGACCGTCCGATAGACGCCCGTGTGCGTGGGGTAGCGTCCCGTCAACAGAGTGGCGCGTGAAGGCGAACATGTCGGCTGCCCATACATCGCCGTCAGCACCGTGCCGTTTTTCGCGAGTTGATCGAGGTTCGGCGTTTTGAAGTCCGTGCTGCCATTGAAGCCGACATCGGCGTAGCCCATGTCATCGGCGAGGATATAGAAGATGTTCGGTTTTGCCGCTGCGGCCTGACCGATGTTTGTCGCCGCGAGCGCGAGAAAGAAGGCATGGAGACATCTCATGGTATTAGTTCTTGCGGAGATTGCCCCCGGTCACGATGTAGGCGATGAGGTCGCGCACTTCATCCGGGTTCATGCTGTTGATGAGGCCGGGGGGCATCAGTGAAACGGGGGAGGCTTGGCGGGATTTGAGTTGGGTGATTTTCACGGTGGTGATGTCATTGAGGTCGGCGGGATTGGTGGCGACGTAGAGGTGGTCGTCGTCCTCGCTGGTGATGCGGCCGGTGAAGACTTTGCCGTCCTTGGTTTCGATGACAGTGCTTTCGTATTGGTCGGAAATGACTTTGCTCGGCTCGACGATGTTTTCCAAAAGATCACGCAGGGTGTAGCGGTTCGCGGCTCCGGTGAGGTCTGGGCCGATGCCGCCGCCTTCACCTCCGAGGCGATGACATGCCTGGCAGGCGGTGGCGATGAACAGCTCGCGGCCACGCTGGAAGTTGCGCTTGTCCATGCCGTCCTTGGCAAAGGCGAGCACGTCCTCGACGCTGTAGTTTTTCCCAGGGCCATGCGGTGGCACGATGGGTGCGGCAGGAGTAGCTGCGGGTGCTGCTTTGGAGAGTGCTGCCAATTCTTTGCGCTCGGATTCGTCGGTCACGCGGTCGAGTGCGTCGTTGCGGATCTGATGCAGGAAGCCGCTGAATTGATTGCCGCCCTGCCAGGCGGCGGTGCTGGCGAACCAGGTGAAAAAGCTGCGCCTCAGCTCGGGCGTCCAGCCCGTCTCTGCCATGCGCAGGGCATAGGCATAGGCGAGCTGCTGGACGTTCGGGCGGCTCTCTCCGGTGAGCATGAACTTGGGGCCGTAGCGGCTGTTGCGGGTGAGTCGCTCAGTGCTGAGCCATGACACTTTTTCATCACGCGCGGCGGGCATGAGCCGCATGGTTTTTTCCACGACACTGCTGGAACCGAGAGCGACAAGGGTGCGCGAAAGCTCGGTGTTAAGGTCGTTCGTCTTCGCTGGATAGCGCGCATCGAGCCGCGTGATCGTTTGCGCCAGTGCAGCGCCTGTGGGCAGGCCGCTGCGGGCGAGGGTGATCTGATAGGCGCGGATGAGGGCTAGCTGTTGAGGCACGCTGAGCTTGGTGAATTCAATCCCATTCAGCAACGCGAGCAGATCGTTCTGCCGCTCCTTGCCACCCATGCGGGCGAGCGCGACGCCGGACTCCAGCACGGCCCAGGGTTCGGTTTGTTTCAACGCACGCGCAGCCCACATCTGCGCAGGCTGCCGCTCGATGGCGACGCGCGCGGCCCAGCGCACGAGACGATCTGCGTGACCGAGATGCGGCCATGCTTGGTCGATGGCTTCGGGTCCGGTGCCTTCATCATGCAGGCGTTCGAGTTCGACGCGCAGCTTGCGCTCCGGCGTCTCGATGGGCGCGGCTGCGGGCGCGGTGCTTTCTTTGCCCACATAGGTCACGCGATAGACGGCCGACTGGGTGCGGCGTCCGCCGATGGAGAAATACATGGCACCCTCTTTGCCGATCACGGCATCGGTGAGCGGCAACGGCTTGGCAGAGATGAATTCCTCCAGCGTCGCGCTGTAGCCCGCGCCCTGCGGCGTGAGATGCACGGCGTAGAGCGAGCCATAAGTCCAGTCACAGGCGAAGATGGCGTGCTGATACTTGGCAGGAAACTTTGCGCCCAGGCCGGAGGTGACGCCGGTGGGCGAGCCAGGGCCGACATTGACGAGCGGCGGCACGATGTCCGGGCAATAGGCGTGCAACTTCCCGGAGGACTCGCGGAAGCCGTAGTCGCCGCCGCTGACGAGGTGATAGATGCGCGTGGGCCGATACCACGGCGTGCCCACGTCCCACTCCATGTCGCTGTCATACGTGAAGAGATCGCCGAGCGCATTGAAGGCGATGTCGAAATGATTGCGATTGCCGGATGAGATCATCTCGAGGTGCTTGCCATCGGGCGACACCTTGCAGGTGAAAGCCTGCGGCTCGGTGTCGGAGGAAGTGGCGCCTTTGGCGATGCGAGGCAGCACTTGATCATCGCCAAAGGGTCGTGATCCGCGCGTGTGCTCCAGCGGCGGCTGCTCGGTGCCGTTGCCGCACGCGATGATGATGCTCTTTCCATCGGGCGAGAGCGTGAGCGAGTGATTGCCGTGCTCGCCCTGGCCTCTGATCTCGCGCAGCAGCGTCTTCTCATCGAACTGGCCGGTGCCCTTTGTGTCGCGCAGACGGTAGAGCCCGGCCGTGTGGGGCTTCTCATTGACCATCACATACAGACTGCCGAACGCGTAAAGCAGGCCGTGCGCGCCCGCGATGTCAGCGGTGAGCTTCTCGACCTGCGCAGGCTCTTTGCTGCCGAGCGGCGGCGGAGTGAGACGATAGAGGCCGCCATACTGATCGCTGGCGATGAGGCGTCCTTGATCATCCACCGTGAGACTGACCCACGAGCCTTCATCGGCCCGCGAGACGGTGTGGATCAATTCCACTTGGAAACCGGGTGGCGTGCGAATGTCCGCAGGCTGGGCGACCTCCTGGGGCGCGGTTGAAACTGGCCCCCGTGCCTTCGGCTTTCCTTTCCCCTTTTCTTTCGTCGTCGCTGTCTCGGTCGTCGCTGTCGGCGTCGAATCACCGCGTTTGCCAAAGACATCGCCCCACGGCCTCGCTCCATAATCCGCGACCACTTTGGCAGGCTTCCAATCCGAGTCTCCCGGCGCGGCGGCGGACCACGAGGCATCCGTCAATATGACACGCTCAGTGCCATCCGCGAGCCGCAGTGTGAGTGATGCGATGAACGCCGCCACCGCCCCCTTGTTGGTGGCCTCGACAAGCAACTCATTCTTACCCGCACGCAGCGCTTTCAACACGTCCGCCGTCGTCGGCTTCTGCCAGTCGGGATTGGTCGCGACCAGTTGTCCGTTGAGGAAAACCTTCGCGCCGTTGTCGCAATCCACACGCAAGACCGCTTCCTTCACCGCCGCATCCGCGAGCTCGAATTCCTTCTTCAACCGAGCACCCGCTTTCGCGGCAGATGAATCGCTCCACAGCCACTTCCACGTTCCTGCTGCCGGCGCTGCTGAAGCCGACGGCGCGGGAGACGTCGGCTTGGGTCCCTTCTTCGCCTTGCCCTTAGGCTCGCCTTTCGCCTTCTCCACCGGCTTCGCATTCGCGGGCAGCATCGACTGATTAAACGCAGCCATGCCGCCCTCCGGCAGTTCCTTCAGCATCACTTCCTTGATCTGCACCTTCATCGCGGGACCGCGATGGATCTGAAATGCGAGCAATCCTTCCAGTGCCTGCGTCTTCGTGCCGAAATCGAGCAAGTCGATCGTCACCTGCCCGTCAATCTTGTGCACCAAATGATTCCCCTGCGCGATGATCGTGTAGTCATGCCACTCCGCGATATCGACGTTCACCGGCTCACGTTCCGCGACCAGCCACTTAGCGCCTTGGGGATCGATCACCACGCTCTGCCCATTCTGCACGAGGATGCCGCCCCACTTCTCGCCATAGACCATCCCGTTGTTCGCCGCCGCCGGATGAATGTCGCACTGATACCCGCCGACCGACCATTTGCCGACCTCCGGAAACTCCCGGCTCCGATACTGGATGCCCGTGTTATTCCCCGCCTGCTTCACTTTCGCCCGCAGCTCAAAGTTCTTCAGCACACCGCCGCGCCAGATGAGAAACTGATTGTAGTTCAACTGCTCCGGCCCCGTCGTCTTGCCTGTGATGCAGCCGTCCTCGACGGACCACAAATCCGGATTGCCATCCCAGCCCGTGAGGTCTTTTCCATTGAAGAGCGGCTTGAAGCCTTCCTCGGCAAAGGATGCCAATGGGGATGCGAGTGCGGCTAGCAGCAGCGTGAGGGTAAGTTTCTTGGTCATAGTTTTAGATTGGATGGATTTCAGATGTGCGCGTTTCTCAGTTCATTGACCGACAGACTTGGATTGCGCGGCGGCTTTGCCCTTCTTCTTTTTCCTCCGGGCGGCATCTGGCGGATCTTGCAGTGACAGCGTGTGCAGTTCCTCCGCATGTTCTGTCCACGCCTGCGTCATTGCTTTGACCTTGTCTGGATAAGTCACGGCCAGATCTTTGGTTTCCGAGCGATCCGTGCTCAGATCGTAGAGTTCCCACGCGGGTGACGAGGACACGAGCTTCCAGTCGCCGATGCGGATGGCGCGATGTCCACCATGATTCCACCAGAGGTAGTCATGCTTCACTTCGCCGTCCTTGGCGAAGGTGGGCACTAGGCTTTGGCCATGGAGCGGTGGCACGGGCAATTCAGCCACAGTCTCCGGCGGTTTGCTGCCGACGATTTCCAGCACCGTCGGCACGAGGTCAATCAGATGACTGGGCTTCGAGCGAAGTTCGTTGCGGGCCTGGATGCCCGCGGGCCAATGCACGATGAGCGGCGTGGCGATGCCGCCCTCATGATTCCACTTCTTATGTAGCCGAAAGGGTGTGTTCGCTGTGCTGGACCACCCTGGACCGATGCCGAGAAAGGTTCTCTCCGAACCCACCGGCGCAGAGGCATCGTGACCGCCGCCGCGAATGATCTGCTCCGCCGTTGCTCCGTTATCCGACAGGAAGATGACCATCGTGTTTTCGAGTGAACCCATCGCTTTGATCTGATCCAGCACGCGGCCAATCTCGATGTCCATGCGATGGATCATCGCGGCGTGAACCGCCATTTTGGACGCTTGGAACTCCTTCTGCTCGGTGGTCAGGCTGTCCCACGGAACGGCTTCTCCGACCTCTCCCGGACCGATCTTCTCGCGCGCATCGGCAGTCAGATTCCCGCCCTCCTTTGGATCCAGTAGTGAAAGCGCACAATCGACGATGCCCATCTTCTTCATGCGCTCGTGGCGTTCAGCTCGAATGGCGTCCCAACCAGATTTGTAACGATCTTGGTAAACGGCGATGTCCTCCGGCAGCGCGTGTATGGGGAAATGCGGACTGGTGAAGGCTAGGTATTGAAAGAATGGCTCACCGGGATGGGTGGTCGCGTGCCCCTTCAGAAACTTGATCGCCTGATCGGCGATGAAGGTGGTCGTGTAGAACTTGCTGCCCGGCGTGATTGCAGGCAACGGCAGATCGTCCTCGGAGTGCCTGGCCGGAGAGAAGTAGTTGTTGTGGTCGTAGAGTTCATAGGAGTGCTCAAAGCCGTTGTCCAAAGGCCGTCCGTCCACATGCCATTTGCCGGACTGGTAGGAATGATAACCCAGCGGCTGAAGATACATGGGCAGCAACTGCGCCCAACGCGGTCGGACTCCACCGCTCCCAGTCTTGCCTTCGCCTTTCGGCGCCCCTTTGCCACTAAAACCATCGCGGCGGATCGCCTGGGCATAATAGCCAGTCAGGAGGCTTGAACGCGATGGCCAGCAACGTCCCGTGTTGTAAAACTGGGTGAATCGCAGCCCGTCCGCCGCGAGTTGATCGAGATTCGGCGTGTGGATTTCTCCGCCGAAACAACCGGCATCTGAGAATCCCATGTCATCCGCGACGATGAAGAGGAGGTTGGGCTTGGCCCCGGCAGTCTCAGCAGCGACAAGCGGACTGCTGAACAAACAAACGGAGGCGAAAAGTATCGGGAGTGATTTCATGGGAAAGATTGGACTGAGATTAAGGCCATTGTTTGAGGGTCTTGCCGGTGGCGTCCTTGAGTTGCAGTGAGTCGAGGCGCACGACGCCCTTGCCCGCGCAGGGATCGAGGCGCAGGGCGTGGAGGATTTTGGGTTCGGCGAGGTTGAGAGAGTGTTCGTGCCACTGGCCGTCGTGCGTGACCTTGAAGGTTTGGTTCTCTCCCTTGGGCAGCGAGGTTTTCGCGTCGGTGGTCCAGTAGATTGTGCCATCGCCACTGGCGTTGCTTTGAATGCGAAAGGCGAGCGTGTAGGGGCCGGCGGTTTTGATGTCCGACGCATCGAAGGTCAATCCTGGATTATCTCCGGTGCTGGTGAGAACGAGTTGTTCTTTCTCAATCGCGAGCGTGGTGTCAACGCGGGGGCGGATCGGCTTAACCTTAGCGGTAGGTGCTGGTGCTAGAACCGGGGATGGCGCTGGTGCCGGCGTTGGTGCCGCTTCTGGGGTTTTCTTGTCCGCCTTTTTGCCCTTGGGCTTCTCCATCTCCTCATCACCGCTATCGCTGCCACCGCCGACGAACTCTTCGTGCTCATCCATTTGATGCCGGTAAAGGGGCTCGCCTCCAGCGCTGCGGAGTCGTGTGTTGGTCTGGTCCGACCAGGTGTTCCAGAGCTTCTCAAGACGAGCGACCTGCTCGGGTTGGGCTTTCGTGAGATCGTGAAGTTCGGTGCGGTCGGCTGCGAGATTGAACAACTCCCACGGGCGGCCCCAGTCGGAGACGAGCTTCATGTCGCCAGCGATCACGGCGCGATGATCGAAGAGCTGGAAGTAAAGCGTCTCGTGTGGCGTCCGCTGTTCGCCGAGGAGAATCGGGCGAAGGCTCTTGCCCGGCAACGGCGAGATTTTTTCGTCTGCAAATTCCGCAGGCCACTTGCCGCCGCCGACATCCACGATGGTCGCCATGAGATCGATGATGTGCGCCCGCTGATCAGTGATGGTTCCCGGCTGTTTCACAACCGCAGGCCATGAAGCGATGCAGGCCGTGGAACTGCCACCGTTGAACATATTTCGCTTGTAGTGGCGGAACGGCGTCTCGCTCGCATTCGCCCACCCGACGCCGTAGCCGAGATTCGAGGTGCCATCGAGCAGCGGCTCGATTTTGCGAGCAGTGACTTTGCCGTGATCATAGGGACTGGCGCCGTTGTCACTGAGGAAGATGACGAG
>JANPIW010000209.1:0-2597 GCA_031425215.1 Verrucomicrobiaceae bacterium
CTCTCGTGGAGATGCGTGATGGTGGCGCGGATCTTTGCATCGCTGTCCGCAGTGCCGGGAAGCACATCGAGCTCGATGTTAGGAAACAGCAGTCGCTCTGCGGCGGGCTTGCTGAAATCCAGCGCGGTTTGTTTGCAGGCCACGTCGTTGGAAAAGATGCGCTGGATCGCGCCCATCGCGCCGCAGGGATCAGCGCCGCGTTCGGTCACTTCCTAGGAGTCGATGCCGCCGTAGAGCATCGCGGTCTGCTCGCTCATTCTGCCCCACGGGTTGCCGAAGATGGCTGTGATTTTTCGCTCGATCTGCTCGGGCGCGAGCATTCGCACGATGCCGATGTCGTCCAGCTCGGCGCGGCGATCCGGTTTTGTCGTTACGGTGGCGAGTCCGTCGGCGCGATAAAACTCGGAGGCGATCCAGTCTTTGATCGCGCTCTTGAAATTGAAGCCGTTCTTCGCGAAGCGCGCGGCGATCTCCTCCACGAGCTTGCGCTGCGCGAGATACGCACGGCGTTTCGCTGTGAAGAGCAGATCATCCATCTCCTTCGGCGGCAGCAGCACTTTGCGACCCGTGAGGATGTAATAAGCATGCTCCACCATCGCGACGGCGAAGCGCTGATCTTTGACCGTGCGCTCGCCGAGCCATTGCAGCGCGCGCCAGCGGTCAGCCTCGGGCATGTCCTCTCCTTCAAAGCCGGCACCGAACATGTCGGTGAACCAGCCTTCCTTGCGCTTGCCGTAGATGCCTTCCGCCGCGAAGCGCCAGTAATCCTGAAACATGCCGGCCACGGGATCGAGCGTCTTGTGGCACACTACGCACTCCGTCGCTTCCATCGTGGGCACCTTGTATTTCGCCGTCGCCGCCGCCGCGTCCGACACGCGCGCGGCAAGCTCCAGCACGTCCACGCCGAGGAAGTGCTGATAGTACATCCGCGCGCGCAGCCGGTTGCGGTTCGTCTCAGTTGTCGGATAGCGCGCGAGGTATTGGAAGGTGCTGAGGAGTCCGGCGTGCGGATAGAATCCGGTGACCGAATCCTGATCCTGCTGCCTGCTGCGACCCACGAGCGCCTTGAGCTTCACCGGGACATATTCAAAAGGATCATCCGCGTTTTTGAACCTGGCCTTCACCTCATCAAACAAACCGTAACCGCGCGCGGTGTAGGGCGTGACCATGATGTAGTCGGCGGTGATGATCTCGGTGAACGGGCGGTCGTTGCGCACGATGTGCTCGATGAGCTTCATCGGCTCGCCCAGCAGCGCCTCGCGGTAGTCGCGCGCGAGTTTGTAGCTGGCCTGCTTGCGCTCCTTCTCGTCTTTGATGTGCGTGAGATCGTGCTTCTGATACCAGAGCCGCGTCTTCTGGAAGTGATCATACGAAAGCGCGGTCGCCTCCGCGTTGCCGTCGAAGCCGACGGTGAGAAAGATGTCGTTGAAGCCCTCGCGCAGGCGGTCGTAAAACGCGTCCTCCATCATGACCGCGTCGAGCAGCGCATCCGTGTTGCCCAATGAGTTTACTTCCGCATCCGTCGGCAACCGGCCTGCAAGCTGCAACGTCACGCGCCGCAGCAGACGGCGGTCATCGAGCATCGTCACACCCTCGAAAAATGGCGGAGCGTTTTTGTCATCGGCGATCTCCGACATCGCGGGCGCGTCGAGGCGGCGCACAAACTTTTCCAGCACACGATACGCCGCTGAATCCGCCTTGATCGCCTCCTCGCCCTCGTGATCCAGCTTGCCGATTGCCTTGAGCAGCAGCCGTGATCCGCCGACCTCCTTCGCCCGCGCCATCTTCGCAAAGGCGTCGCGATTCCGCCGCAGCGCATCAGTCCGCGCCTGGCCTTGCAGCCGCTTCGGATCATCCAGCACAAACTTGCTGTCCAACGCGTCGCCGCCCGCCTTGTGACATTTCAAACAATCCTGCGCACCGACGCTGCCCCACACCTCATCGACAAAGAAAGCATCCGCCTGCGCCGCGCATCCCGCGCCGCTGTAGGGAGCTGGCTCCACGCTTGATGCGCTGGCGACAAAGAGCGCGTAGAGGAAAATGGGCGGGCGCGGAAGCATGAGAGTGAAGCAGGTTCGTATTACGCCAGCCACTCGCGCACCACGCGGCCATGCACGTCCGTCAGGCGCATGTGGCGGCCGGCGAAGGGGAAGGTGAGGCGCTCGTGGTCGATGCCCATGAGGTGGAGCACGGTGGCCTGGAGATCGTGCGGCGTGACGATGCCGTCCACGGCGTGGTAACCGTATTCATCCGTCGCGCCGTGGATCATGCCGCCGCGGATGCCGCCGCCCGCGAGCCAGATGGTGTAGCCTTGCGGATTGTGATCGCGGCCTTTCGAGCCTTGCGCGAAGGGGGTGCGGCCAAACTCGCCGGCCCAAATGATGAGCGTCTCGTCCAACATGCCGCGCGATTTCAAATCACCGATGAGCGCCGCGATGGGTTGATCGACGACGGCGGCGTTCTTCGCGTGCTCCTCGGCGATGTTGCTGTGCGAATCCCACGGCGCGACGTTGCGGATGCCGGTCACGCAGGTCAGCTCGATGAAACGCACGCCGCGCTCCGCCAGACGACGCGCGAGCAGACACTGGCGCGCGTAG
>JANPIW010000210.1:0-5167 GCA_031425215.1 Verrucomicrobiaceae bacterium
CCCGGTTCAAATAAGCCGCGAGGATTTGCTCCTTTGACCACTCCCGCTCCAGCCGCCGCGCCTGCAATGCCTCGCGCACTTTCACTCCGAGAGTTCGCCTCGACTCGCGCGGCGCAGAAATCTTCACGAGCTGCTGCGTGATCGTCGAAGCTCCCGACACCACGCGCCTGCTCCCCGCATTATCCCAAGCCGCCCGCCCCACCGCAAGCCAGTCGATGCCCGCGTGAGAAAAGAACCGTTTGTCTTCTGCCGCCAGCGTCGCGTCGATGAGCGATCTCGGCAGCGCCTTGAACTCCACCGGCAGCGACACTCGCTGCCCCTCGCTGGTGAGAAGCTGGCGCAGCGGAGCACCATCGCGCGCAGTGAAGGAGACTGAGATCAACTGCGGCCTGGAAAGCGCATCAGGATAAAACACGCACCAAGGCAGCGCCCACCAGATGAGCGCGAGCAAAAGCAAGCCCGCCCCACCAATGACGGCGATGCGTTTGAAGCGCGTAAGTCCAGCGACCTTGATCATGTGAGCAGCCCCCATGTAGAACGAACCATTGAGGTCGCAAACGAGTTCAACAACCATCCTCGATCGCAACGGGCATCTGCTTTCTTCATCGAGGCGCGGTGGACCATACCCTGCTTCATGCGCGGCGAGACAACCCAGAAGACAGCTCCGCCGCTACGCGCACCGACCGCTCACCATCACGAAATGTTCAGCACATAAATCTTCTGTGCCATTGAACATCCGTGCCCATCCACCCAGTCTAAACAACTGAACAACTCAATCATTATGATCGCCACCCTTAGCAACTCCGTTGCAAGTTGGTTTCGGGCGACAGACCAGGAAGCTCCCGAAACCAGCAGTGGCAAGGCCGTTGTCAGCAGGGTGGCTCCAGAGCCGAGGATCGGCCTTGCTCTCTCATGCGGCGGAGCGCGCGGCTTGGCTCATGTAGGTGTCATTCAAGTACTTGAGGAAGAAGGCATTCATGTCTCCGCCATCGCCGGCACGAGCATGGGCGCGTATGTCGGGTCTTTATGGGCGGCGGGATTGAATGGAACGAAGCTGGAGGAGCTGGCGCGCGAGATCAAAGATCGCAAAACACTCCTGCGCCTGCTCGATCCTCTTTTCCCGCCGTCCGAGGGTCTCATCCGCGGCGATAAAATCCGCCGTCATCTCGAACGCTCGCTCGGCACGCTCACCTTCGCCGAACTGCGCACGCCGCTGCTCGTAGTCGCCACCGATCTCGACGCGCTCACTGCGAAAGTTTTCGACAGAGGTCCCGTCGCCGCCGCCGTCCACGCCAGCTCCGCCATTCCCGGCGTGTGCGCTCCGGTGCGGCTCAATGGTCACCGCTACGTTGATGGTGGCGCCAGCGAGCCCCTGCCCGTCTCACTCCTGCGTAAGCGCTTCAATCTCGATCACGTCATCGCCGTGAACGTCATGCCGTTGCCTCAAGACATCGATGAAGGCGACAACATCGTTTTCGACTCGCATGAAAACATCAACCAGCACGCCCTGGTCCGTGTGCTCGCGCGCTTCTGGCGCTCCGTCAACCTCCTCGCCTACGGCAATGTGATGGACACCTTCCGCCGATCCCTCATGTCCGCGCAACTCCGCCTCGTCGCCAAAGAGTGCGGGCGCGCTGATCTGGTTCTCGTCCCGCGCCTGGAGCAAAGCACTTGGTACGACTACGAAAACTTCGACCGCTACATCACCGCCGGCCGCGAGGCCACCCTTGTCGCCATGCCCGGCATCCGCGCCCTGCTAAAAAAACAGCAGCTCAATCAAGGAGACATCCACTATGAAACTCATCAATCCAATTCCAAACTGGGACTCCACGCCGCGTAACGTCTGGGACTTCTGGCAGCCGCGCAGACTGCGCCACTACCTCACCCACCGCGTCCTGCCCTTCAGCGCCCACTACCGCCGTCTCTTCGAGGAGCACGACATCCACGCAGAGGACATCCGCACACTCGAAGACTGGAGCCACGTCCCCTTCACCTCGAAGCTCGATCTGAACGTCCCGCGCGACCAGCAGCGCGACTTTGTTCTGGTGCCGAGCGAGTCAGTTCTGAAACGCGAACCCGCCACCATTTTCAACGCACTGCTCCACGGCAAACGCGCCGCGAAAGAAGACCTCGAAGCCGAGTTCCGCCCGGTGCTTCTCACCAGCACCACCGGCCGTTCGTCCGACCCAGTGCCCTTTGTTTATACAAAGCACGATCTGCACAATCTCGAGATCACGGGCCGCCGCATCATGGAGGTCGGCCGCTCGCAGCGCGACTTCCGGCATATCAACGCCTTCCCCTACGCGCCGCATCTCGCCTTCTGGCAGACACACTACGCGAGCATCGGTTTCGACACCTTCATGGTCAGCAGCGGCGGCGGCAAAACGCTCGGCACCGACGGCAACATCACGCTCATGGACAAAATCCAGCCCGACATTTTGATCGGCATGCCCACTTTCATTTATCACATGCTCCACGAAGCGGCAGCGCGCGGCAAAGCATGGCCAAACCTGAAACGCCTCGTGCTCGGTGGAGAGAAAGTAGCCGACGGCCTGCGCGCCAAACTAAGGGAACTCTGCGCCACACTCAGTTGCCCGCAGGCCAGCGTGCTGAGCACCTACGGATTCACCGAGGCAAAGATGGCGCTGCCCGAGTGCCCTGCGGAAAATGGCGTCGCCGTCAGCGGCTTCCATGTGTCGCCCGACCTCGGCATCGTCGAGATCGTGAATCCCAAAACCGGCCACCCCGTCGCTGACGGACAGCCCGGCGAGATCGTCTTCACACCGCTCGACGCGCGCGGCACCGTCGTGCTCCGCTACCGCACTGGCGACATCGCGGAAGGCGGCCTCACATGGGAGCCGTGCCCCCATTGTGGTCGCCGCTGCCCGCGCATCCTCGGCCCCATCTCGCGCGTCAGTGAGGTGCGCGAGCTGCGACTCGACAAACTCAAAGGCACACTCGTCGATTTCAATGTGCTCGAACATTTGCTCGACGATCAAAAAGGCGTGGCCGCATGGCAGCTCGAGCTGCGCAAACGCGACAACGATCCGCTCGAGGTCGATGAACTCACCCTCCATCTCACCCCCGAGCCAGGCATCGCCCCAAACGACATCGCCAGCATCGTCACCCGCCGTTTCACCGAAGCCACCGAGCTGACTCCAAACGAAATCCAATTCCACACGCTCCCTGAGATGCGCGACCTTCTCGGTCTCGGTCGCTTGCTGAAGGAAGAGAAGCTTGCGGATCACCGGCCGAAGATTTCCACCGCGAAGCCTCAAAGCGCTCAACTCGCGGTGCTCAGTGCTCTGACTCCTGAGCCACATCACCTTGTGAACATCTAGCACACTATAATCCCATGAGCTCCCTCCACATCATCGCCGCCGTGCGCACACCCTTCTGCCGCATGAGCACCACGCTCGCCAACATGGATGCTGTCGAACTCGGCAGATCGGCAGTTGCAGCACTCCTCACCAAAACCGGCATCGACCCGCAGCTCGTCGATGAAACCATCTTCGGCTGCGTCGGCCAGCCCGCGAACGCGCAGAACATCGCGCGCGTCATTGCCCTGCGCGCCGGAGTGCCCGAGTCAAAACCAGCCATGACCGTGCATCGCAATTGCGCCTCTGGCTTGGAAGCCATCACCACCGCGCAGGAACGCATGAATTCCAATCACGGTGAAGTCTTCATCGTCGGCGGCGTCGAGAGCATGTCGAACATGCCGCTCTACTTCTCACGCAGCGCCGCCATGAAGTTCGCCGCGCTCTCGCGGGTGCGCAGCATCGGCCAGCGCGTCGGCGCGATGACCGCCTTCCGTCCGCGCGATTTCGCGCCCCTAATCGGCATCAAGCTCGGCCTCACCGATCCCGTGTCCGAGCTGAACATGGGCCAGACCGCCGAGCTGCTCGCGCGTGAGTTTCAGATTAGCCGTGATGCGCAGGACGCCTTCGCCTTGCGTTCGCATAGTTGCGCAACCAAAGCCGCCTGGGAGCACCAGCAGGAGATTTCTCCCGCTTTCCCCGGCGGCTCCACGCGCTCCGCCATTACCGCCGACAACGGCATCCGCGCCGATTCCTCCTTCGAAAAGCTCGCCAAGCTCACGCCACTCTTCGATCCGAGCTACGGCACCGTCACCGCCGGCAACTCCTCGCAAATCACCGACGGCGCCGTCGCGCTCCTCGTCGCCACCGAAGAAGCCGCCGCGCGTCACGGATGGAAACCCATTGGCCGCCTCGTCGATTACGCCTTCACCGGTTGCGACCCCGCACGCATGGGCCTCGGCCCCGTGCAAGCCGTCGCCACAGTGCTGCATCGCGCGAAAATGAAACTCGCCGATCTCGACGTCATCGAGATCAACGAAGCCTTCGCCGCACAAGTGCTAGCCGTTTTGAAATGCCTCCGCGATCCCGCCGCCGCCCGCCGCGCCGGCCTTGAACAAACACTAGGCGAGATCACGGACGACCAGCTCAATCCCTGCGGCGGCGCGATTGCATTAGGTCACCCCGTCGGTGCCACCGGAGCCAGACTTGTGCAAACCGCCCTGCGCCAGCTCCATCACACCGACAAAAAACGCGCGCTCATCACCATGTGCATCGGCGGCGGCCAAGGCGGCGCGGCCATTATTGAGGCACTTTGAAATCCATAATCTGAAATCCCAAACATGAAAACTCTCATCCTCGATCCGACACAAGACCCCGAGCAGGACATCGCCCTTCATCCGCCGCATCAGCACAAGCCCATTGGAGCACCCACTGCGTTTCGCATGGAAGTCGATGCCGGAGGCATCTGCTGGCTCACGTTCGACATGTCCGGTACGAGCGTGAATGTGCTGAACGAAACCACGCTGCGCGAACTCGACGATCACCTCGACGCCATCGAACTCGATCCCGCGATCAAGGCCCTCGTCATCCGCAGCACCAAAGAAAAAGTGTTCATCGCAGGTGCTGACTTGCGCGCGATTCAAACACTGCCCAAAGAAAAACTCGAAGCTCTGCTGCAGCACGGCCAGTCCGTCTTCAATCGCCTCGCCGCAGTGCCCATCCCCAAAGTTGCGGCAATCCACGGAGCCTGCGTCGGCGGCGGACTCGAACTCGCTCTCGCATGTGATGCGCGCATCGCAACCGACGCAGACGTAACACGCCTCGGCCTCCCCGAAGTGCAGCTCGGCCTC
>JANPIW010000211.1:0-3698 GCA_031425215.1 Verrucomicrobiaceae bacterium
AGCCCGGCGCGAGGCCGGGCTTTGAGCGGAGAGCAGAGACGATTATTCTGAGCAGCATCACCGCAAGACGCGGCAACGCTCTGTGGGTTGTTCCTGAACGATCGACTGCTGATCGAGCGCGGTCCGCCAGCCCTCGGTGTCACGCAGGACACCCGAGAGCAGTTCATTGGCGAGCCTGGTCATCGGCTTGCGCCGAAACCTCGCCTCATGATAAAGCGCGCACACGACCAGCCGGTCAATGGCAGGAGAGTAGTGAGCCGGTCGGCCCATGGTGGTTCTCCAATTAAATGATGCCGGATTGGGATGATGATTCGATTCTGTGTCCAGCCCTTCACGACGGATCGAATGACACGCAGCACCGTGCCGCCGTCATGAATAGATGACGCGGAATGGGCGGAAATTGCGGGAGCAAGCGGCACTCCTGAAAGCGAGACAACGCGCAGACCCAAAAAAAATCGAAGTTCATCGATTCGCAGAGTCTAAAAATTCGGGAATGCCGAGGCACCATGATGAGGTGATGACTCGCTCAAGAGTGGCGATCTGAAGCGTTCCTTATGGACAAAAGATGAGATTGGACAATGGTGGAAAGGGTCGGACGTGTTCTTATTATTGTTCTTACTTTGGTTCATTTCGGGGTCGGAATCGCGATAAAGCACTGAAAATCAGTGGCCCCCGTAGTTCAATGGATAGAACAAGGGTTTCCTAAACCTTAAATACAGGTTCGATTCCTGTCGGGGGTACCAGGCTGGTGGTGAGGGTGTTGCCTTCTCGTGTGAGGGGGGCGCCCGTTGTCGATAAGGGGATGCCGAATTCCACATCAGGCCGGGGGCTGATGACGCGGGTGCTGCGGTTTTGGTAAACTGCTGGAAATTAATCGCGGAAATCAGCGCCGCGATTTTTTCAGTTCAACATCCAGCACACTCATGAACTCGATCCCAAACCAGCATTCTTCAGGGCAGACGAACACCAACTTGGTGCCGCCGCAGGCTCGTGTGCCTTCGGACTGGCCGCCGGGGTATATGCCGCCTGGGGTTCAGAAAATGGTGCCTCCGGGATATGCGCCGCCGCCTCAATTGGTGCGGGACGATGAGGATGTTTTGGTGGCGAATGTTTTGGAGGAGGATGAGCCTGTGGCCTTGTGGGTGGATGATGTGAAGCCGCACGGGGCGTTCACGCGAGTGTGGCGGAAGATCGGCGCGGGATCGCTTTTGTTGAGCATCGTTGTTCACGCTGCGCTCATCGCGCTCGCTGGGATGGTTTATCTCACGGTGAAATCACGCGAGGTGGCGGTGGATTTTCTGCCCGGCGTGCCATCGAAGGCGAGCACGGAGGCGAGCGCGAACATTGAGTACAAAGTCAGCAGCAGACGCCGCGCATCGCTGAACAACAGCGTGCCGCGCGCGGCGGTGCTGAATGAAAACACGGAAACTTTTTTGCCGGAGATCGAGGCGCAGGGGATCTCCGTGCCCGATGTCAGTGGTGGTGTGGGTGACAAAATAAGCGGTCTCGGTGTCGGGGCATACGGTGTTGGTTCCGTTGGCGGCCCTGGCATTCGAGACCGCTTCACGCCGATGCATCCGTCCATCGCAGCGCGCTGCTCGCCAGCCGAGCGCATGGATAAGCTGCGCAAATCCGGCGGCAGCGCGGAGTGCGAGATCGCCGTTTCCAAATCTCTCGCGTGGTTGAAGACGAAACAAAACGAGGACGGCTCATGGGGTCGCACGAACAAGGCGGCGATGACGGGCCTGTCTTTGCTCTGCTACCTCGGGCGATGCGAAACACCTGATTCGCCATTCTATGGCGACAACGTGATGCGTGGCATTCTTTACCTCGTCGAGCTGTCGAAGCGCAACGAGTGGGGCATCATCGCGGAAGACCCGCGGAAAAGCTCTGCGACCTACGAGCATGGCATCGCGACGTATGCGCTTGGGGAGATGTATGCATTTGCGCGGCTTGGCGGAAAGTCTTTGCCCGGCATGAAGGATGCGTTCGAGAGAGGCGTGGCGCTGATCATCGAAAACCAGCTCGCCGACGGAGGCTGGGGCTATGGAGAGGGCGGCGAGTATTGCTACCGGCGCGCGGGTCGCGGTGATCTCTCGGTGACGGGCTGGCAATATCAGGCGCTGAAGGCGGCAACGAACACGAGCCTCAAGATCGACAAGCTGAGCAAGAGCACCGAGCGCGCGGTGGACTACCTCACGATGATGCAGACGAAAGACGGCGGCTTTGGAAACACGAACCGCGAGGCAGGATACAATCAGTGGAACCTCAGCGGCTGCGGCTTGCTCGGACTGCAAACTCTCGGCAAGAGCACGAAGAAAGCGGTGATGAGCAAGGGCGTGAACTTCATCGCCGACTTTGTGACGGCCGAGCCGCTGGACTGGAACCGGAACTGCAATCTCTATTCGTGGTATTATATGACGCAGTCCATGTTCCAGGAGGGTGGGGCGGCGTGGAAGATGTACAACGCGCAGTTTCTCCCGCAGATCCTCAGCAACCAGGCCGCGGACGGCGCGTGGAAAATCGAGCGCGCGAACAGCCCCATCGCATCATCCACATCGGCGGGCGCAGATCGCGAGGTGTACCGGCAGGTGCTCTGCACGCTGATGCTGGAGGTGTACTACCGCTACCTCAAGGTCGCGGACCGCGAGGACGACTCGTTCTTTGAGCGCTGATGCGAGATGCGTGCGGCGGGATGCGCAAGGAGATAAAGGCAATGGGAGAATTAGGAATGGGGGAAGTGCAAAGGGTGGAAGGAATGAGCGCTCAGGCCATTTTCAGTTCTCAGTTCTTCCATTCCGCATTCTCCCATTGCCTTTCTTTCTCCACGCATCCCGTATCCCTGAACTTTCCCCTGTCGCTTTCAGATCGAGTGCATAAGATCAAGCATCCGCAACCCGCCTGCCCATCTACAACGACATGAACCCGCAGCAGCAACCACCGAATCCGCAGTCCGATCCCAACGCAGCGCCGCAGCCGCCAACGGACGCGCCGCCGCAGATGCAGCCGGGCCAGTATCCTCCGGGCTATCCGCAGCCGGGATTCCCGCCGGGTTATCCTCCCGGGTATCCGCAGGGTTTTATGCCGCCACCCGGCTACATGCCCACGGGATACATGCCGCAAGGATTTCCACCTGGCTACATGCCGCAGGGATTTCCGCCCGGCTACATGCCCCAGCCCACAGGTTACATGCCGCAGGGATTCCCGCCCGGCTATGTGCCGCAACCCACAGGCTACATGCCGCAGGGCATGCCTCCGGGTTATCAGCCCGGATACCAAAGCGGTCCGCTCATGCCGCCGCCTCCAGGCGTCACGCCGCCACCAGTCACCGCGGTGCCGGTCGCCTCACCGGTGCCTTCGGTGGTGGTGCCATCAGCTCCCATTCCTCTGCCTTCTGTCCCCATGGCAGCGCCTGTCATCTCCCAGGTCAGCGATGAACCGTCCAACGAAACCGAGGCGGTCCTCACCGCGCCATCCGATGGCGAGTTTTTTCATCCACCCGCGCTCACGCACATCGAGGAAGGCAAACCGCAGGGCGCGTTCACGCGCGCGTGGAAAAAAATCGGCGGTGGCTCCCTCACCCTGAGCATCGCCATCCACGCGGGTCTTCTCATCATTGCCGGCATGATCGTGCTCGCGGTGCAGGCGGTGGAGAAGCAGGTGGATTTCCTCCCCGGCGGCGGCAGCCAGCAAGGGCA
>JANPIW010000212.1:0-15673 GCA_031425215.1 Verrucomicrobiaceae bacterium
CGTGCGGTCTCGACCGGATGCCGTGCGGTCGTGACCGGATGCCGTGCGGTCGTGACCGGATGCCGTGCGGTCGTGACCGGATGCTGCACGGTCGTGACCGGATGCCGCGCGGTCGTGACCGAATGCCGCGCGGTCTCGACCGGATGCCGTGCGCTCTCGACCGGAAGCGGCGCGGTCGTGACCGGATGCCGGGGGTCTGGGGCGCAGGCGTTGGAAACCGGAGGTGGGGCATCAGCTTTTCAATGCGTATGATCCGCTGGAGATGTTTGCTGCGGCGGTGGCTTGAGCGGATGGAGGCGTGGGAAAAGGAATTGCTTGTCCGAATCATTCGCGGCTCGTATTCTCTGATCATGACACTGAACCTGACCTTCCCTGACGCCCCTGCGCTCCGGCATGTGTCCGAGGCGGACATGCGGCTGGAGCTGGCCTGTGCTTTACACGCCCAGGGCAGGATCAGCAAGACAGCGGGCGCGGAGATGGCAGGGCTGGACTTGTTTGCCTTTCAGGAAGCTCTCGGTGAGCGGGAGGTCAGCACCTACACGGTGGATAATCTGCATGACGAGGTGGCGGCCTTGAGGCCGATGTTTCCCACTCAAACCCTGCCGCCCGCGAAGTGAGTGATCGTTGTCTCGGACACATCGGTGCTGCTAAATCTCCGCCGTGTGGAGCTTGATTGGTTGCTGCCCCGGCTCTTCGTCGAAGTCTGGATTCCGCCGACGGTGGAGCATGAGTTCGAGCGGCTGGCTGCTGCTCATGCGCGATTCCAGGGGCTGGTGCTGCCGGAGTGGGTGCGGCGATCCGCGCCGGTGCCGATTCCGCCCGAAGTGTCCGGCTGCCTGAACCTCGACCCCGGAGAAACGGAGGCGCTCGCGCTGGCGCTAAGTCTTCATGCGGACTACATCCTGCTGGATGATCTAGCAGCGCGCCACGCCGCCGCCAAGCTGGGACAGCGCTTCACCGGCATCGGTGGCATCCTGCTGCTGGCGAAGGCTTCGGGGCTCATCCCCGCAGTGGTACCATCACTGGACAGGCTGCAGAAGGAGGGCCGGTTTTTTCTCTCCCCGGGCGTTCCGTGCCGAGATGCTCCGGCTTGCGGGTGAAGGGGCGTATTTACCAAATCAGCGCTGGCCACCAAGCATCGTCACTGCCGGTGCCCGGCAACGAGGAAGGCGACGCTGATTTCATCCGCCGCAATCGTTACCGGTGGAGCAGCTTTGGATTCCCCGATTTGGGCAAGGTGCTTTGGGAACAGTGAGGTGGCTGAAAGGGACGAGATCAATCTCATGCGCGGCATGGGCTGCAAGGAGGCGCGTGATCTGCTGAAGATGCTGGCGGCGGCGGTGGCTTGAGCGGGGGCGGTGGGGACACATTAGCGGCCCCGGTGCGATTTGTCCGTCCGGCGGTCTCCCAAGGATTGCATTCACCAATCCTTGGTCGTCCTGAATCCGTGGGCAGAATCGGGGTCACTTGAATCCCTCCGGGAATGGAGATCTGCGGCAGAGGGCAGCCGCGCTCTACCTTACCACGGAGATTGCCCGGCATGGGCGGCACGATGGTGCGAGACCGGCGGGAGATGCTGTCGGCGAGGCGGTGCCTGCGTTACTTGATCTTGCCGTTGAAGCCGGCCTTGTTCAGGGAGGCGATGATGTCGGCGTGTGTGAACTCGCCTGACAGGGTGAAGGTGGGGCTTTCGGGGTCGATCTCGACGGACTTCACGCCGGTGGTCTCGCGCATGGCGTCCTGGATGAGGTTGCGGCATTTGAGGCAGCAGTTATGCACGCCGGTCACGGTGGCGGCGGTGACTTTTTTGCCGGTGCTGGCGGTGGGGGCGGGCTTGGACTCGGATCCGGTCTCGGTGCCGGGCTTGCCGTCCGCGGTGGCGTAAAAGCCTGCGTCCATGAGGGCGGTGACGGCTTTCTTGGCGTCGGATTTTCCTTTCGCTGTGATGGTGCCTTTCTTCTGATCGACACTGACGTCACGCACTTTTTCGAGGGTCTTGGTGATGGCGCGCAGGCAACCGCCGCAGCAGTTATGCGGGCCTTCGACGACGAGGGGATCGGCGGCGTGTGTGACGAGTGAGAAGGCGATGAGTGAGACGGTGGCGAGGATGAGCTTTTTCATGGTGTGGGTGGAGACGTTTGGAGCGCCGAGCTTCTTTGCATCCGGCGGAAAATCAATCGCTGGATGCAGCCGATGGGGTGAGCGCTCGGTTTGCCTGACTGAACGCTCCGCGCGGTCCAGCTACGGCTTCACTGCCGTCATGAATCCGCGCGCGGCGACGGTGTCGTGATACGGGCCGGGGATGAAGCCGGCGTCGCGCAGCAGCGCCGCGTATTCGGCGGTGGAATAGCATTTGCCCTGGGTGGAGTGCATGAGCAGCGCGGAGTACTCGGCGACGTGCATGGGGCCGGTTTTGTCCGCATGGATGAAGGCGTCGTGGATGATGAGCAGTCCGCCAGCGGGTAGCGCGGCATGGGAGATGGAGAGGAGCTGGCGCACCTCGGTCACGCCCCAGTCGTGCAGAACATTGGAAAAGAGATGCACGTCACAGCCGCCAGGCAACGCATCGAACATGCTGCCAGCGGCCACCTCAACGCGCTCTGCGTAGCCGCGTTCCTCGATGAGCTTGCGCGCGATGCGGTCCACTGGTGCCTGATCGAGCGCGATGGCGCGGAGGTGCGGATGATGCGCGGTGATGGCGCAGGCGTAAATGCCGGAGCCGCAGCCGATGTCGAGCAGACAGCGCCTGCCGGCGAGGTCGAGCTTCTTTGCCAGCGCCGGGGCGAAGTAAATGCCACGGCAATCCATCGCGGCGGTGAAGCGACGCGCGAAGGTCTCGTCCTCCATCGCCTTGTGCCAGTCGGCGGTGGCTTTGTCGCCGGACCATCCGGCGGGTTTGTCAGTGCGGAGCACTTCGAGGAAATCTTTTGCGATGGGGCGGCTGTGCAGGGAGTCGTAATACGGGCCGAGATTCCAAGGCGAGCTTTTGCACAGGTGCTCGCGGGCAGTGGCTGTGGCGTGAAACACGCCGTCTCGGTCCTCAACGAAACCATTTGCCGCGCAGAGTGTGAGCAGCACATCGGTGGGGCGGTCGGTGATTTTGAAATGCGCGCAGATCGCGTCTTTGCCCGAGGGGTTCTCCGCCAGCCACGAGAATAAATCCAGATGCACGAGCGCGGTGGTGATGAGATCAGCGGCGTAAAGGCAGTCGCGATACTGGTAGATGCGTTGCGGGTCCGTGGCGGGCGCGGCAGTGAGGTCGAGGGGCATGGTGGCGTTCACTACACCCGCTCACCGCCGCAGCACAAACTCCTTCGCATTCACCAGGCCCCAGGCGATGTCTTGCAGCGTCTTGGCGCGGTCCGTGGAGCTGGCGATGAGCGAGTTGAAAACTTTCGACTCATCCTGCGTCGGGCCACGCGTGAGAAAAGACCAGAACAAATCGCGCACGATCTCGTCCAGCTCGGCGCCGGCTTTGCGCGACCAGTTCGCGAGGCGGCCTTTCGATTGCGCGATGAGGCGGCTCACCATCGGGCCGCTGATGAATTGAAATGTCTGGTTGATCGACGAGTCGCCGCTGCGCTCGCACTCGCACACCAGCTCGCGTTTGGGTTTGCCGAACTGCGCGAGGAAAACCTCGGGTGCGTCGTCGTCGAACTTCGCGTTGCGCGCGTCGCGTCCGCCGAGCGGACCGGGAATCTGGCTCGCGCGTGTGCCGCGCGGGTAGTCCTCGAACTCAGCGTCCACGCCGAACGCCTGATGCACGCTGTCCACCATCTGCTCCGCCGAGAGCCTGCGCGGTGTGTTGCTGGCGTAGTTCGCGGCGTCCGTGCCCGCTTCGCTGCCGAGCTGGTAGGTGCGCGAGAGCATGATCACGCGGACCAGATGCCGCAGATCAAAGCCGCTCTCCGTGAAATCGCGCGCGAGATCATCGAGCAGGCGCGGATGGCTCGGCGGATTCGTGAGACGGAAATCATCCACCGGATCGACGAGGCCGCGGCCCATCAAATGATACCAGATGCGGTTCGCCTGCGCCTTTGCAAAAAGCGGATTCGCCGCGCTGGTGAGCCAGCGCGCGGCGGCGTGCAGCTCGTCGTCGTTGTCGGCCAGCTTCGGCATGTCGGCGCCGAGGAAGCGCGGCTTCGCATCATCGCCCGTGCGCGGATTCTCGACCTTGAGCTTGGAGTTGAGAAACACGACCTGCTCTCCCTTGAACTCATGCTTGTCGCTTTTGTCGGTGCGCTTGTTTTCGATGATCTTGTAGTCCACCTGGCCAAACACCGCCGACCATTGGTAGTAGTCATCCTGCGTCCAGCGATCAAACGGATGGTTGTGGCACTGCGCACACTGCAAGCGCGTGCCGAGGAACACCTGCGCCGCCGCCGTCGCTCGGTCCTGCGGCGTGCGGTTTGCGCGGTAGAAATTCGATGGCGCCTCTTTGTAAGTGCTGCCGCGCGCCGCCACCAGGTCGTGTGCGAACTCATCCAGCGGCCGGTTTTCCGCGATGGCCGAGCGAATCCACGCGTGGAAGGTTTTCATCCCGGTCTTGTCCAGCGTGCGGCTCTCGACCTTAAGCACGTCGGCCCATTTCATCGCCCAGAAATCCGCGAATTCAGGCCGCGCCATCAGGCGGTCGATCAGGCGCGCGCGCTTGTCGGGCGCGGCGTCATTCACAAACTCGCGCGCCTCCTTCGCCGTCGGGATCATCCCTGTCAGATCGAGATGCGCGCGACGAATAAAAACCTCGTCGCTGCAAACCGCCGCCGGATTCACGCGCAGCGTGTTGAGTTTCGAGAAGACGTGCCGGTCGATGTAGTTGTCCTGCCGCAGACTCTTCCAGACGAAGACCGGATTCGCCGCCACAAAGGTCAGTCGCACGGGCTGCGACAGATTCAAATAGCGCACGAGTACCGTCGGCTCGCCGAACTTTTTCCGCGTCACGAGTCCTTCCTTGGAGACATCGACGAGTCCGAGTTGCAGCGGCTCATAGATCGCATGCCGTGTCACGTCGCGCTCGCTGCCGTCGGAGAAAAAAGCCCGCACCGTGATCTGCGCGGTACTCACCGGTTCATCCAGCACCGCCTCGCGTGGCTTGGCCTCTATCTGCGTCACGCGCGGCTCATTCGCATCGCCACGCGGCGCGCCCGCCGCGATCCAGTCGCGCATCACCTGAAACTCCCAGCGCGCCGGGTCGAGTTTCTTGCCGCCCTCATGCGCCAGCTTGTTTCCACCTTTGAGCAGCAGCAGGCTCTGCTCCGGCGAAAAGACATTCACCCTGCGTCCCGCCACATCGCGCGTGAGTGCCGCGTAGTCGAGATCAACGTCCTGCCCGCGCAGCGAAAGCTTGAAGCCGCCCTTCCCCGTCGCATTGCCGTGGCACGTCCCCAGATTGCAGCCGGCCTTCCCGATAGCCGCCATCACGTCGGTGCGAAACGACGGCACGGCCGCAGAGGCGGCGAGCGTGGCGGAGAAGAGAAGGATGGCGGAGCGAAGAAGCATCAAGGGACGGAACTCAACGTGATGAAAAGCCCCGATCTTCGCTCGGGAGCGCTCTCTCAAAGGCCATCCGTGCTGAAGCAATACAGCGAGCCATGTCCAGGGCGCGCAAGGACTGGCAACGTGTGCGAAAAAAAGCGCCCGGTCTTTTGGACCGGGCGCTCTCTTGTGATAGATGCGATGATCTCGCTTACGCGAAGACGTCGTAGATCGGGGATCCTTTGTCACCGACCGTGAAGGGACGGTTGCTCGGGGACATGACAACTTCATCGACTGGCAGACCCATCGCGTGACCGATGGTGGCCTGGAAGTCCTGCGGCGAAGCCTGCTTGTCGGCGACGCGGCGGCCATCCTTGTCGGTGGAGCCATAGACGAAGCCGCCTTTGATGCCAGCGCCTGCGAAGACGGTGGAGTAAGCGAGCGGGTAGTGGTCGCGACCGTCGTTCTCGTTTACGTCCGGCGTGCGGCCGAATTCGGAACCGAGGCAGACCATGGTGCTCTCGAGGAGGCCCTTGGCTTCGAGGTCTTCGAGCAGCGCGGAGAATCCGGTGTCGAGGGTGTTGCCGTTGCGGGTCATGGCGGCATCGATGCCGTTGTGCATGTCCCAGCCACCGAGGTTGACCTCGACGAAGCGGACGCCGTGTTCGACGAGACGACGGGCGAGCAAGCAACCTGTGCCGAAGCCAGCGCCGTATTTCGCTTTCACGTCAGCGGGTTCCTGGCTGATGTCGAATGCCTTGAGGTCTTCGCTCTTGAGGAGCTTCATGGTTTCCTCATAGAACTCGGTGTATGCCTTGACATCATCGCTCTTGAACTTGTTGCGGAAGCCCGCGTCGAACTCGTTCATGAGGGAGACGCGCTTCTGGAACGAATCCTCACCTGTGGTCGGGCGGATGTTCTGGAGGCCGGCCTCGGCGCTGCTGATGGGCACAGGGCTGAGGGCGGGCGGGAAGAATCCAGCACCGGGGTGACCGCTGCCGCCGCCGATGGTGACGGAGTCAGGGAGGGTCACGCCTTTGATGCGCCCGAGGAAGTTCGAGGCCCATGCGCCCATCGAGGGATGGATGATGGTGCCGCGAGGCTCGTAGGCGGTCTTCATGATGTAGGTGCCGCCTTCATGCACACCAGTCTTGCTGCTCATGGAGCGCACGATGGAGAGTTTCTTGGCCTGTTCGGCGAGTTTTGGCAGGTAACCACCGAGGTAGTCGATGCCATCAGCCTTGGTCTTGATGGGGGTGCCGAAGCCTTTGGTCACGCCGACTTTGGGGTCAAAGGTGTCGATGTGGGTCATGCCGCCGCCCATCCAGAGGAAGATGACGTGCTTGGCTTTGCCAAATCCGGCGGCACCGCCGGCACTTTTTTCCGCGAGAGCGGCGCCTACGGGGAGCAGGCTCACACCCAAGGCAGTCTTGGCGGTCCGGAGAGCGAACTCGCGGCGCGTGAGGGAATCGAATCGGTTTAGTTCTGTTTTCATGGTTCTGATGATACGCGTTTGGTTTGTTTTAACGATTGCTGGGTGGAGTTACTGCACAAAGATGAATTCACGGGTGTTGATGAGCGCCCAAACGAGATTCGGGAACGCGTCGCCCCCTGCGGATTCGATCTCGCGCTTGGAGATGGCGATTTCACTTTCGGAGGGGCTGCGGTTCATGAGGCTGAGGAACATCGTCTTGATTTTCTCCTCGGGTGTGGCGGCTTTCTCGATGTCCTTGATGACGGGCGAGGTGCCGCTGGTGAGCATGGCCTGCGCGCTGCCGTTCATGAGCATGAGCACCTGGGGCACGCTGCCGACGCGGCTGCCGCCGTCGATCAGTGTGCGACGGCTCTGGCCGAACTCGGTGAGGAAATGGCCGTCCGCAGCAGGCTGCGCCAGCTCGGAGGCACGGTAGAAGCCGCGCATTCCGCCGCCGTTGCGCATTCCGCCGCCGCCCTTCATCATATCACTCTCGCCTTCCATCATCTCACCCTGCATCATTTCCATCTGGGTCTTGTTGATGTTGCGGAAGGCGCTGAATTTCTGGAGCACGGTCTGCGCATCCAGCTTCGGATTGGCGAGGTTGAGGTCGATGGCACGGGAGTAGAGGTCTGGGGACTTGCTCTTGCGGCTGTCGGGGTTGTCCAACATGAGGGTCATGTAGGAATCCCAAGTCTGCTCAGCGCTCATGCGGCGAAGCTGGGGTCCCTGGAAGTAGTACGGTTCGCCCATCGGGATCGGCTCAGTGGTGGCCTCGGCTTGATATGCCTTGCTGTTGAAAATGAGGCGCTGGAAATTTTTGAGATCAAAATTCAGACGCTTCATTTCTGCGGCAAGGTGGATGAGAAGCTCGGGGTTCGAGGCTTTCTGCGGATCGTCGATGTTTGAGACTGGCTCAGCCACGCCAGCTCCGAAAGCGCGCTTCCAAAGACGGTTGGCGATGGTCATGCCGAAACGGGGGTTTTCCTTGTGCGTAAGCCATGCGGCGAAGGAATCGCGAAGACGCTCTTCCTTTTTCTTGTTCTGTTTGAACGCAGGGTTGCCGGCATCGCTCTTGCTCCAAGAGATGAACTTCGGAGCCACTGGATCACCGCCCTTGCCGTCCTTGTACTTATAATCCATCGGCAGCTTGAGCATGTTCTCCTTGCGGTCGGTCACAGCCACACGGTTTGCATTGATGAACTGCTGGATGTTGTTGCGCAGCAGCTTGATGTCCTGACCGGAGGCTTCGACCATCTTCTCGACCTCGGTCATGAGCATCATCCCGCGGTCACCGCCTTCCATGTCACGTCCACCGAGGCGTGTGGAGGTGGCACCGAAGAAGGACGCGAGCTGGTAGAACTGCATCTGCGTCCACTCTGAGAACGGGTGGTCATGGCACTGCGCGCAGGCCACGTCGGTGCCGAGGAAAATCGTCAGCGTGTTGGCGAGGTTGTCCAGCGGCATGCCGGAATCACGCAGGAGATAACCTGCGGCCGGGGCATCAGGGTTGTCCTTGCGATCATCCCACATCTTGCCGTCGGCGGTGAGCATGGTATTCACCACCTCGTTCCAGGGCTTGTTGGCGGTGATTTGCTCCTTGAGCCAGTTGATATAAGGAGTGCCGCGAACCTGATTCTGGTCGAAGTTTTCCGTCAAGCGCAGCATGTCAGCCAAATAGTTGAACATGTGGCTGGAATAGCCTGGGGAGTCGAGGAGCTGGTCGATGAGCTTGGCTCGCTTTGTGGCGCTGGTGTCCTGGAGGAAGACCATCGTCTCCTGATAGCTCGGGATCCGGCCCACCACGTCGAGGTAGATGCGGCGCACGAACTGCTCGTCGGTGGTCAGCGGATTGTAACCACGCAGCGGCTCCAGTCCTTTCTTCACACGCTCGGCATTGTATTTGTTCACGATGCCTTTGGCGACGAGCACGTCGATTTTCCCGGCGGCCTGAGCGACGGAAGAATTGATCGCCACTTGTTGCACGGGTGTCTCCGCCTTCAGTTTCTCAGCGATGGCCTGATCCTCGGGGGACAGGTTGGTGTAGGGGAAGCGGTGCATGTTGCCGTCCTTGGTCTGGAGCAGGACGTTGTCGCCATCGATGCCCGCAAAGGTGGCTTCCACCTGGCGGCCTTTGTTGTCCGTCCACATGCGCGGGGCGGGAGCGGCCTGGAGGGCGGCGGATCCGATCACGGCACAGCAGAGGGTTGTCAGCAGTGTTTTGGTATGTTTCATGGTAATAGAGGGAGATGTCTTCGTGGGTCTCCAGCAGCCAGAACGCCTCCGATGGCGGGTTATTAGGCTGACGGGGACAAAAAAGTCGTCCGGCACGGATCTTTTTCAACCTTTCAATTTCTCTCTTGTCAGCCGCCATGCGCTTTGGGACAATCGCTGCCACACTCCCATGAAAGAATCCCACCAAGTACTCCGCGACGCCCTGGAAAAAACCACAGCCAAGGAAGTGGCCGCCTCCATGGGCCTGTCGATGTCCCTGGTCTATAAATGGACTCAGGATGATGACGTGGAAGGCTGCGGCGTGGCAAACCCCCTCGACCGCACCGCGCGGCTCTATGATATCACCGGGGACGACCAGATCATCCAGTGGCTCTGCCGACGTGCGCGAGGTGTTTTTGTGCGCAATCCGCCGAGCAATTGCAAGAAAGGCTTTGAGGTCATGCCAGCCACCCAGGAAATCGTGCAGCAATTCGCCGACCTCCTCGGCTCCATCAGCAACGCCGCCGCCGACAACGCCATCTCCGACAAAGAAGCCGCGCTCATCCGCCACGTCTGGGACGAACTGAAACGCTACACGGAAGGCTTCGTGAAATGCTGCGAGGAAGGTGATTTTGCTAATCTCAAAACGCTGGCGGAGAAAGCACGGGCGACGGCGCGCACTACCGGCTGAACAACTGCCTGAAAGTGGAAAACGCTGACGGGACCAGTGCGGATTCATTTCCATATCCAAATCCGCTGCCGACACCGGGAAGATACAAAGCAACCTCGCCTTTGATCCTGCCTGGAGCCTCGGGATGAAAGACGTTATAGAGTAGCTCTGGCTGCTTCGTCATCTCCTCGCACTTGAAATATGCAACTGGCTTGTGAAGGGAGCTTGCATAAGCGCTCCTTTGAAGACGGGGTGCCGCTCGCGCTGCGCCGGTAATCGAGAAGGTTGCATCCACTATTGATTCGGGACCAGTCTTATCAGGCTGCTGAAGGTGGAGTGAGCGGATTGCTTTCGCCAGCCACTTTTCCCGCTCAATGACAGGAGAAAGCGAGGGGCGCGTCAGTCCCGGTTTTCTCCGCGCGCGCGCGCTTCCTCCTCTGTCTCCGTGCGAGGGCTCTCCGTCGGTGCATCGGCGTCAGCGGCCCGGCGCTCGATCTCGGCGGCTGGCTCGCCTGTCTCCGTCTCGGCGGAGGAAGGCTTGCCTGTTGTATCTTCATTCGCCGTCGCGGTGCTTGGTGCGCTTTCCTTCCGGCGATACGCGTCCACATCGGGGTCGTCGTCATCGTCGTCAGCGGTGCTGAAGGGATTGTATTCGTCGTTGTCCCATTCGGGCGTGGCGGGTTCCTTGGCCAGCTCGGCCTCGTCCTTGTCGCGCTCGGCGTAGAACTCGGGGTACATTTTGCGCTCTTTTTTCTCCAGGAAGAAGGCCATCCAGATGCAGATCTCGTACAAAATGTAGAGCGGCACGGCCAGCAGGGAGAGCGTGAGAATGTCGGACGTGGGCGTGATGAGCGCGGAGGCGACGGCGATGGCGATGGCGGCGTAGGAACGCGTGCCCTTCATGATGGTGTAGGAGAGGAAGTCGAGCTTCACGAGTGCCATGACGACGACGGGCAGCTCGAACGAGATGCCGAAGATCAGAATGAAGCGCGTGGCAAAGGTGACGTAGTCGCCCAGCATCCAGGTGTTCTTGATGCCGTGCTCAAAATTCCACGAGGCGAAGAAGCCAAGCGTGCGCGGCAGCACCGCGAAGTATGCGAAGGCGACGCCGGTGAGGAAGAGGCCGAAACCGATGCCGAGCGCGGGAAAAAGGATGCCCTTCTCGTTGTCGCGCAATCCCGGGAGAACGAACTGCAGGATGAAAAGCAGCAGCAGAGGGAATGAAACGATGACGGCGGCGATGAGCGAGACATTGACGCACACCATGAAGCCCTCCTGGGGCGTGCGCGTGCCCGGCATGTCGTAGGCCTTTGCCAGGGCGTCGAGACGCGCGGTCAGCGTGCCCACTTCTCCGTCCGGTTTTGCATCGGGCGGTGCGACTGGAGCTTGATCGTTGCGCTTTACGTCAACGATGGGCACCGGAGATCCAGGCACCCAGAAATAAATGTTCACCACCGTCTGCCCGCTCGTCGTGGTGGCTTTTTGCTGCTCTGGCGCGGGCGCCTCGGCTTGCTTCTTCACTTCCTCGGCGGGCTTGTTGCTTTCCGCCCGCGCCTCCACCGCCATGTCCATGCCCCATTTGTAGGGGATCATGATAATGTCGAGGAGCTGCTGGTTGAACACGAACGTGATGATCACCGACGAGAAGAGGGTGATGGCGATGCGCACGAGCATCTTGCGCAGATCATCGAGGTGATCGAGGAACGGCTTTTCCTCGTCGCCCTGGTTCAGGTTGAGGGCGACCTTTTCGCGTATCTTGAAAACTTTGCTGAGAAATCCCTGCCACATGATGATGTGAAAACGAATGGGTTCAGACCAGACCTCGGGCGGACATGCGGGCAAAGAGCGCCAGCGTCAGGGCGTTGGCGATCTCGTTTTCCGCGATCATCCGACGTAGCTCCCCTGGGCTGACGAACCGCACGTCGCCGATATGCTCGCTTCCATCCGGCTCAGGACGGCTGACGACACACACAGGCTCGGCTCTGAACATGTAAACGTGCTCGGTGGTGAATCCTTGTGAAGGAAAAAAATATCCCAGCGGCTCCAGCCTCCCGCGCGCCGGATCGAGCGCGCAGCCGGCCTCCTCGCGCAGCTCGCGGAGCGTGGTGTCGCAGATGATGGCGCGCGCGGCGGCGTCATCGTGCAATTCCTCTGGCGCGTCGTCGATCTGTCCGGCGGGAAACTCCCACAACACCCGCTGCACCGGGAGGCGCTCCTGCGATATCAGAACGAAACGTCCATCCTCCAGCACCGGCGCGACACAAACGGCGACTTTGCGACACGCGACCGTCCACGGCACGCGCTTGTCACCCCGGCCCGGCGTGAGATACTCGGCGCGCTCGATCTGGATGTAGGGATCAGCATAGACCTCGCGGCCCGACACCTTGTGCCAGCCATCGCGATCCTCGACGCGGAAGAGATCAAACTCGGACACAGCGGCGCTCATGCGGCGAGCTGCTTCCTCCAGCGCCGGATTTGAGCCGTGACATTCTTTGGCGATGGCGCGCCGATGCCTTTCCTCGCCGCCAGCGCGGTGTCGAGTTTCAGCACGGCGAAAACATCCGCGCCAAAGCCGCTCCAGAATCTGCGATACTCCACGAGCTTGAGCTTCGCAAAGCCGCGCTTCGTCTTGATCGAGTATGCCACGAGCTTGCCGATGACCTCGTGCGCCTGGCGGAACGGCACACCCTTCCTCACGAGATAATCCGCGAGATCGGTCGCGAGCAACATGGGATCGCTGGCGGCGGCCTTGGTTTTCTCAGCGTTCACGTCGAGTCCCGCGATCATCTCGGCGAAAACGGCGAGCGCGGCCTTGATCGTGTCGATGGAGTCAAAGAGCGGCTCCTTGTCCTCCTGCATGTCGCGGTTGTACGTCATGGGCAGACCTTTGAGAAGCGTGAGCACGCACATGAGATTCCCCACAAGCCTGCCAGTTTTTCCCCGCGTCAGCTCAGCCACATCAGGGTTTTTTTTCTGCGGCATCAGGCTGGAGCCGGTGGTGTGCGCGTCGCTCAGCGTCACAAATCCAAATTCGCTGCTGCACCAAATAATGATGTCCTCGCTGAGCCGCGATAGATGCACGCCGCAGAGTGCGATGTCGAAGAGCAGCTCCGCGACAAAATCGCGGTCGCTCACCGCGTCCATGCTGTTTTGCGTCACGGCGGCAAAACCGAGCTGCTTCGCGACGAACGCGCGATCAATGATGAGCGTCGATCCCGCGAGCGCGCCGGAGCCGAGCGGCATCACGTCGATGCGCTTGCGGGCGTCCGCCACTCGTAGCGCGTCGCGCTCCAGCATCTCGACATACGCCAGAAGATGATGCGCAAAGAGAACGGGCTGTCCGCGCTGCATGTGAGTGTAGCCTGGCATCACCGCGCCGCCGCCGCGCTCGGCGCACTCGACAAGCGCTCGCTGGAGATCGCGGATGAGCACGGCGATGCGATCCACCTCATCTTTGCAATACAGCCGCACGTCCGTGGCCACCTGATCATTGCGACTGCGCGCAGTGTGCAGCTTTGCGCCAGCGGGGCCGATGAGACGCGTCAGCTCCGACTCGATGTTCATGTGTACGTCTTCGAGGCTGGAGTGAAATTCAAAGTCACCGTGCTCGATTTCGTGCTTGATCGCCTTCAGGCCGCTCTCGATCGCTGCTAGCTCTTGCGTGGTGATGATGCCGGCTTTGCGCAATCCTTTTGCATGAGCGACGGAACCTCGAATGTCCTGGGCATAGAGCCTCCAGTCGAATGACACCGACTCGCCATAGGCCTTCACCAGCTCGCTGGTTGCCTTTTCAAAACGACCTTTCCACATAAACGGGCAGGGAGAGTAACGGGTTTCCGCCAAGGCGCAAGGAGTGTGCGGCATCGTGTGCGGCGGCGGCAGGAGCGCTCGACACGTCCTCGCCGGACAACGAAAAGCCCTGTGAGGATCACTCCCCACAGGGCTTTCTTTAGACGAAAAAATTCGTCCTAATTGCAGCCTTGAAGAAAACTATTTCTTCTTCTTGGCGGCTTTTTTTGCGGGCTTCTTCGCTGCGGCTTTCTTGGCTGCTTTTTTTGCCATGGTGTTACTCCTTGTTGTTGGTTTGTTGGTTTGTTTTGTTTTGGCCGTGGATCCGGCGGCCTTGCTGGTTGCTTTCGCAGCCGGCTTGGCGGCGCTTTTTCCACGGACATTTTTGTCGGCGCCTGCCTTTGCGGCGGCGCGCTTCTCCTCGATCGCGGCTTGCGCGGCTGCAAGCCGGGCGACGGGCACACGATACGGACTGCAGCTCACATAGCTGAGGCCGAGGCGATGACAGAACTTCACACTCTCAGGATCGCCACCGTGCTCGCCGCAGATGCCGAGCTTGATGCCCGGATTCGTGGCGCGACCTTTGGTGACGGCGATTTCCATGAGCTGGCCCACGCCAGTTTGATCGAGCGTGGCGAAAGGATTCTTTTTGAAGATCTCGTTCTCGGTGTAGGGCATCAAGAAGTTGCCCATGTCATCACGACTGATGCCGAGAGCGGTCTGCGTGAGGTCGTTCGTGCCGAAGCTGAAGAACTGCGCTGTCTGAGCGATCTCATCAGCGGTTAGTGCTCCTCTCGGCACTTCAATCATCGTGCCGACGAGGTAGTTGAGTTTGACACTCTTTTCTTTCATCACCTTTTCAGCCACATCATGCACAATTTGTGTCTGCAGGTCGAGTTCTTTTTTATATCCGACCAAAGGAATCATCACTTCGGGTGTGACCTTGATTCCTTTTTTCGCGACGATCGCGGCGGCTTCGAACACAGCGCGCGCCTGCATCTCGGTGATCTCGGGATACGCGATGCCCAGGCGGCAGCCGCGATGTCCGAGCATCGGATTGAATTCGTGCAGCGTGTTCACGCGCGCTTTGATCTTCTTCACGTCCATGCCGATTTTCTTCGCGAGATCTTTTTGCGCCTCGTCGGTATGCGGGAGGAATTCGTGAAGTGGCGGATCAAGAAGACGGATCGTTGCGGGCAGACCTTTGAGCGCGGTGAAGATGCCGGCGAAGTCGTCACGCTGATAAGGAAGCAGCTTCGCGAGCGCGATGCGGCGGTCTTTCTCGTTGTCGGCGAGGATCATCTCGCGCATCGCGTCGATGCGATCCCCCTCGAAGAACATGTGCTCGGTGCGGCAGAGGCCGATGCCGACCGCTCCGAATGCAAGCGCGTTTTCGGTTTGCTCGGGGTTGTCAGCGTTCGTGCGCACACTCATGCGCGCGGCCTGGCCGCACCACTTCATGAGCTGCTGGAACGCCTTGAATTTTTCCGTCGCTTGCGCGGCCTTGTCGCCGTGCAACATGCCGGTGACGATGGAAGACGGACCAGTTTTGATCTTGCCACCATATATAGTACCGGCGGTGCCGTCGATGCTGAGGCTGTCCTTGCCTTCATGGAAGGTCTGGCCGGAGATGGTCACGGTTTTCTTCGTGTAGTCGATCAGCACATCGCTGGCTCCGCAGATGCAGACCTTGCCCATCTGACGCGCGACGAGCGCGGCGTGGGAAGACACGCCGCCTTTCGCGGTGAGGATGCCGGCGGCGGCGATCATGCCGCGCAGGTCTTCGGGTGAGGTTTCATTGCGCACGAGCAGCACGGTCTCGCCTTTCTCGGCGGCGGCGGCGGCGCGGTCGGCATTGAGATATATAATACCGGACGCGGCACCGGGGCCTGCGGGCAGGCCTTTGGCGAGCTGCTTCGCTTTTTTGATTTCAGCGAGATCAAAGTCCGGCGCGAGCAATTGCTCGAGCTGGTCGGCTGGATTGCGCATGATGGCGGTCTCCCAGTCGATGAGCTTCTCCTTCACCATGTCCATGGAGAACTTGAGCGCGG
>JANPIW010000213.1:0-3018 GCA_031425215.1 Verrucomicrobiaceae bacterium
GCTTTTGGGGCACCACAAGTTACGGTGGAGCGAAAGGCCACGGCTCCATTTACAAGGTCAACGCCAGCACGGGCGAGCTTGCTAGCATGGTGGCCTTCACTGGCACGGGAGGCGATGCCCCGGGCGGCCCAGCACGCGGCGATATGCTATCCGATGGCGCGGGCGGATTTTTCGGCGTGTGCGATTTCGGCGGCAAGAGCCGGCAGGGGATTGGGCTGGGTGTTGCTTACCATCTCGACATCAAGACCGGCGCATACACCGTGCTCAAGGACATCGCCGAGACCGCGCCGAACGCCGAAGGCTCCGATCCGCGCGGCACGCTCGTGAGCGACGGCGCGGGCTGGCTCTGGGGCAGCACGATGGATGGCGGCACGCACCACTCCGGCACCATCTACAAGTTCAATCCCGTGACGGATGAACTCGTCACCGTTGTGCATTTCACGGGCGAGGCCGGACCGTGCCGCGGGCATCCCAGCCGCCTGCCGCTGATTCGCGATGACAAAGGTTTCATATGGGGCACCACCTTCATTGGCCAGTCGCTCAGTGAGGGGACTGTTTTCAAAATCGACGAGCGCACCGGCGAGTTCACCGAAGTCATCGAGATTTCCAGCAAGAATACGCCGCGCGTTCAGGCGCCCTTTGGTGGCATCACCCTCGACAAAAGGGGCTTTCTTTGGGCCGCCGCCCATACCACGATCATCAAGATCGATCCCAACACCCGCACGGCGAAGACCATCGCGCCGGTCGGAGGCGGCTGGCTGCGCGGCGGTCTCACACTCGATGGTCATGGAATGCTCTGGGGATGCTCCCAAGCCCGACGCGACACCAGCCTCGCATCTCTTTTCAAAATCGACACGGCGACCGACAAGCTGACCGTTGTGCAGACGTTCGACAACGCCGGCGCAGGATGGAACGGTTGGAACCCTGACACAGAGATGTGGTGGGATGGCCGTGAGTCGATGTGGTTCAGCGCCGTGTTCGATGTGAGCACCGGCAGCACCCAATGCACGCTTTACGAACTCGACACCCGCACTGGCGAACTCACCGGCGGTCATCGCAACCGCGAATTCCGCATGATCAACTCACCCATGCTGGACGACCGCGGCCTGCTATGGGGCACCGGATCGCAATTTGGCTTCGCATCGCCCGGCTACATTTACACCTTTGACCCACTCACGCGCCAGTTCGCGAAGCGATTCGAATTCACCGGCGCGGGATCGCAGGCACTGACGGGCGCGCAGCCGGATGTCGCTCGTCCACATCGGCACACGGATGGCAACTTTTATGGCATGGCGCGCATGGGTGGCCCCGGAAATGGCGGAACGATTTATCGACTCCGCTTCGGCCCCACGCCGATGACGCAGCAGGCGGTGATTCTCGCCGATGGTCGCGTGGAACTGCACGGCATCCTGCGTCCGAATGGTCGCGACACCGAGGCGGCGTTTGAATGGGGCGCTGATCCGATGCTGAAGGATGCGCGGACATTGGAGGCTGGCACCATCGGGTTTGGTGAGGTAGTTAAACCTGTGCAAGCCGTGCTCTCTGGCTTGGAGCGGGGCATCACGCACTACTTCCGATTGCGCGGGCGCAATGCTGACAACACGGTGCCGCAGCGCGGGGCCACTTTATCATTCACCATCCCAACGATGGAGAAGACGCTCGAAGCTCCTCTGGCTGAGCGTTCGACAGGCTTTGACTCTGATGCCACCGCACGATCTGGCGCTGCGTCGCAGTCCGTCACTGCGTCACAGGGAGCGAGGCACAAGCTCAAGATCATTATGGTTCCGGGCGCAGGCGCAGGGCTCGTGTTCGGCCGGCCTCGCGGAGAGCTTTATGAGATCGGCAAAACGTACAAGCTCACGGCCAAGGCGGACAATCGCTACGTCTTCGCAAGTTGGTCCGGCATCGGCATCAGCGGCGCGGCGGCGGAGAATCCGCAGCTAAATTTTGTTTTCACCGAGGAGCTGGCGCGAAATCCTGTGATCACCGTCACGTTCGTGCGCAATCCGTTTCATCCTGCTCTGCTCGGGCCGTATCACGGGCTCGTGTATGCGCTCGACGGCGTGCAGCCCGGCCTCGGCACCACGGGCGCGCTGGAGCTGAAGGTGGAGGAGCTGGGAGATTTCACAGGCGTGCTGCGCTACGACGGCGATGAGCTGCCGATCTCCGGCGTGTTCGACACCGGAGGCAGCGCGCGCTTCGGCGATGAGCTTGCTTTCACCGCCGTGATTCCACGAGAAGAGAAACCAGCGCTGCTGCTGAGTCTTCGCCTTGATCTTGCCGAGGCTGGAGATGGAGGTGTCACCGGTCACGTCGGTGTTTGGAAAGATGAGAACGCCGCCTGGCAATCGCAGATGCAAGCGATGCATGAAGTGCCCGTTGCGTCATTCGCTGACGATGCTGTCATCAAGCACTTGATCGAAGCTCGCAGTCTCGCTGTGGAAATGCTCACCCTGGATTCCAACGAAGCATCGCCAGCGCAATTGCTGCTCCAGCCCGATGGCCGCCTGCAATTTTCCACCCGTCTTCCCGACGGCACCGATATGCTGGCTGACGGGCATTTGAGCCGCCTCTCGCGCATCAGTTTTTTCCAGTCGCTCGAACGCGGAAGCCTCGGAGCAGAAGTTCCGCTCGGGAACTTGCTTCGTCGTCCCGAGGGAGCTGCCATCGCCACTGGCTGGTGGCTGCCGTCCGGCGGTGCCATGCGTCCCATCACACTCCAGGCAGCTCCTGCCGAAGCTGCGGGGAAGTGATGGCTTGAGATGTTGGATGATCGAGCGTGATTTGAGCCGTCATCGTTCTTGCCATTCAATTGCCGAACCGTTACTCTCTTGGGCCATGCAGTCCGTCCTCACCACCCAGGCGCTCGATTTCATTCCCGAATCCATTCGGCGGAGACTCGATCTCAAGCCGGGCACGATCATGGACTTTGATGAACAAGCTCCTTATCTGAAGGCCACTCCCGAAAAACCCTCCACTGACAAGCTGACGGATGATTTTCACGCATGGCTGGCTGCC
>JANPIW010000214.1:0-8250 GCA_031425215.1 Verrucomicrobiaceae bacterium
TTTTGTTACTCGGCAGGTGTCGTCTTCGCCTGAAGAACACGCGCCAGTGAGGCGGCGGGCTCGTTGAGGGTGCGGACAAGTTTGGAGGCAGGGGCCTGGAGGACGCCGAGAAGCTGGGCGAGGAGGATTTCGCGAGGCGGCAGGGATGCGAGGGCTTTGAGGGCGGCTGCGTCGAGCAGGTTGCCATCGAGCACGCCAGCTTTGAGCTGGGGCTTCTCGAATTCGTCGGCGAAAGTCTTCATCACCTTCGCGGCGGCGCACACGTCTTTCTCTCCGGTGACGACGGCGCTTTGGCCGGTGAGGGCGGCACCGATTCCTTCGGGATAGTTCGCCTTGGCGGCGGCTTTCTTTACGAGCGTGTTCTTGAACACGTGAATCTGCGCGCCGATGACGCGGAGGCGTTTGCGAAGCTCGGAGAACTTATCGACGGTGAGGCCGGTGTAATCGACCACGAACATGAATGGCGAGGCATTCACGCGGCGGAGCACGTCTTCGATCAAAAGGGATTTTTCTGCTTTCATGATTTCAGTCTCCAGGGATTACATTTTGACGTACTTGGACACGTCCACGCGGACGGCGGGCGACATGGTCGCGGCCATCGTGATGGACTGCACATAGATGCCGCGCGCGGTGGCGGGCTTGGCGCGCACGATGGCCTCGATGAGCGCGGTGGCGTTCTCGGCGAGCATTTTTTGCTCAAAGCTGGCCTTGCCGATGGTCGAGGCGATGTTGCCGTTCTTGTCGAGTTTGAAATCCGCGCGTCCGGCCTTCACGGCTTTCACGGCGGCTGCGGTGTCGTCGGTGACGGTGCCGGTTCTCGGATTGGGCATGAGGCCGCGAGGTCCGAGCTGCTTGCCGAGTTTGCGCACTTCATTCATCGCGGCCACGGTGGCGATTGCGACTTCAAAGTCGGTGAAACCTTCCTTCACTTTCGCGATGAGGTCTTCGTAACCGACGATCTCAGCTCCGGCGGCCTTGGCTGCTTCCGCAGCGGCGCCTTGGGCAAAGACAGCGACTTTCACGCTCTTGCCGCTGCCGTGCGGGAGCGGGCAGGTGCCGCGCACCATCTGGTCGCCTTTTTTGGAGTCCACTCCCATGCGCATGGAGAGCGTCACGGTCTGGTTGAACTTGGTGGTTGGAAATTTACGGACGAGATCCGCAGCCTCTTCGAGACTGTGGAGTTTGCCTGCGGGCACCATTTCGGCGGCCTTCTTGTAGCGTTTGCTTCGGTGTTGCATGGTTTTGTGCAGTGCTAGCGAACTGTGGGTTCTCCTGCCGTGCGGTTTGTTGTTCGGATTGAGAAATTGATTTCGGTTAGATGATTTCGATGCCCATCTGGCGCGCGGTGCCCGCCATGATGCGGGAGCCCGCTTCGAGGTCGTTGGCATTGAGGTCAGCCATCTTGAGCTTGGTGGCTTCGAGAAGCTGCGCCTTGGTGATCTTGGCGACCTTCTTCTTGTTTGCCTCACCGGAGCCGGACGCGATGTTGGCGATCTTCTTGAGGATGTTGGAAGCAGGCGGCTGCTTGGTGATGAAGGTGAAGCTCTTGTCTTTATAGACGGTGATGATCGTGGGCAGCACGTCGCCGCCGGCCTTTTGCGTGGCCGCGTTGAACTCCTTGCAGAAGGCCATGATGTTCACGCCGGCCTGACCGAGAGCGGGGCCGATGGGCGGCGCAGGATTGGCCGCGCCGGCTTTGATCTGAAGCTTGATTTGTTTGATGATTTCCTTTGCCATGACTTTGCTGCTTTCTGAGTTCTAAAAAATTGTTGCTGCTGGTGTCGCGCGTTACGCTTTCTCGACCTGCCAGTATTCGAGATCGACCGGAGTGGAGCGGCCGAAAATGTTCACCGCCACGCGCAGGATGCCGCGCTCGGGGTCGATCTCCTCGACGACGCCTGTCTGGCTCTCAAACGGACCGTCTGCCACGCGAACGGTATCTCCGAGCGAGAAGGCGATCTTGGGCTTGGCCGAGTCATCACGCTCGCGCGCTTGCGCCAGCATGCCCTCGACGTCTTTCGGACGCATCGGGATGGGATGATCCTTCGCGCCAGCGAAGTTCAGCACGCCATCGGTCTCCTTCACGAAGTACCAGCTTTTGTCCACGAGCTTGTTGTTCTCGTCGAGCAAATGCATGTTCACGATGATGTAGCCGGGATAAAACTTCCGGTTGCTCTCGGTGCGCTTACCTTTCTTCACCTCGGACACGCGCTCCATGGGCACGAGCACCTCAAAGATAAGGTCGCTCATTTCCTCGGTCTGGATGCGGCGGATCATGTTGTCACGCACCTTCCCCTCCAGGCCGGAGCGGACGTGGATGACATACCATTGATCGCGTGCTGCGGGAATTGCGCCCATGATTCGAAGAAGGAAAAATTAACCTGGGGTTTAATGGCCGAGCCATTTGTTCGCGGCCTCGAAGGCCAGACGAAGCATGGTGTCGAACGATGAGACAAACGCGCCCATGAGCAGCATGGCGATGAACACCACAATGGTCGAGTCGTTCAACTCCTTGTATTTCACGAAACCTTTTTCCTTCGGATCCCAAGGCCATGTGGCCTTTCTCATCTCCAGAAAAACTTCGCTCAGATATTTGCGGATTCGGCTCATCGTTTGGGACTGACTGTAGGGGACGGCGGACGGAACAGATGGCAGGCCAGGAGGGACTCGAACCCCCAACCAATGGTTTTGGAGACCACTACTCTACCAATTGAGCTACTGACCTGTGCGATACGCTGCTCCTGTTTTTGACTGCATGAATGCCGTTGTTTTTCGAGACTCTCCGCCGTCCGTCTCTAGAGACGGTCTGCCGCGGAGCCTGTTGCCAAGCCCCGCGACAAAAAACCAGCGGGCGGTCTCGCCAAAGAATTAGTCGAGGATGGTGGCCACGCGGCCAGCACCCACTGTCTTGCCGCCCTCGCGGATGGCGAAACGGATGGTCTTCTCCATCGCGATCGGGGTGATGAGATCAACCGTGATGCTGACGTTGTCGCCGGGCATCACCATTTCGACGCCCTCAGGCAGCGTCACTGATCCAGTCACATCCGTCGTGCGGAAGTAGAACTGCGGGCGGTAATTGTTAAAGAACGGCGTGTGACGGCCGCCTTCATCCTTCGAGAGCACATACACCTCAGCGGTGAACTTCTTGTGTGGGGTGACCGAGCCGGGCTTGGCGATGACCTGTCCGCGCTCCACGTCGTTCTTCTTCGTGCCGCGAAGCAGAAGACCCACGTTGTCCCCTGCACGACCTTCGTCGAGCAGCTTGCGGAACATTTCGATGTCCGTCACCGTCGTCTTGACGGTCGGGCGGATGCCGATGATTTCGACTTCACCCATCTTCTTGATGATGCCGCGCTCGATACGCCCGGTGCAGACCGTGCCGCGACCTTCAATGGCGAACACATCTTCCACAGGCATGAGGAAGTCCTGGTCGATTGGGCGCTCTGGCAGCGGGATGTAGCTGTCCACTGCGTCCATGAGCTTGAGGATGTTGGCCTCATGCGTCGCGTCGCCGTCCAGCGCCTTGGTGGCGGAACCCTTGACGATCGGAATGTCGTCACCGGGGAAATCATATTTCGAGAGCAGGTCACGAACTTCCATTTCCACGAGGTCGAGCAGCTCAGGGTCATCGACCATGTCCACTTTGTTCATGAACACCACGAGGGCTGGCACACCGACCTGACGGGCGAGCAGGATGTGCTCACGCGTCTGGGGCATCGGGCCGTCAGCGGAGGAGACGACGAGAATGCCGCCGTCCATCTGCGCCGCGCCTGTGATCATGTTTTTCACATAGTCAGCGTGGCCGGGGCAATCGACGTGCGCATAGTGGCGCTTCTCGGTTTCGTACTCGACGTGAGCGGTGTTGATGGTGATGCCGCGCTCTTTTTCTTCGGGAGCTGCGTCGATCTCGGCGTATTTCTTCGCCTGGGCAAAGCCCTTCTTCGACAGAACAGTCGTGATGGCGGCGGTCAGGGTTGTCTTGCCGTGGTCAACGTGACCGATGGTGCCGATGTTGACGTGCGGCTTGTTGCGTTGGAATGCTTCTTTGGCCATGAGTTTGGGTGAGGTTGTGCGCTTTGGGGTTCTGTCTGCTTTTAGTTTATGGACCCCGCCCTCTTTCCCGTCGTTCTGATGGAGCTCATGTCGGGATTTGAACCCGAGACCTCATCCTTACCAAGGATGTGCTCTACCAGCTGAGCTACATGAGCGCAACGACGGAAGCCAGTTAAGGAATCCTCCTCTTCCGACAGCAAAGCCGAGGCAAAGGAATTCCATTGAAGATTGATCAACAGAAAACACGCCACGGCTCGGTTCCCGAAAAAGTAGGGCGGAGAGTAGTAGGAGGCGCTTTTGTGTCAAAGGTTATTTCAAAATTTTCCAACAATCTTTTTCATGCTGCTGCAGCGACCGTTCCAGACGCTCATTTCCTCCATTTCACGCTGGTGGCGGGTCTTCTTCATCGACTTTCTTCGCGTGCGTCTCCAGCAGGCTTTGCTGCATGTACAGATGGAGCTTCTCGGGCTGGCGCGGATACATATCGGCGATCTTTAGCAGAGTGTGGTAGAGCACGAGCTGGAGGTTGCGCCGCGCGTCATTCTTGTCTGCCTCGACGCTGCTTTTCACGGCGCTGGAGCTTTCGCTCACGGCGTAAACGCTGACCCACGCGGCGGAGAGCGCGGCGGCCTGCGCCACCAGCGGGGCGCCGAGATCGGCCTGGCGGGCGGTCACTCCTGTGATGATCACTTGCAAGTGCGCCTTCACCTCGTCGTCGGGACAGATGCTGAAGATGGTGCGGCCGTGCGGAAAGCACTCGATGACCTCGGGCGAGTCCGGCCCATATTGCGCCACCACGGCGCCCATGATCTTCGCCACGCTATTGGGGAGCGCTTTGCGAAAGGCTTTCTTGGTCATCTTGCGGGCTTTGCGCAGGCCCAGCTTGGTCAGATCCTCGGAGATGAAATTTCTCATCACGTCGAGCGCGCCCTCCGTGTCCATGATGCGCGCCGACAGCGCGCCTCCGGGGTTGTTTGAGATCATCCGTTGGAGATGATCGGTCGTGAAGGCGATGAGCTTTGCCATTCCGATCGTTTCATCATCAAAGGGGTTTCCCAAATACCGTGATAAATCTCTCATCGTGCCGCGAGACGTTGCGCCCGGCTGGTTGAACCGGACATTGCCCTCAAAAAGGGCAATGCCCCGACACACCAAAATCCACCGGACTGGTTTGTTGATTTATCCAAGCTTATCCGAAACAGGCTTCCAGCGTCAATCTCGTTATTTGACGTCCGCCAAAATTCCAATGCCTGTCAAAACCGTCGAATAGCACCCTGCAAAACAGCGGTGTCCGTCTGATCCTCATAATGGCACCCGCCAAAATCCAGGTGGCAGAAACGACGTTAAAATGCCACCATGCAAAATCCAGGTGCATGAAATGACATTAAAATGCCATCCTCTGTAATCCAGATTGCTGTTGCGATGTTAAAATGTCGGTCTGCAAAATCCAGATATCTGTGGCTATCTTAAAATGCCACCCTGCATAATCCAGGATCTCGAATCGACGGTTGGAAGGCCATTCCGAAAGCCGCCTCTTGGCTTCCCGAGACTCTCCCGACCATCCCCTGAACTGGTTGACCGTAAATTGACAGTAAGGAGATATATACTATAATATCTGTTAATGTTTCGCCGCTTTCATCTAAACTTCCACAGCGCCTGTGCTGCCATTTGGTTCGCTCCGGGGTTAGCCTTCGCCTACTTGGGCGGTTTTGAGGAGCAGGATGGTTATCACACTCCGGTGACGACGGCAGGCTACTTGGTGGTGGATGGCTATGGTTTGATGCCGTCGCTCAGCATCGCCGGCGACGCCGTCTTTTATAATGGTAGTCCTCTCAACGGCCTTATTTCCTGGGTGCCGCCCTCGGCCACGCCAAATAGCACGGGGGACGGCACGCATGGCTCCGATGTGACGCGCTATAACGCGGGCGGCTTTGGAACAAACAACGGCGGCCCCGGCGGCCTGGGCACGGACATCGCGGATGATTCCGGCCTCTGGCAGGTGGTCAGTGGCGGGCGGTTCAATGACGACGCGAACGCTCCCAACTTCAACGGCACAGCCATCCAGGGGCGCGATCACATTATCACATGGCGCTACCCGAATCCGCATTCGGGAGAGCAGATTCTCGACGTTTTCGCCAGCGATGTGGATTTGATTTACGATTACACCATGGACACGCGCGATCTCAATGGCAGCGCGCCCGGCTCCACATCGGAAAAGCGCGTGACGATGAGTTTCTTTTATTGTCCGACGGACTCGGACGACGGTTTCATGGAGAACGTCCTCTCGCTCGGCATTCGCGATGATTTTGACCAGACTCTGCTCGAATTCGGCGTCACCGGAGACAACAAAGTGCAATACCGCGTGGGCAATGCATCGCTCTGGCAAACCACATCGACAAGCATCGGCACCCAAGGCTGGTCGCAGATCATCATGACCGTGGATGCCTTCGACAACACGGTGAGCTTTTCCGCAGTGCCATGGAGTGACACCACCGGTTACGGCCCGCAGGAGGACTTCATCACCGACGTGAGCCTCGGCCTCAATGCCGGCAACCTGGAAAAACTACGCTGGAGCACCGAGGGCGGCATTCTCGACGCAGGCTCCGGCGCGGTGGCTTATAAGAACACGTTTGATGACTTCGCTTTTAATGTCGTTCAGGTGCCCGAGCCTGGCAGCGCGATGCTGCTGGCACTCGGCGGAGCATTTTTACTGCGCAGGCGGCGTTGAGCGGGAAGGGCTATGGACTAATCCGTGAGAACTCGCGGTAAAAACCACAAAGCCATCACGGATTCCTTAAAGTTTAAGGCACTATTCAGCCTACCATTTTTGCGAAACGAAAGGCTTTACTGGACATAAGTGGTGTTTCCTTGCTAGCTTCTGGGGAAATCGAGCAAATCCCGATACCATGGCAAAGAAATCAGCTCCCAAGAAGTCGAAGCCAGCAGCGCCTAAAAAAGCTGCGGCCAAGAGCAAGCCTGTCGCGGCCAAACCTGCGGCTAAAGCAAAACCAGCTCCCGCTGCAAAGCCCGCCGCGCCCAAACCGGCAGCGCCCAAACCGGCAGTGGCCGTGCCGCGAGCGCCAGAGCCAAAGAAAGCACCGGCTGCTCCCATCGCCGTGAAAACATCGGGAGTGCTCGTTGCGCTCACCGTGAACGCGCAAGGCGCCGGAGGCAATGCCGCAAACGGAAACACCCATCCGGCGAACATCCTCATCGTGGTCTCGCAAGCGGGAATCCCTGTGACGGAATTGCAGCAAAGCAATTTCACCGTGATGGAGCACTTCACCGTGCCGAACCAGCAGTATCCATTCAGCAACAACATCGTCGGATTCAAAAACGTCGGCTCCGGCGCTTACATGGTGCAGGTGAAACCCATCAACAACGCGCCCTGGTCCTCCGGCCATCATCTCGCGCAGATCATCGTCTCCACCCGCACCCAGCAAGGCATGACGGCCGTGAAGGTCATCGTCCGCTGATCCGCATCCCGCTCACAACCAAACCTTTGCGAAGCACACGAAACTTTTCGTGTGCTTCGTGTTTTTCCGGCCCAGATCATTTCGTATTTTCCTGCCATGCTCACACGTCGCTCCCTCATCTCCTCCTCCGCCGCATCACTCGCCGCCACCGCGCTTGCGCAAAACCCGTCGCGCGCCGCCAGCGCGAAAATCATGATCGGCCTCGATCACTTCGCCGTTCGCGCCGCCGGCATGAAAGCGCCCCAACTCATCGACTACGCCGCTTCGCTCAAGCTCGACACACTCTTCCTGTCCGAGCTTGGCCCCTTCGAGAGCACCGAGGACGACTATCTAAAAATGCTCAAAGCCAAAGCCGATGCAGCAGGGCTGAAACTCTACACAGGCGGCATGAGCATCTGCGAGACATCCAACACCTGGAAAAAAGAACAAGGCACCGCCGAGGCCTATCTCACGCACCTGATCCATATTGCCAAAACACTCGGCTCTCCCGTCGCGCGCTGCGTTCTCGGCAATCAAAAAGATCGCAGCACCGATGGCGGCATCGACAAACACATCGAGAACGTCGTCAAAGCCTGCAAAGCCTGCAAAACCAAAGCCCAGGACGCGGGCGTGAAAATCTCCGTCGAGAATCACGCCGGCGACATGCGCGCCACCGAGCTGAAAGCGCTCATCGAAGCCGCTGGCAAAGACTTCGTCGGCGCCAACATCGACCCCGGCAACG
>JANPIW010000215.1:0-2778 GCA_031425215.1 Verrucomicrobiaceae bacterium
CCCTGCCGGGACGCGCCCTTGCTTTACACGGGTGCTGCGCACGGTGGTCCGGTGGTTCTCGCTCGCAGAGCCTCGCTCCACCACCGGCTACCTTCCATCATGCCTCCGGCATGGAATTCAACCCTTCAACACTGCCGGAATGCACCACTAGAACTCCCCGCCAAGCGCGAGATGCAGATCGGCGCGGTTGGTGAGACGCTGTGCCTGCACATTGAGCAGAAGACTGCGCGCGTCGAAGAGCCGCTGCTGCGCGTCGAGGAGCGTGAGCACATCGGTGAGGCCCTTCTCGTATTGACCGAGAGCGAGCTTGCGGGCGCGCTCGGCTTCGGTGGCGGCGGCTTGCAGCGCGGTTTCCTGCTCGCGAAGAAAGCGCTCGGCGGCGAGGGCGGTCTCGACTTCTTGAAACGCGCGCAACGCATCGGCTGAGTATTGTTCCAGCGCCTCGCCGTAGCGCGCGCGGGCAAGATCGACGTTCGCCTTGATGCGCCCGCCTTGGAAAACGGACTGCGCCACGGAGCCTGCGATGCTCCAGATAAATGCCTCGGGCTTGAGCAGGCGCGCTAGTTCCTCGGTGCTGTAACCCGTGTCCCCCGTCATGCGGATACTGGGGAGAAACGCCTTCTTTGCCGCGCTCACCTCGCGCAGCTCCGACTCAAGCCTGCGCTCAGCCGCGCGCAAATCGGGACGGCGCAGCAGAAGCTCCGATGGCAGACCAGCAGGCACGGCGCGCTTCAAGGATGGAAGGCCGCCGAGTCCGCCCTCTTGTCCCGCAGGATATGCGCCAAGCAAAACCTCAAGCGAACGCCGCGCAGCATCCGCGTCTCTGCGCCGCGATGCCAGCGTCGATTCACCACGCGCGAGATCAGCGCGCGAGAGGCTCACATCGAGAGCGGCACGATCGGGATCAAGTCCCCGGTCGAGTGATTTCTCCAGCACGCCGAGGTGCAGGCGGCGCGTCTTCACATTCTCATCGGCCAGCGCGATCTGCCCCACGGCCTCGGCCAGAGCGACAGCGCCCTTGACCGTGTTGGCCGCGAGAGACAACCGCGCGGCGTGCAGATCGGCCTCAGCGGCCTCCGAGTCAGCGAGCGAAGCACCGCGCTTGTCGCGCACACGTCCCCAGAAATCCATCTCCCAGCTCACGTCAGCAGTGAGCTGGAAGCGATTGCTGCGTGTTCCCGTACCCACGAATCGCTGCCCGCTCGCGCGCTGCGACCTGCTGCTGGCGAAATCCACGCCCACCTGCGGCAGCGCGTCAGCTCCCGCGATGCGCGCCTGCGCTCGCGCCTGCTCCACTTTCGTCGCCGTCACACGCAGATCGCGATTGCGCTCCACGGCTTCATTCACCAGACGGCGCAGCGTTGCGCTGTTGAAATCATCCAGCCATCCCGTCGCAGCCGTGCCGCTGATCTTCGTCGCGGCGCTCCATTGATGCGGCACATCGCGAGCGACGGCATCAAGGTCACCCGCCTTCGTTTTCTCGCCGAGCGTGGGCAAAACAGAGCAGCCCGTAGCAAGTGATGCTGCGAGAAGCATCGCCACGCATCTCGCGCGCCGGTGCTTCGTTCCTCGCTGATGATGTCTTGATTGCATGATCGCGCCCCGCAAGGCCGCGCAGGCTATGGCGCGCTGGCCCTCGCATTCAAGCAAAAGCAGGGCTGCTCATTGAAACAACTCGCGCCCATTCCGCGATTGCTCACCCGCCATGCACACCATCCTCCGCGCCGCCTGCTGCCTCGTCCTTGCCGCCTCATTCTCTAATGCCATCGACCCCGCGCAGACGCTCAAGGTCTGGCCCGATGGCGTGCAAGGTCCGGTGAACGACACCGCGCCCGAACGCATCTTGCCCCTCGCGCCTGGAGCGAAGGTCATCACGCGCGTCGAGGGCGTCACTGATCCCACGCTGCTCTATTACCCAGCGCCGAAGAACAAGGCCAACGGCACCGCGCTCATCATCTGCCCCGGCGGCGGCTTTGGCAAAGTGGTGCCCGATCTCGAAGGCAGCGAGATCGCGGAGAATGTGAATTCGCTCGGCGTGACTGCATTCGTGCTCAAGTATCGCACCACACCGGCGGGCAAAGCTGATCCGCAGCTCGGCCCCGCTATGGACGCGCAGCGCAGCGTCTCCATCGTGCGCTCGCGCGCGGCGGAGTTTGGATTGAAGGCGGATCGCATCGGCATCCTCGGCGTGAGCGCGGGCGGCCAGGTCGCCGTCATCGCCGCGAGCAATCACGCGAGCCGCATGTATGAGGCTCGTGGCGACATGGACAAAGCCTCCTGCCGCCCCGACTTCCTCGCGCTCGTCTATCCCTGGAAGATTCAAGACGCCGCTGATCCCACCAAGCTCCGCGCCGACATCCATGTGGACAAAACCATGCCGCCCGTCTTCATCGCCCACGCCGCCGATGACAAGGGCGCGAAGATCGAGGGCAGCCTCCTGCTATTCCTCCAACTGCAAGCCGCAGGCATTCCCACCGAGGCGCATCTCTACGCCAAGGGCGGCCACGGCTTCGGCCTGCGCCCCTCCGAGTTCCCCTGTCCCACCGACTGGCCGAAGCGCTTCGCCGAATGGCTGCGCGTGATGCGACTGGTGGAATAGTTGGCCGGACTGTGCTTCATGTTGCCCTCAAGACATGAACCACATCCTTCGCATCCCCTTCCTCCTCGCCGCCAGCCTTCTCTTGATGCTCGCATCGTGCGGGAAAAAACCAGACTCCGAAGCGCAACCCAGCACGACACCACCTGCTGCATCAGTGCCGGACAAGAGCGAGCCGACCG
>JANPIW010000216.1:0-1832 GCA_031425215.1 Verrucomicrobiaceae bacterium
AAATCATCGGCGGCTGCGAGGACGTCACCGGCGTCGATCTCGATGAGAAAGCCATCGCGCAGGCAAAACAAAACGCGAACCTCAACCAGACCCGCATCGACTGGGTCCACGCCGATGCCTTTTCCTGGGCGCGACAGATGATCGCCAATGGCGAGCAATGGGACAGCATCGTGCTCGATCCGCCCAAGCTCGTTCACTCACGCGAGGAGGACGACGAAGGGCGGAAGAAATACAACGACCTGAATGTCCTCGCGCTCCAGCTCGTGAAACGCGGCGGCTTGTTCGTCACCTGCTCCTGCTCAGGCCTCATGAGCGCCGAGGAGTTCGAGTCCATCGTCATCAAAGCCGCGCACCGTTACGACCGCAAACTCCGCATCCTCGACCGCACTGGCGCCGGCATGGACCACCCCATGATGTCCAACTGCCCCGAGAGCCGCTACCTTAAAGTGCTCTGGACGCAGGTGGTGTGAATGCGTGTGACGGAGCATCCGAGGCCACTGCGAAGACGGGCTGGTCGAAGCATGTCGGCGCACAATTCGCATCCGCGATGCCTTATGGCGACAACTGGTTGAAGTCCTTCGTGCCCAGCGAAGGCATCAAGCTTGATGCGAGGGAGTGAGCAAAGTGGCTCGACTCTCCGAGGCGAGCAGCGGAGATGCACCCACCTGCAATCACCATCTGGTTAGCCGCAAAGTGGCAGGATCGAGACGCATGGATGTCTTCTTTGCACCTCAACCTGTCGATGCCCGCCTCGGAGAGTCGGGCCACGTTCGTGTCACACCAAAATCCCCCGCACCACGTCGCCACTCACATCCGTGAGGCGATAGTCGCGGCCGGTGAAGCGGTAGGTCAGGCGCTCGTGATCAAATCCTAGCTGATGCAGAATCGTGGCGTGGAGGTCGGGGACGGACACGCGTTTTTCCACGGCCTCGTAACCAAACTCATCGGTCGCGCCGTGGATCATGCCGCCTTTGATGCCGCCGCCGGCCATCCACATGGTGAAGCCTTTGGGATGATGATCGCGGCCCTTGCCGTTCTCGGCCACGGGTGATCTGCCAAACTCTCCGCCCCAGATCACGAGCGTGGTGTCGAGCAGGCCGTTGATCCTCAAATCATCGAGCAGCGCGGCGATGGGACCGTCGGTCTCGGCGCAATGCAGGTCGTGATTCTTTTTGAGATCATCGTGCGCGTCCCACGCTTTCGGCCCCTCGTTGCCGCCACTGTAAAGCTGCACGAAGCGCACGCCGCGCTCGACGAGACGGCGCGCGAGCAGGCAGTTGCGACCGAAGTGCGCGGTGGTCGGGTGATCGAGGCCGTACATTTTCCGCACCACCTCGGACTCGCCTTTGAGGTCCGTGCATTCAGCGGCGCTCATCTGCATGCGGAAGGCCAGCTCATACGCGGAGATGCGCGCGGCGAGGGCGCTCTCGGCGGGGTTCGCCTGCGCGTAGTCGGTGTTCCATTGCTTGAGCAGATCGAGCCGGGCGCGCTGCTGCGTGGCGGAGACGTTTTTCGGCGGCGTGAGATACGCGATCGGCTCGCCGCTGGAGCGCAGGGGCACGCCTTGAAATGCGGCGGGCATGAAGCCGTTGCTCCAGTTCATCGCGCCATTCACGGGAGCGCCGAGCTTGTCGAGCAGCACGACAAAGGCAGGCAGGTTCTCGCTCTCGGAGCCGAGGCCGTAGGTCACCCACGATCCCATGCTTGGGCGGCCTGCTTGCGTAAAGCCTGAGTTCATCTGGAAGATCGCTGGCGCGTGGTTGTTGCTCTCCGCGTGCATGGAGCGGATCACGCACATGTCGTCGGCGTGACGCGCGAGATTGGGAAACGTC
>JANPIW010000217.1:0-1549 GCA_031425215.1 Verrucomicrobiaceae bacterium
GAAACCACAGCATGTGACAGCTCGCGACGGAGGCGACAAAAGCTTCCTCGGGGTCGACAGCGGCGGCATTCGACCACGGCGCGGCGACGATGTGCGGAGATGGAGACGCAGGCACGACCGCGCCGCCGTCGAAATGCCAGGTGTGCTCGCGCGAGTAGCGCCGCTGGAGAAAATCTGGCCCGCCGTTTTGCCAGCGGATGGTGGCGGCATGCTTGGTCATAACCGGAGTGTGGCGAGTCTCTGCTCTGGATCAACTGAGGCACATGTGTCCGGCTCCACCTCGCCGCTCCGATGCATGGCCGATAAGCCCCGGAATATTGAGTTGGTAAAATCATGAGAGGGTAAAACCATGGAATCCATATCAGAGATTTCAGAACATGACTTTACCCCGCCATCATTTTGCCTCTCGTGCATTTACCATCAGGGCGTTTATTCATCACAGACCACGCCGGTCACGCAGCCACTGAATGGCCGCCGCCTCGCCGAAGAGCTTCATGCGGTCAAAATAGTTGATGGCTTCCTGCGCATTCATGCCCTCAAGCATTTGAGTGGACTCGTCTCCACCGGCGAATTGCTTGATGGTTTCAGTGCGCTTCTTGATCTCCTGCTGCCGGGCTGCGGCTGTCACGGGGTCGAGAAATTGTTTCTCGATGGAGATGCCGACGAGTTCATCGATGAGGCAGCAGGCGCCGCCCTGCATCTGCCGTCCGAGCGCGTTGCCCATCTGCCTGATGGACTCGACCGAGGCCGTGTCACCTGCCGCCATGTAGCCTTGCTGGAGGCTGCCCAGTTGCTTTGCGAGATCGCGCATGGGCTGGAGTTGCTGCCGTTGCAGGCCGATCATCGCCGCCGCCTTGGCTTCCACGGCGGTGAACCCGGCTGCCATATGCGCTTCCTCCGCGCTTTGCATGGCGCTGAGGTTGTAGTCGTCAAAATAGGTTTTTCCTGCAGCGATGACGAGATCATTGAAGGCATCCTCTGTGCGACCATGACGCAGATGATCAAGCGCTGAGAGATGATCACCCAGCGCGTTTGCCGGATCGGCCCGGCGCATGGCGTCAATGGCGTTCCGTCGCTCGGTGTCGTTCGTGGAGCGCGTTGCCAGCTCGGTTTGCACCGCCGCGCTGCCGGGAAATTTTTGCGCGGCCTCGCGCAGCAAAGAAAAGTCACCGCTTAGCCGGAATGCCGCCAGCAGGCTTGCGGCATTGCGACGGTTTTCGGCCAGATACTGGCTCAACTGCGCGGCAGTGAGTTTCAACGCGGCCTCCGGGTCTCTTATCAATCTCGCGAGCGGCCCCTCGATCTTGCCTGTCGTGTAAGGCTGCACTGGAGCAGTGGCTGGCAATGGCGTGACGTCAGGCGCGGGCAATGCGGGACGCGCGATTTTCCCGGCGGCTGCTTTCTCGCCCAATGAGATGGCGACAACCGGCTCAGGGCCTTTTCTGCCGAGCCACCAGCCAGCGGCCGCGACGAAGATGATGGTGACCAAAAAAAGAAGGCGCTGCGACGAAGTGCTCATGCAAGGGAGAGATGAACGGGCGAGTGGTTC
>JANPIW010000218.1:0-2824 GCA_031425215.1 Verrucomicrobiaceae bacterium
TGCTCTCCGATGGTGTGAACTCGCTCGCGCTTTCCAAAGCCAGCAACGATCTCGCCGCGAGCGCCAACTTCCTCCCCGGCCAGGCAGGCGCGGGTGATGAAGGCACGGCGATGATGGAGATCGTGCAGGACCTCGTGCCGAATGCGACGGTGCTCTTTGCCACGGGCTTCAGCGGCGCGGCGAACATGGCGGCGAACATTATTGCGCTTCAGGCCGCGGGTTGCCAGATCATCGTGGACGACGTCACCTACGGCAATGAGTCCCCCTTCCAGGATGGTCACGCCAGCAACACGGCGGGCGTCATTTCCGGCGCGGTGAACACCGTGTCCGCCGCAGGCGTGCTGTTCTTCTCCTCGGCGGCCAACTCGGGCAATCTCAACGACGGCACAGCCTGCACCTGGGAGGGTGACTGGAATGACAGCGGCGTGGCTGCTGCGGCGCCGCTCACCACGGCGGGCAATCTGCACAGCTTTGGCGCGGCTAATTTCAACACCGTCACCGCGCTGGGCAACTCCCAGAACGTGAACCTCTTCTGGGCCGACCCGCTCGGCGGCTCGGGCAACGACTATGATCTCTTCCTCACGAATGCAGCCGGCACTGTGCTCAAGGGTTTCAGCACCAGCACCCAGAGCGGCACGCAGAATCCCTTTGAATCCATCAACGGCGGTGGCTCGGGCATCGCGGTGGGCGACCGCATTTTCATCGTCAAGACTGCGGGCGCCGCCAACCGCTTCCTGCACCTGAACAACAGCCGCTGCCGTCTCGGCATCACCACCCGTGGCAACACCCGCGGTCACAACGCCTCGGGCGCGGCCAATGCCTTCAGCATCGCCGCCGTCCCCAGCAGCGTGGCAAGACAGCCGGGCGAGCCGACCGGCCCTTTCCCCAACGCCTACACCAGCGCCCAGCTCAGCGAGGTCTTCACCTCCGACGGACCGCGCCGCTACTTTTTCAATGCGGCAGGCACCGCCTTCACACCTGGCAATTTCTCCTCCACCGGCGGCATTGTGTCTCTCAAGCCGGACTTCAGCGCCGCTGACGGCAACCTGACCTCGCTTCCCCCCGCCTCCGGCTTCAATCCCTTCTTCGGCACCTCATCCTCCGCGCCTCACGCCGCAGGCATCGCCGCCATGCTGCTCTCCTTCAGGCCCACGCTCACCGCCGCGCAAATCCGCGCCGCCCTCACCAGCACCGCCATCGACATCGAGGGCGCGGGCTGGGATGCCGCCACCGGCGCGGGCATCATCATGCCACGGCTGGCCTTGGCTTCCGTCGCCCCCACCGGCCCCGTCGCCGGCCTCGGCAGCGTCGTCTCCGCCGAGTTCGCTCCGAACGCCGCTGGCGCCAATGACGGCACCAAATTCGATGACCTGCTGCGCGGCGGATTCCTCGCGCAGAATGGGAACATCGTTTTCCCCGGCACGCTCGAGATCGGCACTGGCGGCGTCACCGATGTGCCGCCGGGCAGCAACTTCCAGGGCATCTGGAAACACAACGGCGTCACGCTCAACCGCCTCGCGCGCACCAATGACAATGCGCCCGAGACCGGTGCCACGCCCGCGCAGTTCGGCATCCTGCCGCTCGTGCCCGCCATCAATGACTCGGGCGAGGTCACCTTCCTCGCCTCCCTCAAACCCAGCGGCACGAGCACCCCGCCCACGACTGCGGCCAACGACACCGGCCTCTGGAGCGAGCTGGGCGGCACCGGCCTGCAGATTTTGATCCGTGAAAATGACCAGATCCCCGGCCTCGCCGCTGGCACGCTCGTGGGCAATTTCGGCTCCGGCTGCTACGCCACCGCACGCATCACCGGCACCGACGGCGAGAGCGCCTTCACCATTCAGATGAAAGGCGCCAGCACCGACACCGCGCTGCTGCGTTGCAGCCCCGTGGGCACCACCACCAGCACCGTGCAGGTCGTCGCGCGTGAGAACGCCGCCTCGCCTGTGGCAGGCCAGACTTACGGCGCGCTCAACAGCAGCCAGACCAGCTCCGTGCGCATGGATGCGCAGGGCGGCATCTGCTTCGACGCGCAGCTCAAGCCCAGCGGCAGCTCCGCACTCTTCTACCAGCCACGCGGCGGCGCGGTGGTCAAATCCGCCGCAGCAGGCGAGGCCGCCCCCGGCACCACCACGACCTTCCGCATCCTGGAAATCCCCAGCATGGGCGACGCCGGCACGTTCGCCTTCCACGCCTACCTCAACGCTGCAGGCGACAACGCCGCGAGCGACCGCAACGACGGCATCTGGCGCGGCGCAGCAGCAGGCCCCTTCGCCAACATCCTCCGTCATGGCGACACCAATGCGCTGCGCCCCGGCCTCGGTCTTCCGAGTGCTGCCGCCAAAGTCGGCAACATCTGGGGTGGCTGGCTCAACAACAACAACCGCGGCGCATGGCGCGGATGGGTCGATGTCGCCGGCAACGGCAGCACCGGCTATCCCGCCGACAAACTCGGCATCTACACCGACGCCTCTGGCACCATGGCCCTCATCATCAAATCCGACGATCCCGCCCCCGGCATCCCTGGAGCCAGCATCGTCTTCATCGACCACCCCGTCGTCGGTGGCGCAGGAGCCAACAACTTCGTCGCCTTCACCGGCAAAGTCACCGGCGGCGGCACCACAGCCGCCAACGATGAAGGCCTGTATCGCACTCTCAACGGTGCCGGCCCCGTGCTCGTACTGCGCACCGGCGCAACCATCCCCACCTCGCAAGGCACAAAAACCATCGCCGACCTCGACATCCCCGGCAGCAACGAGCCTGAGTCCCGCCAATGGGAGCAGCCTGTGATGGACAGCACGGGCCGCCTGCTCGTGATGGTCAC
>JANPIW010000219.1:0-4116 GCA_031425215.1 Verrucomicrobiaceae bacterium
CGCGGCCTTGGCTTGGGCGGCACTGGAGTGGGCACCACACGGCTGGTTCTCACCACGGCGCCCGTGGTGGGCAGCGGCGGCGCTGACGGCACTACGCATAAGAGCATTCTTGCCTTCGCTCTCGGCGACACCTCGGCCGCCGGCGTCGGCACCGGTTTCCTGACGCACGACACGACCAATGGCGTCCGCTTGCTCACCGCCGGGGAATACGACAGCGCCATCGCCGGAACCAGTGGCCTCACCTTGCGCAACGTCAGCTCCGCTGGCGAGGTCGTTGCGCAGGACATCCGCATCAATTCACTGCGGGCCACCACCGGAACCGTCACGCTCAACGCGGGGATAAAACTCGGGATCAACAGCGGCGCGCTGTTCTTTGCGGGTAATACGACCATCGCTGGCCCCGGTTCGGTGGAACTAGGCGTCGCCAATGGCAACCTCACCATCTCAGGCAACACCACGCCGCTCACGGCCACGCTCAACGCCCCTCTCGGCGGCACGGGCGGCCTGACCTTCACCGCCAACGGCGATGTCAACCACACCTTTTTGCTCGGCGGTGACAATACCGTAACGGGCGGGGTAACGATCAACAGCGGCATTGTGCGTCAGGCCGTGGCCGGTGCGATCAATAATGAAATCGCGCAGAGCTTCACGATGCAAATCGGCGGAGCGGCGACCCCGGCGATTTTTGAGCTAGGGGGCATCAACACCACGATCCGCAACCTGATCTCGCCATCCAATTCGAGTGCGATCGTACGCAACACTTCGGCCACCGCCGCCACGCTAAAAACTATCTATACCGCTGCTAACACGTTTAATGGCGTCCTTCAGAACGGCACTGGCGGCGGCGCCTTGAGCTATATCAAATCCGGTGGCTCGACTGCCACCTTCCAGGCTGAGAACACCTATACCGGCGCGACCATCATCGAGCAGGGTCAATTGCTTCTCTCAGGCAACAACGTCGGCAGGCTCACGGGCACCACTGCGCTGATCGTCGGCGGGGGCGGCCAGTTCCGCATCAGCAATATATCTGGGCAAAACAACACAACCCGCGTCAACAATGCGGCCAGCGTAACGATGCAGGGCGGGGCTTTTGAGTTTGATGTGGACCAAAGCGTGACCAATTTCTCCGAGCAGGTCACCAATCTCACCGTCCAGCGCGGGGTGAATAGTTTTCTCACGGACATCGCCGCCGCGGCGCAGACTAACGCTTTCACCTTCAGCGGCGCTATGTCGCGCACAGACATCGGTTCGCTGATCTCTTTCCAAAACTTCCAAGTGACGGGTGTGGAAACGGGCATTGGCACTACCAATTCCCGGGCGCGTGTCGTCTTTAGCACGGTGCCGATCCAGACCAACGGCATCATCGTCGGCGCGCTGACCGCCGGTAGTACTGCCCCGGCCTACGCTTACATTTTCACCAACGCGGCCACCGCGACCAACGACTCCCTCGATTTCGCCACCTACAGCGCGGACGTGGATCTTGTGACCGCGGGCAACCAGCCTTCCATCACCCGCTTCACTGGTTACGTCGTCGAGGCGGAAACCGACTGGACGAGCACGGAAGTCGAACGCGCGGGTGCGGCGGTCATCCTCAGCGGCAGTCGCGACGTCTTCGCCCTCAAGCTCCAGGATACCGCCACGCTCACCACTGCGGTGAACGTCGATATTGTCGCGGGCAACACCCTGAACGTGCATAGCGGCGGCATTATCCAGAGCAGCCAGGCAGCAACGACCATCTCCAACGGCACCCTGACTGCCGGTGGCACCGCCGCGGGCGAACTCATCCTCATGGTGGACGACACCACCGCCACGGCCCAAATGCTTACCGTCAGTTCTGTCATCGCCGACAACGGTTCGGGCGCGGTCAGTCTCGTGAAGGCCGGTGCCGATAATCTCACGCTCACCGGCACCAACCTTTACACCGGCAAAACCGTCCTCAATGGTGGCACGACTACGGTGGCCTCCGACGCCAATCTCGGCGCCGCGCCCGTGTCGGCCACGGCCGCGCATCTGGTGCTCAACGGCGTCACCCTGGCACTCAACAACGCGGCGAATACTATCTTCACCCTCAATGCCAATCGCGGCTTGGAAATCGGCGGCAGTGGCAACGTCACCGCAGCCGCCTCCACGGTGAGCGCCAGCAATGTTATCAATATTCTCGCTGGCACTGCGGGGAACGGGCGCGTTTTCGAATACAACGGCGCCGGCATCCAAAGCGCGCCGAATTCCGTGGCCAGCCTCACCTTTTTGAGCAACGCCACCGCCGCTAACCTCGACGCTGGCGGCGTCATCGGCACGCTGACCAGCAGCAGCAACATTACGGGCGACCTCGTCATTCAAGCGACCACCAGCACCGGCAGCACCGTCGGCAGTTTCAACCTCGGCGGCCTGAACAACGTCATCGGCCGCTCCTGCGTGTTGGCAGCAACGGCGCCGCGGTTTTGAATTACGGCGTCTCCGGCGGCAGTCTCACCGTCGGCTCCGGGACCACGGACTTCCTCGATGTGGGCCTCAGTGAAGGCGACACCATCAACAAAACCGGCACCCTGAACCTCGGGGGCAGCGCCAACTTCACCGCCAACGTCGATCAGGTCCGCTTTAACGTGATCACGGGCGGCGCGAGCAGCAGCGTCAACGCCAACACCATCACGCTGGCGGACACCACGAACACCATCACCGCCGCCACCTCGATCCTCGTCAGCGACACCGCGGCAGGCCCGGGTCCTGGTGCCACCACCCTCAATCTCGGTGCTGGAGCCACGACCTTCACGACCCAGACTTTCACTCTGGGTGGACGCAAGGGTGCCGCCACCGCCACCCTCGGCGCCAGCGGAAGCCTGAGCCTGCAAGGCTTTGGCAAAAACACACTCAACATGTTTATCGGTCGCCAGAACGTGACCACCGCCTCTTTCAACCAAAGCACCCTTAACACTACGGCTGGCACTCTCACCGCCAGCTTCAATGGACTCGTCATCGGCGAAAGCTCGCTCGGCGGCACCTCCAACGGCGGGTCGGACTCGAGCCTAATTATGGGTGCCGGCGTCTCAAACGATGTGGTTGCCAACAGCCTTACCCTCGGGACTAAGAGCGGATTTACGGGCACTGCCGGGGTCAACTCCCGAGGTTTTGGCACCCTGACCTTCGCGGGCGGCTCATTCGTCGTGAACAATGACATCTCGATGGGCCTGCTCGCCGACAACGGCACCGCCCGCGGTACGCTCAGCCTCACCGGGGGGAACTTCATTGTCGGTGGCGACATCGTGAAGACTAACAACGACCGCAGCAGCGCCGTGATCACTGTGGACGGCTCGGGCGCGGTGCTCGACTTGCGTAACGACGCGGGTGGCGACCTCACCAACGGCTCCGCCACCCTCAGCCAATTGAACTTCCTGCAAGGGACCATTCAGGACGCCGCCACCATCACCCTCGACGGCCGCGGTGTCACTAACGGCACCACTTTCGCCGCGCTTACCGACGCCCTCGTCATCCGTGATGTCACGGTCGCCGCCAACGTCAACCTCACCGGCGCGACGGCCAACGCTGGCGGCGTCCTCTATCAGGATGATAATGGCGGCGTAGGTGCCACCATCTCCGGCAACGTCAATCTCGGCACCGTCGCTCGGACCTTCAATGTCGAAGACAATTTCCTCGCCGCCAACGACCTCGTGGTCTCCGGGGCGATCAGCGGCATCGTCGTTTTGAGCAAGACCGGCGCGGGCAAAATGCTGGTCAACAACACTGTGGCGGGCGATGTCTCCGTGAACGGCGGCACCCTCGGTGGCATCGGCTCGATCGCCGGTGCGCTGACTGTTGGCAACGGCGCCGGCGGTGTCGAAAACCTCGCGCCCGGCGTGAGCATTGGCACGCTCAGCGTCGGCTCGCTGAGCTTGAACTCTGACAGCAACTTTGAGCTCGAGATCAATACCACCGCTCTCACCACCGACCTCCTCAGCTCCGCGGGCGCCGTCACCCTCGCCCTCGGCACGACGCTGAGCGCCCTCGATCTCGGTTCGACGGTGCTAACCGGCGGCGAAACGTTCACCTTCATCACCGGCTCGGCTGTCACCGGTGAATTCGTCGGCCTCGCCGATGGCGCTTCGATCAACTTTGGCGGGA
>JANPIW010000220.1:0-22209 GCA_031425215.1 Verrucomicrobiaceae bacterium
GGTGGGCGATCTGCTCTTCACCGTGGTGAATCTGGCGCGAAAACTGGGCGTGGAATCCGAGGCGGCGTTGGTGGGCGCGACGGAGAAATTCACGCGCCGCTTTCACGCGATGGAGGAGCGGCTGAAGGCGGAGGGGAAGAAGCTTGGGGCGCTATCGCTGGAGGAGATGGATGCGGCTTGGGACGCGGTGAAGCACACATCGGAATGAAGTGCTCAGTGCAAAGTGCTCAGTTCTGAATGGTGCATGCAAAAACTCAACTGAGCACTCTGCACTGAGCACTTCTGTTGCCGGCTCGTCAGCAGGAACAATCTCCATCACCCCACCAGTTCCTTGCGCGTGAACGCGGCCACGACGGGATAGCCTTTGCCTTCGATATTCTCTCGGCCGCCTTCCTGGCGATCGACAAGGATGAGTGCAAAGGCGACTTTGCCGCCCTCGGCCTCGATGGCCTCGATGGCTTTGAGAGTGGAGTCGCCTGTGGTGATGACGTCATCGACGACGATGACCGTGTCGCCCGATGAAAAATTTCCTTCGATGCGTTTGCCGCGTCCGTGGCCTTTGGGTTCTTTGCGCACGACGAAAGCCTGGATGGGCGGTGTGTCGCCGGCGATGCTCGATGCCATGGCGACAGCGAGGGAGATGGGATCAGCGCCCATGGTGAGTCCGCCTAGAGCGGCGATGTTGAGGCCGCGTTTTTGAATCTCGGCGCGCAGCAGATCGTGCAGGACTTTGCCGACGAGGACGGCGCCGCGCGCGTCGAGCGTGGTGACGCGGCAGTCCACATAGAGGTCGCTTTTCTTTCCCGAGGCGAGGGTGAAATCGCCCGTCTTCACGGATTTGCGTTGGAGGATGGAGCGGAGTTCGTCGCGTTCAGCAGGAGTGGCCATGCGCTGGATGTAAGCAGAAACACTGCGGCGACAAGCACGGACTCATCCAGGCTCCGGTTTGTATTTCCCCGAGCCTACCAACCGCTCGAACAACGGCGAGGCCATGAGCGTGGTGATGACGGCCATGATGACGAGGGTGGCGAAGAGGCCCTCGGTGATGACACCTTTTTGCAGGCCGATGTTGATGATGATCAGCTCCATGAGGCCGCGTGCGTTCATGAGCGTGCCAATGCCGAGCGCCTCGCGATTCGAGATGCCGGTGGCGCGCGCGGCGAGCCAGCAGGCCACGCCCTTGCCGAGCACGGCGGCGAGGAGGACCGCGCCGCACACGAGCCAGAGCGTGGGCGTGTTGATGAGGCCGATCTTGGTGTTCAGCCCCGAGTAGGTGAAGAAGAGCGGCAGCAAGAGGGCGACGGCGAGGGGCTGGATGCGGGAGATGAGGTCACGCGAAATGACGGCACGCGGCATCACGGAGCCCATGACGAACGCGCCGAAGACGGCGTGCAACTGGATGTAGTCCGTCCACCATGCGCCGAGCGACATGAGTGCGAGGCCGATGACAAAGCCGCCGTCGGAGAGCGAGCCGTTTTCGGTGAAGTGTTTTTCCAGACGGGCGAGGAGAGGCTTGATGATGAGGTAGGCGACGAGGACGAAGCCGATGCCGCCGCCGATGTTGAGCAGGGCGCCTGACCAGTCGTTCTCCAGCTTTGCCAGCACGACGGCGAGGAGGCACCACGCGGTGGCGTCGTCGATGGCGCCTGCGCCGATGGCCACGGTGCCCATGGTGGTGCCGGCCAGACCTTTGTAATGAATGATGCGCGCGAGCATCGGGAACGCGGTGATGCACATGCAGGCGCCGAGAAAGATCATGGCTGATGACTTCGACACACCTGCGGGAAAGAGATTCAGACCGGGATGGTCGTATGCCAGCCACGCCAGCAACGCGCCGAGCACGAAGGGCGTGACCATGCCGGCGATGGAGACGGCAACGGAGCTTTTGAGCCGCTTGGTGATGATGTCCATGCGGAACTCCATGCCGACGATGAACATGTAAAGCGCGAGGCCGAGCTGCGAGGCGGGGAAAAGGTAGCTCTGCGTGTCGCGGAGTTTTTGCGTTTTATCCCAGGGGAAAAGCCATGCCTGGGTCTCGGGCGCGAGCAGTCCGAAGAGCGAAGGGCCGAGCAGCACGCCTGTGATCATCTCGGCCACGACTTGAGGCTGACCCATGCGCGCAGCGATCATGCCCACGATGCGGCACGCGAGCAGGATGACGGCGATCTGGAGGAAAAACTGGACGGCGAGCTGGATGTTGTTCATGGCGGGTTAAAAGGTGATTGTGGTCATCAGGTAGGCGAAGTCGGCGTCATGGGAGTGGCCGCTGCTTTCTAAATAGGTGCCGGCGAAAAAGCGGCTGTAGCCCGCCTGCACTTCGACATGCTTGCTCGCCTTCCACTGCATGGTGAGGTCCAGCTCGGTGCCGGCAAATCGGCTCGCACCGGGGGAGATCGGACGCGTGGTGTTGAGGAAGCTGGCGCGGTACCAGGAGTCGTTGGTGTTCGCGAGCCAGAACCCGTGGTAGTCGGCCATGAGTTTTATTTTCTCGTGCGGCTGGACGGAGAAATGGATGGCGGGGTTGTGGACGTTCTGCCACGCGAAGAGGTCCAAGTAGCCGTAGTAGAGGTGGTTCGTGGGGAAGAGGTTTTGAAAGGTGCCCGCTTCTCCATCGCGCGTGTCCGCGTCGCCGGATGCGTGGCTGTACTCGATGCCGATGCGCGGCTGCCATGGCGATTTCATCCAGTTGTAGCCGAGGTCCCAATGACCGGCGAAGGCGGTGAGGTTCTTGTTTTGCAAATCACCAAACTGCATGGCCATCTCGGCGGCGTAATCCCAGCCGCCGAGCTTTTCGGGATCGCCTTTCATGCGTGTGCCTAACGTGACAAAGCTCGTGCCGATGTCGTCGTGAAGATGCAGCGCGTAGAGGTCGGTGACCTGCACATTGAGCGCGGTGGTGCTGAAGTAGAGACCGCTGAAGGTCTGGTTTGCATCGCCACCATTCGTCAGCCAGTCGGAGCGGTTGAACTCCGCGTCGCGGAATCGCACCACACTCGACGTGAATGCGTCCAGCCACCAGTCGTGGCGCTCATAGTGCAATCGCAGCGCGTCAAAGGTGCGGCCTGCATTGCTCCACTCGGCCGAGCTTATGAGGCGTTTGTCGCCATAGACGAGTGTCTGGCGGCCCGCGCGCAGGGAGAGACGTTTTGGATCTCCCAGCTCGATGTAGCCCTGGCGCAGATCAAACGCATCGTCTCCCTCGGCGCCGAGGAGGCCGAGGACGTCCGGGCGGCCGGAGAAAAACTCCCGCGTGTCCTGCCCTTGCACCATCACGCGCATCCACGATGCAGGTGTCCATTCGATGCCGAGGCGGGCGCGGCTGAGCAGCCATGCATCGTCGGTGAGCGCGTCAGTGGTGTTGTCGAAATCAAAGTTGTTTTCGCGCCACTCGCCGCGCAGACGTTCTTCGAGAGAGAAAGCCAGCGTGTCTGGCACGGCTGATTTCTCCACGGGCGTGCCTGCCTGGAGGACAAGCGGGGCGACGACGAGCAATGACAGAAAGGACTTCAATGACGGAAGTTTGTTGTGAACAATGCTATCGCGGGACTTGTAACGGAAATAGAGTCTCGCTATCGTTTTCATGCCTGAACGGCATCAGTGCCAAAACCATGGACCTCAGACATCTTCGATATTTCCAAGCCGTGGCCGAGGAGTTGAGCTTCTCGCGCGCGTCGCGCCGACTCCGCATCGCGCAGCCCGCGCTGAGCCGCGCGGTGAAGGAGCTGGAGCAGGATTTGGGCGTGGACATTTTGAACCGCACCCGTCGCAGCGTGAAGCTCACGCCCGCAGGCGCGGTGCTGCTCGACGAGATCGCGCGACTGCTCGAGAGCCTTGATGAATCGTTGCGCCGTGTGCGCCGCACGGCGGCAGGACAGCAGGGCGAGCTGCGCCTCGGCTTCATCGGACCACCGACGCAGCCGTTTCTCGGGCGGCTGCTGCACGAGTATCGCGCGCGGAATCCGCAGGTGGCTGTGCATCTGGAGGAGCGCACGCCGGAGCGCGTGTGGGAGATGGTGGCAAAGGGCCGCCTCTCCGTCGGCCTCACGCGGCCTGTGCTCTCGCATGACGCGCTCGGTCTGCGCACACTGCTGCTGCGCAAGGAGCCTCTCTGCGCCGTGATGCGCGCGAGTCATCCGCTGGCGGGCAGGCGCGCGCTTGCATGGAGCGCGCTGGCGCAGGAGCCGCTCATCATTCTCGCGCGTCGCGAGGGCGTGGGATTGCATGATGAAATCGTCGCCGCGTGCCGGAAGGCGGGCTTCACTCCGAAGATGGCGCACTCGCCGAGCATCATCGGCACGGTGCTCAGCTACGTCGAGGCGGGAGCCGGCGTCGGTGTCGTGCCGTCGAGCGTGGCAGCCGGAGCCACGAGCGCGGACCTGATCGTCACCGAGCTAAAGCCGGTCGAGACCGTGCCGCTCGTGATGGTGTGGTCCGATGATGCCGACGAGCCACCCGCCGCGGCCTTTCGCGCCTTGGTGAAAGAGTGGCTGGCGAATGGAATGATGTGGCAGGCGGGCGCGAAAAAGCAGATCGCCCGCAAAAGCCGCGTGGTTATTTTTCAGCCATGAGGGTAGCACTGAGGCAGGAGACACTCACCGCAGCCAGTTCGTGAGAATGACGGCCAGGCACAGCAGCATGATCGCGATGAGGATGATCGTGAGGCCCGCATCCAAACCGGCCAGCTTTACAGGTTCCTCGTCCCGTTCGTCGCGGAGGGTCTTCTCCAGTTCGCGCTGAAACTCTTCATGCGCGCGTCGAAATTCGCCAATAGAGTGACTCAGCGATTTGGCAAAGTGCGGAAGCTTTCTCGCGCCAAACACCGCCAAAACAGCAATGCCGATGAGGATCAGTTCAGATGTGTCAGGAGGCCAGTTCATCTTGCCGGTGGAAACGAAGTATGACTGAAACGGACCGAAACCTTGTCGAATTGGGAATTGTGACCAGAAAGGATGGATCAGCCGGGAAACGATTGGGAAGCCATTCGCTAAATTTCGAATGAAGGGGAAATGCTTGAAAGCCGCCGTTGAGGCAGTGGAGACAGGGTATTCTCAATTTCGAGATTCTCGCCTTTGCGAGAGGATGTCAGGGAGTTGTCACTGCCGCCTTACAATCTTCTTACAATTTCCAGATTTCATTCCTGCGAGACTTCGCGATAATGTTCAGCGTTGGGAGCAGCGAAGAGGCGCCCCGAGAAAATTTCATTATTGGGCTGCAGGACCCCGTGCCGTATGTGAGGCACGGGGTTCTGTTTTTTCAGGCGGCACGCTCAAATCAATGCGCCGTGGCCTTCTCCGCACCGAGTCCGGTGTGCGCGCGCACTTTCAGCTCGGCGAATTTTCTCTCCGCCTCAGGTTCGCGTCGGAGCAGGGAACCGATGATGGCGGCGAGGAAGCCGAGAGGGATGCTGACAATGCCGGGATTGGTGAGCGGGAAGATGGCTTCGCGCTGAATGAGGCGCATCTTGGCTGGCAGCGTGCCGGCGGGGTCGATGCCCATGATGCTGGGGCTGATGAGGATGAGCACGATGCTGCTGACCAGGCCGACGGCGAGGCCGAGGACTGCGCCGGTGGTGCTGAATTTTTTCCAGAAGATCGAGAGCACGATGACGGGAAGATTGGCCGACGCAGCGACGGCAAAGGCGAGGCCGACGAGGACGGCGACGTTCACGGATTGCAGCTTGATGGCGAGAAAGATGGAGACCGCGCCGACGACGAAGGCGGTGATGCGCGCGACGCGGACCTCTTCTCCGGGGCGGTGTTCTTTGCCGTGATGCAGGACGTTCGTGTAAAAATCGTGCGCGAACGAGGCGCTGGCGCTGATGGTCAGGCCGGCGACGACGGCGAGGATGGTGGCAAAGGCGACGGCGCTGATGAAGGCGAAGAACATGGGGCCGCCCAATGCACTGGCGAGCTGCGGCGCGGCCATGTTGTCCATGGGGATGTTGTGCGGTTTGAGGATGGTGGCAGCGCCGAAGCCGAGGAATGTGGTGAGGATGTAGAACGTGCCGATGATGATCATGGCCCAGACGACGGATACGCGGGCGGTTTTTGCATCCGGCACGGTGTAGAAGCGCACGAGAATGTGCGGCAGACCGGCGGTGCCAAAGACAAGGGCGAGTCCGAGAGAGACGAGATCGAGCGGCCCCCAGCCCTTGGTCACTTCCGCGCCGAATTTCATGCCGGGATCGAGGAAGTTCCGCGTGACCTCGGTCTGCGTCTTCGTGTCGGTGTAGGTGAGGCTCGCGATGGCGTCAAAGAACTCGGTGAAGCTGTAATTGAAGTGCTTCAAGACGAGGATGCTCAGGAAGATGGTGCCTGTCATGAGCAGGATGGCCTTGATGATCTGCACCCAAGTCGTGGCCAGCATCCCGCCGAAGACGACATACACGACCATGAGCACGCCGACGCCGGTGATGGCCCACTCGGTGGTGATCCACGGCAGGTCTTTGAGCAGCAGCTTCACCAGCGCGCCCGCGCCGATCATCTGCGCAACCATGTAGAATGTGGAGACGGTGATGGTGCTGAGCGATGCCATCGCGCGCACCGGACGCGGCGTGAGCCGGTAGGCGAGGAGGTCGGCCATCGTGTATTTGCCCGCATTGCGCAGCGGCTCGGCCACGACAATGAGCACGGTGAGATAAGCGACGAGCCAGCCGACGGAGTACATGAAGCCGTCGTAGCCAAAGAGCGCGATCATTCCCGAGATGCCGAGGAATGAAGCGGCGCTCATGTAATCGCCCGCGACGGCGAGGCCGTTTTGCCATCCGGTGATGGAGCGTCCGGCGGCGAAATACGCGCTGGCTCCTGTGTTTTTCTTGGCCGCCCAAATGGTGATGCCAAGAGTGGCGGCGACGAAAGCGAGAAACATCCAAACTGCAGGTGTCATGGTCGTGTGAGTCTGGAGTTACTTGATGATGTCAGCGGCGTCCTTGTCCCAGACGGCGGCTTTTCGGACGTAGATGAAGGCCAAGGCCCAGGCCATGAAGAACTGCGAGAGCGCGAAGAGATAGGCGAGGTTGATCTTGCCGATGACCTGCTTCTTCATCACCTCGGGAAACCAGCCAACGAGCACCAGCAGCGCGAAGTAGTAGATCACAAAGAAGATCGTGGAGCCGATGATGAAGCGAGCCTTTTTTCGGAGCAGCTCCCGGAATGCCGGCTTCGCCTCGAGGCTCTCCCAGTCCACATTTTTCGTCGCGTCGTTGTTTTCGCTCATGGGCGGCGAGAATAGGAAGTCGTGAAGACAAAGGCAAGCGATCAAATGGCGCAATTGACGATGGAGCGCAGGCCGGTTGATTGGGAGCCTCTTCATGTTGTCGTCCGAAGCCCGATCACGCATCACATCCATCCGCGCCGCATTTCCGGAGGGAGGTTTCTTTCGTGACAAAGAATGGGTGCTCTCGCCGGAGGCATTTTTTTTGGATGAGAAGACGGTGGCGATCATCGAGGCGCTGGGGCCGGCGCTGCTGGCGTTTCAGCGGGCTTGCAACCGACTTTACTTTGAGTGCGACTGGGTGGCGCGGCTGCTGGATCAGGGGAAGCCGGCGCATGTCGTCGAGCTGGGCCGTCACGCGGCTTGGCGCGATGAGCTGCCGCGTGTGATCCGGCCTGATCTCGTGCTCACAGAAAAGGGCGTGTGCATCAGCGAGCTGGATTCCATCCCCGGCGGCATCGGCCTGACGGCGTGGCTCAATCAAACTTACGCTAGCCTCGGCGATGAGGTGATCGGCGGCGCGCGCGGCATGATCGAGGGGTTTGCCGCTGCTTTTCCTGACGAGGACATTTTGATTTCCCGCGAATCCGCCGACTACGAGCCGGAGATGCAATGGCTCGTGTCGCAGCTTGGCGACCGCAGCGTGATTCGTGCTGAGCAGTTCAATTCAAAATCATTCTACCGCTTTTTCGAGCTGTTCGATCTCGCGAACGTCGAGCACAGCGCCGACATGCTCCGTCTCGCGCAAGCAGGTGCTCTCCACTGCACACCGCCGCTCAAGGCCTTCATCGAGGAGAAGCTCTGGCTGGCGCTCTTCTGGACACCGCAGCTACACGATTACTGGTCTCAGACACTGAGCACTGAGCACTTTGCACTCCTCCGCTCCTGCATCCCGCAAGGCTGGATCATGAATCCGCAACCGCTCCCCGCAACCGCCGTGTATCCTGAGCTGGAGATTCATTCGTGGGACGAGATGAAAACCTTCGGCCGCAAACAGCGCGAGCTGGTTCTCAAGATCAGCGGTTTCTCCGAGCGCGGCTGGGGCTCGCGCGGCGTGTTCATCGGCCATGATCTCTCGCAGGATGCATGGGCCGCCGCCATCGACGAGGCGCTCGTTTCGTTTCCGCAGAATCCCTTCGTGCTCCAGCGCTTCCAGGCCGGACGCATCGTGAATCATCCCGCGTGGGATGAAGAAAAGCAAACAGCGCTGCTCAAGCAATCGCGCACACGACTCTGCCCGTACTATTTCATCACAGGCGATGAGGCGCGTCTCTCGGGTGTGCTGGCAACGGTTTGTCCGTCCGACAAAAAAATCCTCCACGGCATGAAGGACGCGATGATGCTGCCGTGCCGGAAAGCACGGTGACATCCGACGAAAGGCGTAGAGCGTGACGATGGACAGATCAGGGATTGAGCGCATCTTTGCGCCCTCTCGCCATGAATGCCACCCAAACGCCGCTCATGAAACCAGCCACCCGCCCCTCCGCTGCCGCTCCTGCATCCAGCGCATGTTTTCGCTCCGTGTCTCTGCTCATTCCCTCCTCGGCTCTGCCGGCCGAGGGGGCGGAGATCGATCTGGCCAGCGGCCTGTTGTTTGGGAGCGATTTGAGGCAGTCGCTCGACGCATTTCGCGCGCTCAGCGGTGATGCGGCGCCGCGTTTTGAGGTTAGCAAGACGGATGCGGATTTGATCACGGATATCGATGGTGCCAGCTCGCTACATTGGGCACGGCTCGAGGCTGCGACTGACGCGGGCGCCAGTCTTGAGGTTTCACCAGCCACCACGGACATCGACTGGAGCAGCGCTCTCGCACGCGTGAACGAGCGCATCGCTGACGAAAGCTTCATGGCCACGCAGCAGGAGCTGTCGCGGGTTTTTCTCGAAGAGACACGCGCTGCCGTGTCCAGCGCCGCGCGCGGTTTCGCGGGAGAGGCCGTGCCGGTCGTCTCGATCAACAGCGCGGATGGCGAAAGCATCACGGTTACTTTTCATGGTGTGTGGCTCGCCGATGTCGGCGCGCAGCCCACGCTCAGCGGCCCTCTGCCGGTGCGCAGCCTGCGCGCGGACGATGGCGGCGCGCTCGATGGCTGCCTGGTGCTCAATGAGAGCGAGGTCGAGGGCCGGGGCATTGTCGAGGCCGTGATGAGCGTCTCGATGCTGGCGATGGTTTTCCAGCAGCCCGTGAAGCCCGCGATGCCCGAGGCCGAGACCAAGAAGCCCGGCGCCATCGCGCAACTGGTCTCGTTTTCACGGCAGGACGACATCATGAAATCCGAGGAGCTGCTGGTGAAATCCCAGAAGCTCAAGCAGCCCGCGCCGCAGGTGTATCCTAACGTGATCAAAGGCGCGCAAGGCTGCGAGTACAAGGTCATCGTCGATATCGGCGGCCAGCGCGCCTACGTTTTCATCGATCAGCAGCTCGCCTTCGAGACGCCCATCTCCTCCGCCAGCAAAGGCCGGCACACGCCGCGCGGAACCTTCACGATCACGGAGAAAATCCGCAGCGGAAAGCGCTCCACGATCTACAAGAGCCTCATGCCCTACTGGATGCGCCTCGATCAATCCGCCATCGGCATGCACACCGGCCAGCTCCCCGGTTACCCAGCCTCGCACGGCTGCATGAGAATGCCCGACGAAAGCGCCCGCTTCATCTTCGACCTCGTGCCAAAGGGGACGAAGGTGCATGTGATGGACCATTTCACGCCGCAGCCTGCCGCGCCAACATTGGTAGCGAGCAAATGATGGTTGGGATCTGAAGGGTTTGGCCAAGATGGGGCCTGTATTTGAGGGGATCCTCCAGGGCCACCGCATCCGATTCTGTCCCGAGTGCGGATATTGGGAAGCCTACGCGGGGGTGGGCCGCCGCTTGGCCTGGGTGTCACAATGCAGGCAAGTGAGGCAATTTGCAGAGCGGAAAGAAACTTGTTGTGTATTTTACGAATATTATGGTATTATCAATCAATATATGAAATATCACTCAGCGGGTCGGTTCAGCAATTCATGATCACCACTCAATACCAGCATTCTCCAGTCGGCGAAGCTTGTGGGGCTTCGTCGCCATGTCTCCGCACGGTCTCTGCGAACGCGGATTCAGGCGAATCATCGCAACCTCGCCAGAAGCCATCAGCCAGTCCATTTCCACCATCGCTCATGAGGAAATAGCCCGAATCATGTCATTCCAGTTCCAGCGCCAGTTTGAAAAGGCTCCGAGAGCGGGTCTCCTCCTGCTCTTTGGAGCAGTTGTCTTCTTGCTGCCAGGCTTGGCGTTCGCGGGCACAAAAGTGGCGACTGACGCGCTGGGAACCTCGGGCAGCTATTCGACAGGCTCAGGATGGACGGGTAACTGGACCGAGATCAGTGATGACAACGCTGCGACGACCGGCAGCATCCGGCAGGTCACAGACCTGAGCGATGGACGGCTGCGGCTAGCGGGAGCTGCGACAAAGTCGATCCATCGTGCAGCCGACATGTCAGTCCCGGCAGGCAATTCCTACACATCGGCGACACTCACCTTCACTTACCGACGGGCATCTCTGGACACCAGCACAGACTTTGTGGCCGTGCAGCTTTCCAACAACGGCACTGGCGGAACATTCATTGAGCGCGCGATAATAGCCGGGCCTACCAACGACTCGGCCTATCAGTCTTTCTCGGTGAGCATTCCAGCGTCCGACCTGTCGGCAAACACCGTGCTTCGTTTCACCACCTCGGGCGCGGCTGGCATGGGCACCTCGGACTTCATCTACTTTGACGATGTGACGCTGACGCTGAACTACGATGTCGCGGGAGGCGCCGATTTCGGCGACTGGAACGGCTCTGGCGCGCTCACCACCACGACGAGCAGCGCCATGAGCGCCAGCCTCCGCCTCGGAGCCAACGTCGATGCCGAAGCCAGCGTTACACCCGATGCTGCCGCCACCGCCGACGGCGCGGATGAGGATGGCGTGACTATGCCTGCTTCAATCATGCAAGGCGCGAGCGTCACCATCCCCGTCAGCGTCTTCAACAACAACACCGCCGGCAAATACCTCCAAGCCTGGATCGACTTCAACAACGACGGCACCTTCAGCAACACCGATGTCACAAGCGGCGGCGAGCGCATTTACAACGCGGTCACCACTGCAAATGCCGCTTCGCAGACGGTCAACGTCACCTTCACCGTGCCATCGGGCGCTAGCGTCGGCGCGCAGCGCGGCGTGCGTTTCCGCATCAGCGATAATTCAGCGACAACGCCGACAAGCTCCGGCGCTACGGGTGAAATCGAAGACTACGTCGTCTCCATCGCGAGTTGCCTCGTCGTCACCACCACTGCGGACACCGGCGCTGGCTCGCTGCGTGAGGCGATCATTTGCGCGAACAACAAAGCTGGCGCGGACACCATCACCTTCAACATACCAGCTGGTATGCTCACCAGCGGCGTCGCCATCATTTCACCCGCCACCACGCTGCCGATGGTCACCGAGCAGCTCACCATCGACGGCACTTCGCAGACGTCCTTTGGCGGCAACACCAACAACGTGATGCTCGGCGCGGGCGGCACTGTCGGTGTGGATGGACTCACGCTCTCACAGGTTCCCGGACCGGAAATTGAAATCAAAGGCAACGGCGATGGCGTCACCATTCGTGAAGGTCTGATGTTCAACGCGGCGAACTGCACCATACGCGGCATCGCCATCCACGGCTTCGGCTGGACCAATGATCAGCAACGTGGTGACATCACCTTCGCGGCAGCAGGCGGTCTTGTGGATCAGTGCGTCGTCGGCACCACCGCCACCTCGTTCACCCTGCCAGCCGTCGGTCAGCGCTCGATGGACAACGGCATCACCTTGTACTTCCAGGGTACCATCCAGAACACCCTCGTCGGCTTCACGGATGACCACGGCATCATGCTCATCGGTGCGAGCAACAGCACCGTCACCAATTGTGAAATCCGCGCTTGCGGACGCATCAACGTCGGTCGCCCCAACATCAGCATCCGCACCTTCGACGGCACCTTCACCATCACCAACGTCAACATCACCGGCAACCTCATCACCGCGCATCCGAACTGGGCGGGAGCGGACACCTACAGCGACGGCCCCTCCAACAACGTCAATTTCGTCAACAACACCATCTCCAACAACTTCATCGGCCTAAGCATCGGCAATGTGAAAGCCACCTCGAGCGTCAGCATCTTCAACATCGACCGCAACATCATCACCGGCAACGGCCCGACCGGCGCCATTTGGGGCATCTCCAACAACGTCACCAACAATGCGCCACAGCGGATCAAGCTGACCAGGAACAGCATCTACAACAACACTGGCCCATCACTCGACTTCCTCTTCGACTGGACCACCGCCGGCATCACGCCGAACAACGGCACCAAGAACGCCAATCTGTTCAACAGCGACATGGATTACCCCGTGTTCACCAGCGTCGCATTGAGCGGCAGCAATCTCACGGTGAGCGGCTACATCGGCAACGTGCCCGCAGGCAGTGCTACGTTTGCGAGTGCGACCGTCGAAGTCTTCGCCGCCGACAATGCGCCTGCGGATCAAAACGGCGCGGTGCATCTCGGTGACGGTCTCAGTGTCCCGCACGGTGAAGGCCGCCTCTATCTCGGCACACTTACCGCCGATGCCTCGGGCAAGTTCACCGGTACCATCACGCTCACCGCCGGACAGATCGCCGCATGGACCGCATTCCTCGGCAGCGCGCCAACCTCGGCCAGTCTCGTGACCGCCACGGCCACTGACGCCACCGGCAACACTTCCGAGTTCGGAGCCATCGCTCCGATCCCCACAGACTATGGCGACTGGAACGGTGCCGGCGCGCTGACCACCACCACGAGCAGCACGGTCATCAGCACCCTCCGCCTCGGCGCCACCGTCGATGCGGAAGCCGGCGTCACACCCGATGCCGCCGCCACTGCGGACGGCGCCGATGAAGATGGCGTGACGATGCCGGCGAGCATCACGCAATCCAACAGCGTGACGATCCCCGTCAGCGTCTTCAACAACAGCGGTGCGAACGCTTTTCTCAACGCCTGGATCGATTTTAACAACGACGGCACTTTTGACAACGTCACCGAGCGTCTCGAAGCCGCGCGCACCATCGCCACCGGCGCGAGCGCATCGACACAGAACATCACCTTCACCGTGCCCGCCGCTGCGAGCGCGGGCACGCAGCGTGGAGTGCGCTTCCGTCTGACCGACAATGCCACCACCTTGCCGACCGGAGCCGTGGGCACGGGTGAAGTGGAAGACTATGTGGTGACGATCAATCCCTCGCTCTCCATCGGCAACGTCGTCTGGAACGACCTCAACAACAACGGCACCAAGGACGCCGGTGAAGTCGGCATCAGCGGTCTCGCCGTGCAGCTCTGGACACCGGGCGTGGATGGCGTGGTGAACAATGGCGCGGGTGACGATGTGCTCGTTGCCAGCACCACTACGAGCGTCACCGGTGGCTACGGCTTCGCGGGTCTCGCCGCTGGAGATTACTATGTAAAAGTCACGCCGAGTGCGAGCTACGCGCTCACCTCGGGCACGCCCGCGACGACGGACAACAACGTCGATAACAACAACGATGGCTCACAGCCCGGCGGACTCAACACCGCGCTCTTCAGTCCGAAAATTAATCTCGCGACGGGCCTTGAGTCCATCACCGACGGTGACACGGATGCGAACACGAACTTCACTGTGGACTTCGGTCTCTTCACCGGCATCGCGCTGGGCAATCTCGTCTTCAACGACAGCAATAACAACGGCACATACGACAGCGGCACCGAGAGCGGCATCAGCGGCCTCACCGTGCAATTGCTCAACGCGGCCAACGATGCCGTCATCAGCACCACGACCACGAACGCCAGCGGCCTCTACGGCTTCGCCATTTACACCGCTGCGAATTACAAGGTGCGCGTCACGCCGAACGGCAGCTTCCCCCTCGCCAGCACGAGCGTCGGCACTGACAACGCCACCGACAACCGCAACGACGGCACGCAACCCGGCGGCGCGGGCCAGACCAGCACCAGCTTCGCATTCTCCATCACGCCAGGTGCGGAACCAGGCACCACCGGCGCGACAAATGTGGAGAGCACCATCGACTTCGGATTCCGTGCCTGTCCGACCATCACCGCGAATCCCGCCACCGCGCCCGCCGCGACCGTGGGCACGGCTTACTCGATGACCGTGAGCGGTAGCGGCGGCGCCTCGCCTTACACCTTCGCCGTCACGAGCGGAGCGCTGCCCGTCTGGGCCACCTTGAATCCGACGAGCGGCACCATCAGCGGCACACCGAACAACACCACCAGCGCCACCTTCACCATCTCGGCGGCTGACGCGCTCTTCTGCAACGGCTCGCGCTCCTACACCATCTCGCCATCGTGCCCCGTCGTCGCCATCACGACATCATCATTGCCAAACGCGGTCGCCGGCTCCGCCTATTCCACCACGCTCGCCGCATCGGTCGGCACCGCGCCTTATACCTGGACCATCGCTAGCGGCACGCTTCCGGCAGGTCTCGCGCTCAGCACTGGCGGTGTGCTCAGCGGCACACCCACGGCTGACAACGGCGCAGGCGTGAGCGTAACATTCCGGGCGGCGGATATTTATGGATGCGCGGTGACGAAGGCGCTCAACGTGCGCGTCTGCCCGCTCATCGCGCTGAATCCTTCCGCGATTCCCGGCGGCATGACCGGCGTCCCGTATTCACAAACGCTCACCGCAAGCGCCGGCACCGCGCCGTTTGCTTTTTCGATCTCCAGCGGCGTACTGCCCGCGGGCCTCACGCTTCATCCAACCTCCGGCCTCATCAGCGGCACTCCGACGGCGGCCGGCTCCTCGAGCTTCACCGTCCAGCTCGCTGATGCAAACGCCTGCGTGATCACGCAAAACTACGCGCTTAACATCGTGCAAAACATGCGCGTCGGAAATCTCGTGTGGATCGACACGGACAACGACGGCTTCAAAGACTCGTCCGAATGGGGCAAGCCAAACGTCATCGTCCAGCTCTGGACAGCCGGCGTGAATGGAACGCAGGAAGATGGCGCGGGTGATGATGTGAAAATCGGCGCGGACAAAGTCACGGACATCAACGGCCTCTACAGCTTCACCAATCTCACCGCAGGCGCGAACTACTACGTCCGCAACCCCGCCCCGCCTCCAGGTTTCCCGATCACCAGCGTCGTGATCGACCCGGTGGATAATGGCGAGAACAATGACAACAACGGCCTGCAGCCCGGTGGTGCCAACACTTCCGTGCGCAGCCCGCTCTTCACCCTCACAGCGGGCGGCGAGTCCGCGCTGGCCGTGGATGGCGATGATGCGAATGGCGAGATGACGATCGACTTCGGATTCGCCAGCACGGATCCGTGTTACGCGATGAACCTCATCGACAATCCGACATTCGAAGTGCAGGCGGGCGCGGACACCACAGGCCAGCCTTACGCGCTTCTCAGTTACGACGGCGCGGGCACGCTCTTCGGTCCGAACGTGAACTCCCTGCGCTGGGTGAGCGGGGTGAACGGCGTGAGCAGTGATGGCTCGCCTATCGACAACATGCACGTCATCGCCGCCGGCATCGGCGCGCGCGTCGCGTGGGTGGAAAGCTCCCGCGCGCATCACGGCAAGCGCTTCATGGTCGTCGAAGGCACGCTCTCGTGCGTGGAGTTCAATGCCTTCGGCGGTGGCTCCTGGAGCAGTGTGCTGCAGGCGGGCAAAGCCTACCAAATTTCGGTCTGGGCGGACACGGCCAGCTTTAATCCCACCTCTTTCCAGCTCGATCTCAGCGCCAGCAACAAGGTCTTCCACATCGGCGCGGCGGGCACCCCGCAGCAGTATTACACCGCGACGCAGAACCGCTGGACCGGCGCGCCATCCTCCTTTGCCCCGGCGGATTACAACGGCTGGAACGAGGCGACGGCCAATACGATCCAGCCGAACTGGCGCAGGTTTTCCTACAGCTTCCGCATCGCGCCGACGGCGACGGCGGCGCAGATCAACTCGATCAGCCTCATCTTCAGCGCAGGAATTTCGGGCGGACCCGTGGCGCTCGATGACATGAGCCTTTGCGAAGTGGGCACCGACATTGGCAACCTGGTCTGGAACGACACCAACAACAACGGCGTGAAGGACGCGGCGGAATCCGGCGTGGCGGGCGCAACGGTGCAGCTCTTCGCTCCAGGCTCGGATAATGCCATCGGCGGCACCGGCTCCGCGGCTGACATTAAGTTTGGCGCGGATGTGATCACACCTGCTTCGGGCGCTTATCTCTTCACCGGCGCGTTGCCGGGCAAGTATTACGTCAAGGTCACGCCCCCCGCCGGTTTCATGACGAGCGGCACGCCAGTCACGCTCGACAACCAGATCAACAACGACAACAACGGCGCGCAGCCCGGCGGCCTCGGCACCGCGCTCTTCAGCCCCGTGATCGATCTCGCTTTCGGCGGCGAGCCGGTCAATGACGGTGACGCGGATGCCAGCAGTGATCTCAGCGTCGATTTCGGTTTGTTTGGCGGCATCGCGCTCGGCGATGTGGTTTTCAATGACGTGAACGGCAACGGCATCCGCGACGGCGGTGACGGCGGCATCAGCGGTCTCACCGTCGAGCTGCTCAATGCCGGCACCGACGCGGTGATCACATCCACGACGACAAACGCTAGCGGCATCTACGGTTTCACCGTTTACACCCCCGGCAGCTTCAAAGTGCGGGTGACGCCAAACGCGAGCTTCCCGCTTTCCAGCAATGCGGTGACACTGACGGACAACGGCGTGAACGATGACAACAACGGCAGCCAGCCCGGCGGCCAGGGCACGCCATCCACGAGCGGCGTCATCACCCTCGCGCTCATGTCCGAGCCAGGCACCGCAGGCACGACGAATGTGGAGAACACCGTGGACTTTGGTTTCCGTCTCTGCCCGACGATCACGATCACGCCAGCCGCGCTCCCGACGGGCACGGTGGGCACGGTTTACTCCAGCACCCTGAGCGTGACCGGCGGCCTCGCGCCTCACACCTGGAGCATCACCAGCGGCACGCTTCCAGCAGGTCTCTCACTCAGCCCGGCTGGTGAGGTGAGCGGCACACCGACTGCTGCCACGACCGGCACGTCCGGCTCCACCATCACCTTCCGCGCGCTCGATGCGAACGGCTGCTCCGCGACGCGCAATGTGACGCTGAAGATCTGCCCGATCATCACACTCGCACCCGCGACGCTGCCTCCATCGGTGCAATACACGGCTTACAGCCAGAGCATCAGCGCCACCGGCGGCACGACGCCCTACACCTACGCGGTCACCGCCGGCGGCCTGCCCACCGGCGTGACGCTCTCATCCGCAGGCACCCTGGCCGGCACGCCGACTTCCGCGCCCGGCGCATACAGCTTTACCGTCACGGCCACCGATGCGTTTGGCTGCCCCGGCGTGCGCGCTTACACGCTTTCGATCAACTGCCCGACTCTCGTGTTCACTCCCTCGAGCGTGCCGGGCGCGACGCAATTCAGCGCTTACGGTCCGCACTCGATCTCCACCTCGGGCGGCACCACGCCCTACAATTACTCGATCACATCAGGCACGCTGCCCGCAGGCATCACGCTCACCACCGGCGGTGTGCTCGGCGGCACGCCAACAGGAGCACCGGGCACTTATAACATCACCGTGCAGTCTCGTGACTCCAACCTCTGCGCTGGCACGCGTGGTTACAGCATCATCGTGAGCTGCCCCTCCATCACCATCTCACCAGCGTCGCTTTCCTCCGCTACTCAATACGCCGCCTATTCAGCGACGCTCGGCGCATCTGGCGGCGAAGCGCCTTACACTTGGAGCATCACCTCCGGCGCGTTGCCCTCGGGCATCACGCTGAGCGGCGCTGGTGTGATCAGCGGCACCACGAGCGTGGCGCCGAACAGTTTCAATTTCACCGTCCAGGCCGTCGATGCCAACAACTGCCTCCAGACGAAGGCGTATGTGCTTGCCGTTGATTGCCCGCCCATTGTCATCACACCCACCTCGCTGGCAAACGCAACGCAGTTCTCCGCTTACACACCGGTGAGCTTCGCGTCATCAGGCGGCACCTCGCCTTACAGCTACAGCATCATCTCCGGCACCATTCCGCTGGGCATGACGCTGAACAGTGCCGGCGTTCTCAACGGCACACCGACGAGCCAGCCGGGCGCGTTCACGTTCGTCGTGCGTTCGACTGACGCGGTTGGTTGCACCGGCACCATCTCGCAGACTCTCACAGTCGATTGCCCTTCGCTCGTGCTTTCTCCCGCCTCGCTGGCAAACGGCACAGTCGGCGCGGCCTACACTCAAACCGTGAGCGCCACGGGCGGCACCGCGCCTTATGCATACACGATTTCAGTCGGCTCGCTGCCCGCAGGCATCACGCTCAATGGCAGCAATGGCGCGATCACCGGCACACCGACCACATCAGGATCGAGCACCTTCACGATCCGCGCGGTGGATGCGAACGGATGCGCCGGCACACGCGCGCACACCGTGAACATGAACTGCCCCGTCATCGCCATCAGCCCGCTCACACTCACGGACGGCACAGTCGGCACCGCTTACAATGTGACGCTCTCCGCTTCGGGCGGCACCACACCTTATGCCTGGGCTGTTAGCTCCGGCTCACTGCCCGCTGGTCTCTCGTTGAATGCAAGCGGTGTCCTCAGCGGCACACCGACGACCTCGGGCACCGCTAACTTCAGCGCGCGTGTCACCGACAGTCTCGGCTGCCAGTCCACGCGCGCTTACTCACTGAAAATCTGCCCCGTCATCACGATCAATCCGCCCACACTTCCAAATGGCGTGGTGGGTTCCGCCTACAACCAGACGCTGACCGCGAGCGGTGGCGCCGCGCCGTATTCCTTCTCGGTCACGAGCGGCAGCCTGCCTGCAGGCCTCAGCCTTTCATCCGCAGGTGTAATCACTGGCACACCGACATCGACAAGCGCGGCCAGCTTCACCGTGATGGCGATGGATGCGGATGTCTGCCCCGCCACACGCGCCTACACCATCACGCCGGTGTGTCCGTCGATCAGCATTTCTCCAGCATCACTCGCGACCGGCACTGTCGGCACGGCCTACAGCGCCAGCCTTAGCGCGAGCAACGGCACCGCGCCTTACACCTGGACGATCACCAGCGGCACTCTTCCCGCCGGCCTCACGTTCAGCAGCGCCGGTGAAGTGAGCGGCACGCCCACCGCGCCAACATCTGGCGTCTCGGGAACGAGCATCACTTTCCGCGCCCTGGACAATCTCGGCTGCTTCGCGACACGCGCGGTGAATTTGAAGATCAATCCCGTCATCACCATCGCGCCTCCCACGCTTCCAGCCGCCACGCAATATGCGGCTTACACGCAGACGCTCACCGCCAGCGGCGGTACCGCGCCATACAACTGGAGCGTCATCGCCGGCTCCCTGCCCACCGGTCTCACGCTCAGCTCGGGCGGCGTGATCAGCGGCACGCTCACCGCCGCGCCCGGCAGCTACAATTTCACCGTCGGCGTGCTCGACGCAAACAACAGCCCCGGCTCGCGCGCTTACACGCTCGTGGTGAACTGCCCCACGCTCTCCATCACACCCGCCACCATTCCGCCGGCCGCGCAGCTCGCGCCTTACTCCCAGGCACTCACCGCTTCGGGCGGCACCGCGCCCTACACCTGGACCCTGACCTCGGGCGCGCTGCCCTCCGGCGTTTCCCTCTCCGCCGCCGGTGTGATCAGCGGCACTCCGGTCGATGTGCCGGGCGGATACAACTTCACGGTGCAAGCGCGCGACGCGAACAACTGCCTGAACACGCGCGCCTATGTGCTCACGCTCAGTTGCCCATCCTTCACACTCGCGCCCGCATCGCTTCCAGCCGCCGCGCAATACGCCGCCTACACGACGCAGACGATCACCTCCAGCGGTGGTGTCGCTCCATACACCTACGCGATCACGAACGGCGCCATGCCAGCAGGCATGAGCCTCAGCGCTGCGGGCGATGTGACTGGCACGCCCACGGCATTCGGCAGCTTTAACATCACCGTCACATCGACCGATGCGAATGGATGCACCTCGCCGAAGAACTACACCGTTGCCGTTGACTGCCCGCCCATCACGATCACACCCGCGACGATTCCAGGCGCGACACAATACACCGCGTATGCCGCGCAAACACTCACCGCGAGCGGCGGCACCGCACCTTATTCATGGAGCATCACCAGCGGCTCTTTGCCTTCCGGAATGTCACTCACGAGCGGCGGCGCGATCAGCGGCACGCCCACGAGCGCTCCGGGATCATACGTTTTCACCGTGCAGGCGCTCGATGACAACGCTTGCCCCGGCACCATCAGCTACACACTCGCCGTCGCTTGTCCGACGCTCACGATCTCACCCGCATCACTTTCCGCCGGCACAGTCGGCACGGCCTACAATCAAACACTCACTGCCAGCGACGGCACCGCACCCTACACCTGGAGCCTGAGCGCTGGCGCGCTGCCAGCAGGTCTCTCACTTTCCGTCGCGGGTGACATCACCGGCATTCCATCAGCGGCGGGCACTTTCAATTTCACTGTGCAAGCGCTCGATGCGAACTCATGCGCGGGCACGAAGAGCTACAGCATCACAACCACATGCCCGACCATCACGCTGATTCCCGCCACGCTGCCGAACGGTTTCCTCGGCGCGGCTTACAATCAGACCATCACCAGCACCAGCGGCACCGCGCCTTACTCATACGCCATCATTGCTGGCGCGCTGCCCGCTGGATTGTCGCTCGACGGCGCGGGAAATCTCACCGGCACCACCTCCACGCTCGGCTCCTCCTCATTCACCGTGCGCTCGACGGATAACTTCGGCTGCTCCAGCACGCGCGGTTACACGATGAACGTCACCGGCGTGGGCATCGGCAATCTCGTCTGGGTGGACACGAACGCTGACGGCGCGCGCCAGAGCAATGAGAGCGGCATCCCGAATGTGCTCGTCGAATTGTGGAGTCTCGGCGCGAACAACACCAAGGACGACGGCGCGGGTGATGACGTGAAAGCCGCCGCTGATGTCTTCACCAACATCAACGGACTCTACAACTTCATCGACCTGCCCGTTGCCAGCTACTACGTCCGCATCCCCACGCCGCCCTCGTTCTTCAACACCACGAGCGGCAGCCCTGACAACAACGACAACCGCGAGGACAACGACAACAACGGCCTGCAATCCGGCGGCATGGGCACGGCAGTGTCCAGCCCCGTCATCGCTCTCGCGGGCGGCATGGAACCAGCGGGCGATGGCGACAACGCTGACATCGACTCGACCGTGGACTTCGGATTCTCCGAATTGGAAGCCTGCTATCGCGCGATGGGATTCAACGCGCCGTCGAACTACTACATCAACCGCAGCAGCGGAGAGCTTTACACGGTCAACCTCTCGACGGGCGCGACCTCGCAGGTCGGATTCATGACCGCCAGCGGATCATCCGACGGCTCGACGCGCGCGGACATCTGCGTGTTCCCTGACGGACGCGCCTTCGCCATCGGACCGAACGCTGGCAACACGAACACGATTCTTTACGCGGTGAATCTCTCCACCGCCGTCGCCACCGTGGTCTCTCCCACGATGCCCGCCGGCATCTGCGGCCTTGAAGCCGGCGCGAATGGAAACATCTACGCGGTGATGAGCACGAGCGGAAACATCCTGCGCATCAACGCGACGACGGGCGTGGCGACGACGCTCTTTACCACGGCATACACTTACATAGGCGACATCACCCAGGCATCGACCAACATCTTCTATGCTGTGGCCGATCTGAGCGACGGCACCTCGGGCCATCTCATCAAGCTCGACATGATCGCACAGACCGCGACCGATCTCGGCGCGATCACCTCCGACGGTGGCATCGTGCCGGGTCTCGATTTCGATTCCATCGGCCGCATGCTTGCCTGGAGCACGAGTGGCAAAGTGTACAACATCCAGACCTTTGTCACCTCGGGCACAGGCACGCTGCTCTATTCCACCATCCCGACGAACATCCACG
>JANPIW010000221.1:0-3120 GCA_031425215.1 Verrucomicrobiaceae bacterium
GCGATACCATCGCAGGCCGGTGTCCTGCCACATCATGCCGCGCTGCCAGCCTTGCATTTTCACGACGTTGAGACGCGGGGCGCGCGTGATCCAACCCTCCCCACCGATCATCATCGCCAGCTCGCCGGCGGTCATGCCATGCACATAGGGCACGGGAATCTGGCCGACGAAGGATTTCCATTTCGCTTCGAGCGGTGGGCCTTCGACACGCCAGCCGCCGAGGGGATTGGGACGATCGAGAACGACAAAGTCTTTTCCATTTTCCGCCGCGGCCTCCATCGCGACGGCCATGGTGCTGATGTAGGTGTAGCTGCGGCAGCCAATGTCCTGGAGATCGAAGACGAGCACATCAATGGGTGCGAGCATCGCGGGCGTGGGCTTGCGCGTGGGGCCGTAGAGGGAATAGACGGTGAGGCCCGTGACGGAGTCGCGCCGGGTGCTGACGTGGATGCCGGCGCCGACTGTGCCGTCGATGCCGTGCTCCGGCGCGTAGAGCGCGGTGAGCTGGCCGCCGAGCGCGCGCTGGAAGAGCGCGCGAGTGCGCTCGCCGCGGCCGGTCATGCTGGTCTGATTCGTGATGAGGCCGACGCGCTTGCCGCGCAGGAGATCAAAATTTCGCGAGGCGAGAAAGTCCGCGCCGAGCATGAAGGGGCCGCCTGATTGCTGCGGCTGCTGGTAGCCTTGCTGCGTGGGGATGACGCATTGCGTGAGAAGTGTGATGGCGAACGCGGAAAGGGCGATGCGTGTTGGAAACATGGCGCGGACAAGGAGGCGGAAGCTCGGGGAATGCAAGCGGTGCGAATATCGACGGAAGCCTGGGCGGCTTCCGCTACACGGAGATGCTGGCTCGCAGGATGCGATCCTGGAGGCAGTGCATTTCTTTTTGCTCCGCAGGATCGTGATCATCCCAGCCGGCGAGATGGAGCAGCCCGTGGATGAGGTAGAGAGCCAGTTCGTGCTGCAGCGGCTGGTGGTGCTCGGCGCCCTGGCGCGCGGCGGTGTCGGCGGAGATGATGATCTCGCCGTGATGAAAGGTGATCACATCGGTGGGCGCGGGGTCATCGAGGAAGTCGGCATGGACTTTCGCGATGGTTTCATCTGTCACGACAGACACCTCGATCTCAGTGAGCGTGCGCAGCGGCGCCTCATCAGTTTTCGCGGCGGCGAGGCAATCGGGCAGCGCGCGCTTGGCGAGGGCTTTGAGCCAGCGCGTGTCGATCTTGTGCGCGCGTTGGTGATTGTAGAGTCGAATGACCACTCTCTAGTCAGGCTTTGGATTTTTCATCGCTCCCTTCGCGGATTGAACGGAGCTTGATCTCCTGGCGATAAGCGAGAACGGACAAGTTTAGTGCGACGAGCGGCCAGAGAAATCGAGGCAGAAAGTAGAGGATGGCGGAGGTGGACAACGGCACGAAGACGCCGAGAAACACCACGCAAAAGATGGTGACCAGGACTGTCACCAACAGAATCACATGCCAGGCGATCGCTACTGACCAGCCGGGAATCCATGTCGTCGGAGCAAATCCCAGCGCACGAATCATCCAGAACAGCGGCAGCAGAAGAATGAACGGCTGGAAGACCCAGTCGAGGACCGGGGGCTTGTACTTGATCCCGAGCGGAAATTCCATGTTGGCGAGCATGGCAAGTGAACCTGCGACGAGAATGATGGCAATGAAGCGCGGGGACAGCTGCGATAGAGGCACCCCCGCGTCATAGTGGCTGGTCTCGGTTGGTGCAGGATCTGCAATGTCGTTGGGGGCCTTCATGGTGACATCCAACGCGGGACAATGTGCGTGATTTCACGAGATCACGCCGCGCTCGCCGGTGACGATGGCGTGGAGGGCGGCGGCGGGTTCTTTTTGCTGGGGCGTTTCTTCTGCATCGTGGGCACGGGGGCCAGCTCGGCGTGGGACATGGCGTGCATGACGATCATCTCACGCGTCTGCTCCTCGCGCGGGAATTGCGTGATGGCCGGTGTGCTGGCGCTGGACTCTTTGGTGTACTTGATGCGGCTGTGCATCATGCTGAGCAGCGTCTTGGCAAAGCTGGCCTTCACTTTGGCAAGCTCGGCGATGGTGAGATCGCATTCGTCGAGTTGGCCGTCGAGCATGCGCGCCTGCACGATGTCATCGACCATGGCCTCGATGCGCGAGGAGTTGGGTTTCTCCAGCGTGCGCGAGGCGCTTTCCACGGCGTCGGCGAGGCTGATGATGGCGCTTTCCTTGAAGCTCGGGCGCGGGCCGGGATAGCGAAACACATCCTCGGTGACCTGCGGCACGTCATCTTCCTTGGCCTTGTCTTCCTCGACGAGGCGCAGCACCTCGGCTTTCTGATCGAGCGCCTGGCGGTAGAAGTACCACACGAGCGAGGTGCCGTGATGCTGCTCGATCACGTCGGTGATGCGCGCGTTTAGGTTGTGCTTGATGGCGAGATCGACTCCGTCCTTCACATGTGCGATGAGCACCAGCGCGCTCATGCGCGCGGTGAGATCGGCGTGCGGATTGTGCTCCGGGTCCATGTTTTCGATGAAGTAATCAGGCTTCACCAGCTTGCCGATGTCGTGAAAATACGAGCACACGCGGCACATGGTGGCGCGCGCACCGATTGTCTCAGCGGCGGCCTCGGAGAGATTCGCCACGACGAGGCTGTGGTGGTACGTGCCCGGCGCCTCCATGCTCAGGCGGCGCATCAGGGGGTGGTTCAAATCCGCCAGCTCCAGCCAGGTGACATCGGTGGTCACGCCGAACACGCTTTCAAAAACCGGCAGCAGCCCGCCCACCGCCATGCCCGTGATGAGGCCCGCGATCATCGGCGCGCCGATCACCGTACCAAAGGTGAATGTCCCCGCCGATCCCGCCGAATAATAGAGCAAGACGGAGAATGCCGCCGCGATCGCGCCGACGTAAAGCCCCGCCATGAAGAGCCGGTGCCGCCTGCGCACGCGATTGGTGAGCACGATCACGAGAAAGCCGACGAGCGATGAGCAGGCGAGATAGGTGTAGGGGTTCACCTCCCGGCCCAGCGGCATGCACACCATCGCGCCGAGCAGAGTCGAGTGGATCGCACCAAAGATGCCCATGCGCCGGCCAAACATGACCGAGAGCACCAGCGGCGCGAAGG
>JANPIW010000222.1:0-6060 GCA_031425215.1 Verrucomicrobiaceae bacterium
CGCGCCGCGTGGTCTTTTTCTTCCGCGCGTACTCCTGTTGGGCAAAGCTCAGTTGTCGTTCCATGCCTGTGAACTTACCCCACCGCGCAACTTCTTTTTGCTCCTGATTGCCGCGCCGATTAAATCAGCGGTTCCCTAGCGTGCCCTCACGCACCTTCCACACATCCACACTGACACCTGTGGAGATGGCGATCTCTGCGCCTGATGGCGAGGAGACAATGCCGATGGCAGGAGCAGTCAGCTTCGCGACCTGCCGCCTCTCTTCCTGCGGGAATCGCCAGGACCAAAGAACGCCCTCCCTGTCCACCCATGAAAGCAGCGGTTCCGTCGGATGGAGATCCACCAACCATGCCTTTCCAACTGTGGGAAACGTCGGCGCATCGGGGTCGATCACGCCGATCTGTTTGTTTTCCTCCGTGTCCCAAAGCTCGGTCTTTGAGCCATTCGCAAAGGCGACCCAGCGCCCGGAGTCCGAAAGGTCGGCGCTGAGCGCCGAGGAGCCAGACAGCTCGAGGTGCCAAAGTTCCTCAGCGTTTTCCATCGGCGCGTCCACAGCCGTGAGACTGATCCGCCGATGCGTCTGCTCCGCGTCCATGTTCCTGTAGGTCAGGCGGCGCTGGAGGTCGGCGGTGGGGATCACAGCCTCGCCCATGCTCTTCTTGCCGCGGTAGTGTATCTTATTGCTGATGACCTCCGCCTCGGGCAGGGACAGCAGGGAAGCCGCGGCAGTGCGGGCGCGAGTGGTAGGAGCCAGCTCAGCGGCCTGCTTCAGCATCCCCATGAGGAGCGGGCGGCGGCCCATGTATGCCTCCATGCGCCGCGCCGCAGCCTGCTCCACCAGCGCGCCGGACAGCGCCACGCGCAGCTCGGCATTCTTCGCCTCCGTCTCCGCATTGATCCGCGCCAGCACCCGCTCCCGTGAGATGACCATGCCGATGCCTGCGACGACGAGCAATAGCAGCGCCGCCCAGACCGGATGCCGCCGCAGCCAGCGCCAGCACTGCTCCATCAATGGCTGGCTTCTTGCCTGAATGGCCTCCCCACGCAGCCAGCGGCGCAGGTCCTCCGCCAGATCCTGCGCGCTGGCATAGCGGCGCGCGGGCGTTTTTTGCAGTGCCTTGCCCGCGATGATCGCCAGATCACGCGGCACCTCGCGCGGCAGTAGCTCGGGCTCTGACTCATTGAGCTGGCGCAGGATCGTCGCCAGATTATCTCCGCGAAAGGGCTGCTGACCTGCCAGCAACTCGTAGAGCATCACCCCGAGGCTCCACACATCGCAGGCCGTCGTCGCCGCGCCTTTGCCGCCGCGCGTCAGCTCAGGGGCCATGTAATTAGGCGTGCCCATGAGCGCGATGGTGCGTGTGAGGTCCGCCTCCTCGCCCATGATTTTTGCCAGGCCAAAATCACTGACCAGCGCCTGCCCGCTTTCATCAAAGAGCACGTTCCCCGGCTTTAAATCACGATGCAGCACGCCGCGCTCATGCGCATAATGCACCGCATCCGCGATGGTGGCGATCAGCTCCGCTATCTCCCGCCACTTGCCTTTGTAGTCGCCGATGTGGCCTGCCAGGCAGCCGCCCGCCGCCAGCTTCATAGTGAAGAACGGCGTGCCGTCTTCCTCCCCCAGTTCATAGATCGGCACGATGGCCGGATGCTGCAGCCGCGCCATCGCCTGTGCCTCGATGCGGAAGCGCTGCCGCGCCTCCTCGCGCATCAACTCCGCGCCGGGCAGCGCCTTCAGCGCCACCTCGCGCACCGGATCACTCTGCCGCGCGCGATACACAATGCCCATGCCGCCACGCGCGATGACCTCGATCAACTCATGGCCGGCCAGCCTGCCCAGTGTCGCCTCAGCAGGCGCCTCATCCGCCGCGCCCATCAGCAGGCACGCCGCGCACACGCCTCCCGTGCGCTCCGCATCAAGAGTCGCGCCGCATGTGGGGCAGGTGTTTGGGGAACCGGTCATTCCCTCTCATCTTTCCCGTTTTTGCCTCCTTGTTGCGGACGAACCTGTCCGCCGATCAACAAAGTGCCCAGATAGCGCAGCTCCTCGTCCACCTCATGCGGCGCGCTTACCGTGCGCGCCACCGCCGAGCGCAGCACCTCGCGGAACCGCTGCCGCAACCGATGCACCGCCGCTCTCAGCGCCGTCATGCTCAGCCCCATCTCCACCGCAGCCTCATCATACGAAGGCGTCAGCGCCGCCCCCGGCAAAAAGCGCCGCAACAACTCAAACTCCCGCTGCTGCCCTCGGCCCGCGAACTCGCGCTCCACCGTCACCACCGCGTCCGCCACCAGCGTCAGCGCCCATTCACGGTCAAACTCTCCCGCTCCAGCGCCGCTATCATCGACGAATTCGTGCCCATCATCCAGCAGCGCGTCAAAGCTGTCCGGCAGCACACCGCCGCCGCGTTTCTGCCGGTGGTCGTCGCGCACGCCCTGCTTCATGAGATTGTTCAGGATCGAGAGCAGAAACGTGCGGAACTTCCCGCGCTCCCGCTGCGCGCGCTTCCACAGGCGTGATGCCAGGAGCTTGAGAAAAAAATCCTGCACCACGTCCTCCAGCTCATCGTTCCGCAATCCGCGCGCGGCGAGAAACGCCACCACCGGCGCGCGATACGCCGCGCACATCGCGTCGAGCGCGCGCCGGCCCTCCGCGTCTCCATTCAGCGTGGCGCCGGCGAGCTGGGTCCAGTTGGTGGGCGGAAAAGGCACGTCTCCGCCAAGTGAATACGGAAATCCCCGCGCAGGCAATTGCGATCTCGACGAGCGCGATGAAAAATTGCGCCGGGCCTCCAGATCGAAATGCTTTCACCACAGCGGCCTTTGCGCTAGCATCGCCGCCACACCGCATGAGCCAGCCGCCAGACCATCCGCAGGAACCGCAATCGTGGGAGCCAAAGCACAAGGCCGGACCCTTCGCCGTCGTCAGCCGGCTTTTGCTCCTGCTCATCATCGCGGTGCTCATCATCCTGCCCTTCACGCCTTTCGCCGGCAAAATCAAACGCGGCATCCAGGACATCGTCGCCACGGCGCGCGAGACAAAGGAGCGCGTGATCACCGAGGAGCGCATCGTGACCAAGGAGGTGCCGCGTGAGGTGGTGAAGGAGCGTGAGAAGATCGTGGAGAGGATCGTCGAAGTGCCAGTGCCAGCGCCTCCGCCGCCTTTGCCTGACCAATTCATCGCGCGCAAAGAGGTGGATGTGGCCACGCTCTACAACGGCATCACGATCAAGACTGATCTCGTCACCGAGCAGGGAGCGTTTGCAAACCTCGAGCGGCTCGATCCCGAGGCGTTCAAGGTGCAGTTCCAGGTGAGCCTGCGTGTGCCCAAGGCAAATCAAAGCATCGCCGAGCTGGCGAAGATCAACGAGCATCTGCCGAAGGTGCTGCCAGGGCTGGAGGCCATGATTGGCACGTCAAAGATCTCGCCGTTCTACCACAAGCTCTACGACAACAAAACCAGCCTCGTGAAGAACAACCTCACGCGCCTGAACAAAATCCTCGACCGACACAACTACTACGACTGCGAGACGATCCTCGAGCTGACGCATCCCGCCACGAGCCGCAAGGCGCTGCTCATCCAGAGCGAAATGGACGTGGTGTGCGACGGCTCCGACGGCGATCGCATGGCCAAGCTCGACGAGTACATTTTTCTCTCCGATTACTACCAGCCCTTCACCAGCTACGCCTGGCCGAAGACCACCAAGACAGCTAATCCGTTGCTCGCGAAATGGGAGGAGCGGCTCAAGGCTGCTAAGTCCGAGTTTGAAAAGAAAGGACTCTCCACCGCGCGCAACGCCGAGCTGAAGAGCGCCATCTCCACTCTCGCCGCCGAGATCCGCGACATGAAAGCGCGCTCCAGTCTCATCGCGGAGAAGGATCCCTTCATCGTGAACTCCCTGCTCTTCAGATCGTACATCGGCACGAACAAACACGCGCCGCAGATCGGTGATTACGGCCTCGTCATCTATGGCGACAAAATCTATCCCGTCATCTGCGGTGACTACGGCCCAAGCTTCAAGATGGGCGAGGCCTCGCTGTTCGTGGCGAAGACCCTCAACGACAAAGCCACCCCGTATCGTCGGCCCGAGAGCGACTTGAAGGTGACGTACATCATTTTCCCCGGCACAGCCGACAAACCATTCTCCGCGCCCAACCTCGACAAGTGGTTCGAGAAATGCGGCGGCTATCTCAACGAGATCGGCGGCATCGGCGCTGGATTCACGCTCCACAAATGGGCTGATCCGTTCCCGAAGCCGGAACCGCCAATAACAGCGGCACCAGCAGCAGCAGCGCCTCAGGCGACCGCTCCAGAAACGAAAGGCACGACGACAACGGACGTCGTGCCACCTGCCGCGGAAAAGCCAAAGCCCTGACCGTGAGGCGCGGCGGTTGACTTGGGAATGATCGCCCGCTTTTGTCCGCTCCTTTTTCCAACCACATCTCCCATGAGCGCCGAAGCCCCCGCCAAATCCGCCTACACTTTGAAGAACCCCTTCATCGCGCATCTCAAGCTCGCGCGCGATCTCACGGCTCCAGGCGCGGTGAAGAGCACGCGGCATTACGAGATCGATCTCACCGGCTCGGGCATGGAGTTCACGCCTGGCGATTCCCTCGCCGTGCTGCCCACGAATGATCCCGCGCTCGTCGATGCGGTCTTGAACCAACTCGGCTTCTCCGGCAGCGAGGAGGTGCCGAATCCCAAAGGCGGCACGTTCAGCATCCGCCAGGCGCTGACAGAGGTGAACAGCATCACCGAATTTGATGGCAAGCTCGTCGCCGCCGTCGCCGCAAAGAGCGGCAACACTGATCTCGCCGCACTCGCCACTCCGGAAAAAAAAGAGGGGCTGAAAAACTACCAGTGGGGCCGCGACGTGCTCGATGTGCTCGCGGAAAATCCGGACGCGAAGTTTGAGCCAGCGGAATTTGTCGCGCTGCTGCGCAAGCTCTTGATCCGCCTTTACTCCATCTCATCGAGCCTCCGCGCGCATCCAGACGAGGTGCATCTCACCATCGCCACGGTGCGCTACGAAAGCCGCGGACGAAAACGCGGCGGCGTGTGCTCCACCTTCTTCGAGGAGCGCGTGGATGCCTCTACACCACTGCCCACCTTCATCAAATCAGGCGCCGGCTTCCGCCTGCCCGCGCCCGACGAGGAAACACCCGTCATCATGTGCGGCCCCGGCACCGGCATCGCGCCGTTTCGCGCGTTCCTCCAGGAGCGCAAGGTCACCGGCGCGAAAGGCAAGGCGTGGCTCTTCTTCGGCGAGACGAGCGAGGCGACCTGCTATTTTTACAAAGACGAGTTCGCCGCCTATCTCGCCGATGGCACTCTCACGCGCCTCGATTGCGCCTGGAGCCGCGATCAGGCGGAGAAGATTTATGTGCAGCACAAGATGCTGGAGAACGCCGCGCAGCTCTGGCAATGGCTGGAGCAGGGCGCGATTTTTTATGTGTGCGGCGATGCCTCGCGCATGGCCACCGATGTGGACAAGGCGCTGCATCAGATCATCGAGAATGCGGGCGACAAAACCCCCGAGGAAGCCGCTGCTTACGTCGAGGAGATGCGGAAGGCGAAGCGGTATCGCCGTGACGTTTACTGATCCGACTCACTCCCGCACCATCACCACGCGAAAGCCCAGGTTGTTGCTGCGGTAGGTCGGGATGGCTTCAAACGATTTCGCCGCGCGGCACATCGTTGCGTAATGATTCCACGCGCCGCCACGGTACGGATGCCCGCCGCCCGTCGCAGGCCCGCGAGGATCGACGGCGACACCCTCCGGATACGTGGACGCAAAGTCCGCCACCCATTCGTAGAGATTACCCAGCATGTCTCTGAGTCCCCACCCGTTCGCTTGTTTTTGTCCGACACGACGCGGGCCGGCGAGCTTTCCGGGGAATGCCTGGTTTGGCCAGCCCGGCGTCGTCCATCCAGCGCCTTTGTACCCCACGCTGCTGTTGCCGCCGTACCACGCGATGTCGTTGAGCACTGGCGCGTTGTTCTCGCCCAGCACCTTCATGTTGCCAGCATGGGTCGTCGTCGTCGATCCGGCACGG
>JANPIW010000223.1:0-2912 GCA_031425215.1 Verrucomicrobiaceae bacterium
GAGTGAACGTATGGTCTGGGAGATTCGGCCGCGCACTCGCGGGAGCGAATCCGCGAAGGGGCGCTGAGAGGACTCCGACGCCAGCAGGCTGGCTCGGGAAAGCGGCAGCAGGCTGCCGCAGTCCAAGGTGCTGCGCACAGCTTTGCTTCGATCTTTTATCCAAGAACAGCTCATGAGCTTTTTGTTCGTCATTCCGTTCTCGCTGCTCTTCCTGCAAACGCGAGATACGACAGCGTGATGATCCACATGATGGCCCCGAAGATGTATTTCACGATGGGCGGAAAAGGCTGCGCGGACCAGAAGCCCTCGATCACGGCGGCAAAGGCGGTCATCAGACACGCGCCCATAATCAGCGTCATGGACTGCCTGCCGCCGAGCACGAGCGAGGTGCGTCGGTCGCGCAGTCCTGGACGGATCAAAGAGAGACCGAGGCGCATCCCTGCCATGCCGGAGATGACGATGCCCATCAACTCGGGCGCGGAATGGCCGGAGGTGAAAGAGTAAAAGGTCTCTTTGTTGCAGGCGTGATGCACATAGCCGGTCATGGCGCCGATGGTGAGGCCGTTGAAGAGCATGATGACGATCGCGCCCACGCCGCCGAGCAGACCGCCGGCAAAGGTGCGCAGGTCGATGCTGACATTGTTGTAAATGTAAAAGCAGAACATCATGAAGTCCGAGCCGTATTCCTCGCGGATGTAATCCTGCGGCGAAGTGTGCGCTCCATACATGCCCTCGACCTGCACCAGCGTCTCAGGGCCGAGTAGCGCCATGGCCCACTCGGGATCATGCGGTGTGTAAATGGCGAAGGCGAGGAACGGCCCCCAAAACATCACGCAGCAAAACCAAAACAGCCGCCACTCCGCGCGCACCATGCGCGGGAAATCCACGGCCATCATGCGGTAGAGCCGCTCCCAGCCGCCGGACACGCGGCGCTCGAGTGTGTGATAGCCGCGGATGGCGAGGGCATTGAGTCGATCGACAAGCCCGGGCGGATACACCCGATGCTGCGCGACGCTGAGATCGTGGCAGGTCTGGCGGAAAAGACGCGGCAGCTCCTCGATCTCTGCGGCGTTGGGTTTGCGCTTCGCCACCTCATCGAGCATTTCCTCGAGCCGCTGCCAGCGCGCCTGGTTCTCGTTTTCAAATTGGGCGGAGTTCATTGGGGAAAAGCAGAAAGCAGAAATAGGAAATGAGAAACTAGGAGGCAGATGGATGGGGGCGAAATGTATTCAGTTTTCTGCCTTCTCATTTTCTTCCTCTGTTTTGCAGCCAGAGGATCATGCCGGCGAGGCGTGTCAGGCCGCGAAAGCCGGTGGCGTTGGTGAGAGGCTCCAGGACATCGGACAGCTCCACCTTGCGCGCATCGGACCAGTGCGGCGCGCGGTCTTGGAATTGCGCGAGCGCGGCCTGCTCCTCGCGCGAGAGTGCGGCGGGCGGGGTGAGCGGCTCGGCGTTCACTTGCTGCGCGGGTTTGATCGCGGGCTTTTCCTCGGTGTAGATCACGACGGTGTCAGCGACAATGTCGCCGAGACGTTGAAATTTTTTCGTGAAGAGGCAGCAGATCAGGCCGACGAGATAACCGAAGGGCATGAAGTCCACGCCGCGCAGAAGATTGCGGATCAGGCTTTGCGGCAGCCGCACGGGCGCGCCGCTAACGCTCACGACTTTGAGACCCATCGCGCGCTGGCCGGGAGAGGCGCCTCTTGGCCCAATCTCGAAGATCACATTGTAGAACCACATGAAGAGAAACATGGCCAGCAGCATCAGGCCCTGGCTGGCATTCTCACCCACGGCGATGCCCGTGACACCGGCGAGGATGCCCGCGGCGAAGAGGCAACCGATGAAGATGAGGAAGTCGATGAGCCACGCCGAGCTGCGCGCCGCCGGGCCTGCCACGCGCAGTTGTATCTCCACGCCGTCGGCGAGTTCCACGGGTTGCAAGGTGTCTGCGAGAGCCGCCGCTGCCATTTCGAGGGGAAAAGAGTCGCGCGCATCAAAGCCCTGCGCGCTGGTTTGACAACCGCTCTCTCGCGTAATCGCGCGCCCGCAGCGTCTCGCCCCGGATCAGAAGCCTTTGAGGTCGATGCCTTTCTTCCGCGCGTCGATGGTGCTCATGGCCTCGCCAACGCGTTGCGCGTAGTCCGCATGGTTGGCGGCGGCGAAGGAGCGCGTGGCGATCTCGAGTGTGTCGATCACACCCGGACCTCTGTTGTCCGTGTGGACGGCCACGCGCTGGCGGTCGGGTGAAACGCGGTAGTCGAGACCGGCGACCTTGGTGGCGATGCTCCAGCCACCGTCAGGAAGATTGGCGATGAGCAGCGTCTCGACATCGGGGCCGGCCATCTCGACTTTGCGGAAGAGCAGGCGCCAGGCGACTCCGTTTTTGTATTCGATCAGAATCGTGATGCCGTTCTTGCTGAACTTGCATGCCTCCGGCTCGCTCGCGGAAACAGTAGCCGGCACACGCTCGACGACCGGGCCGTAGCGCTCCTCGCATTGCGCGAGCGTCTCGCCGAGACGTGCATGAGATGTGCCGAGGAAGCTGAGGAGGCCGAGCAGGAGGAGGGAAGCCGTGCGGTTCATGGCGCGGATGGTGCGGGACATCGCACGCGAGGTCAAGCGTGCGCTGCCGCGAATTTCACATTGTGAGTGCATGAAGGACATTGAGGCTTCATTCGGATGACGGCCCTTTCGATCCCGAATGGATCACTTCCATTGCGGATGTGCCGAATGTGGAACTGACCTTGGAGCGATGATGGCGCGCGTCAAAAGCTGCGATGCTTCGCGCGATGGAAGCCTGATCATTTCATCAGTTCGGCAACCTTCGGGCTGATGGCATCGGCCCAGATCTGGTAGCCTGCTGGTGAGAGATGGAGAAAGTCGGGCATGATGTCCTTCGTGAGGCTGCCGTC
>JANPIW010000224.1:0-22562 GCA_031425215.1 Verrucomicrobiaceae bacterium
TCGAGAAAGTCATTCAGATGTATCTGCGGAATGAGTTCGCCACGATCACGGAGTACAACGCGAAGGCGGGTAGCGTGGCGGAGAAATATCACTTCCTCGTCGTCGCGGATTTCCCCGCGAACTTCAGCGACGTGGCCGCCAAGCGCCTGCAAAGCATCGCCAGCTCCGGCGCGCGCTGTGGCGTGTTCACGCTCATTCATTGGGACGAACGCCAGCCGTTGCCCGATGGCTTTGTCCCCGACGAGCTGCGCAAAAGCAGCATCGTCATCCGCAAGCACAAAGGCGAGTTCATCATCGGCGAGGACTTGTACAAAGCCGGCGCGCGCCTCGTGCTAGATCCGCCGCCGGGAGACGAGCTGTCCGTCGCGCTCGTGAACAAGATCGGCAAAGCCAGCATCGACTCCAACCGCGTGCAGGTTCCCTTTGAGCACGTCGCGCCGAAAGCCGGCGAGCTATGGACGAGCGACACCACCACCGAGCTGCGTGTCGCCGTCGGACGCACTGGCGCGACCAAGCTCCAATACCTCGCCATCGGCAAAGGCACGAAACAGCACGCGCTCTTCGCGGGCAAAACGGGATCAGGCAAATCCACGCTCTTCCACGTCATCATCACCAATCTCGCTCTCTCGTGCAGCCCTGATCAGGTCGAGTTTTATCTCATCGACTTCAAGAAAGGCGTCGAGTTCAAATGCTACGCCGAAGCGAAACTGCCGCACGCGCGCGTCATTGCCATCGAGTCAGACCGCGAGTTCGGCCTCAGCGTTTTGCAGCGCGTGGATGATGAGTTGAAACGTCGTGGCGATCTTTTCCGCAAGCTCGGCGTGCAGGACATCCCCGGTTACAAACGTGAGGGCGGCGCCGAGCCGATGCCGCGCTCCCTGCTCATCATCGACGAGTTTCAGGAGTTCTTCATCGAGGACGACGCCATCGCCCAGGGTGCGTCATTGCTCTTCGACCGCATCGTGCGCCAGGGTCGCGCCTTCGGCATTCACGTCCTGCTCGGATCGCAGACACTCGGCGGCGCATACACGCTCGCGCGCGCCACGCTCGGCCAGATGGTCATCCGCGTCGCGCTCCAGTGCAATGAGGCCGACGCGTATCTCATCATGGACGAAAACAATCCCGCGCCGCGCCTGCTCTCGCGTCCGGGCGAGGGCATCTACAACGACAGCGCCGGCGCCATCGAGGGCAACAGCCCCTTCCAAGTCGTGTGGCTCGGCGACGAGGAACGCGATGTGTGGCTCGACAAAGTTCACCAACTCGCCGTCGAGCGTCACGACACGCACCCCAGCCCGATTGTCTTTGAAGGCAACTCGCCGTCCAACATCGACGAGAACGATCTGCTGCGCGCCGCCTTGGCCACGCGCCCCGAGAAAGCCCCGCACGCTGGTCGCATCTGGCTCGGCGCTCCAAACTCCATCAAAGGCCCGACCGAGGCCATCTTCCATCGGCAGAGCGGAAACCACCTGCTCATCGTCGGCCAGCGCGAGGAGGCCGCGCTCACGATGGTGGGCGTGTCAGTGCTCGCTCTCGCCGCGCAGTATCCGAAAGGCACCGCCAAGTTTGTTCTCATTCATGGCTCGAATCCCGGCTCGTCTGACGAGCACTTCTTCGACCAGGTGGTGAAAGCCATGAAGCAGGACATCACCGTCTCACGCGGTCACGACATTGTCGATGTGATGAACGGCGTCACCGCCGATTTGAAAGAGCGCCTCGCTGATGGTGAAGCCGCCAGCAAAGCGCCGCCGGTATTTGTTTTCATCCACGGCATGCAGAAGTTTAAGAAGCTGCGCCACGAGGACGACTTCTCATTCGGCGGCGGCGACGACGCGCCCGCGAGCGCTGGCGCGCAGATGAACGACCTCATCAGCGAGGGCAGCAGCCACGGCATCCATCTCATCCTCACCATCGACACGTTCAACAACATCAATCGCTTCATGAGCCGCAAGGCGCTGACCGAGTTCGAGATGCGCGTGATCTTCCAGATGAGCCAGAACGACAGTGCCAGCCTCATCGACAGCCCGAAGGCCAGCACCCTCGGTCTGCACCGCGCCCTCTTTTACAACGAGCACGAAGGCTACCTCGAAACCTTCCGCCCCTACGCCATGCCCGAGGACGCCTGGATCAGCAAAGCCGCCCAAGCGCTGTAGCAGATGGCGTGAGCCTTCTGAAAGAGATTCCAGGGACATGAATGGCTCTTGCTCCGAATCAATCGGAAGTTAGCTTCGCGACATGAACGCAGCCGCAATCATCGACGAGATCAGACATCTGCCGCCGCCCGAGCAAGAGCAAGTCGTGGAATTTGTCCAGACTCTCAAAACACGACATCCGTGGAGTGGCGAGAAGCTGACGGAGTATGAGAGGAAGATGGTGGCTGCAACTGATCCTGCGGAGGCGCGGCGTCTGAAGGAACAAATCATCGCAGGCTTTTACGGAGACGAAGCGGATGCCTAAAGTCCGGCGGCGAAACGTGCCCCGGGCGCTGGTAGCACATTTGGAAGACCGAGTGCGTGATCGGGACATTCCGGTCGGGCAGCTTCAATTGCTCTCCGAATGGCTCAGCGCCGAACCCGAAGTGCCCGTTGGAAAGTGGTTCAAGCGTTTTCCTGGGATGATCGTGTGTGGAGAAGGCGAACTCGTGAAGACCATTCTAAGGGTCGGCCAGGCTCCAGTCGGTGAGGAAATGCCATAGTTGCGGTTCGAGGTGCGCGTGATCTTCCCGCCTTCCGAGCATCGGAGACAAATCGTCAGAACAGGCTTTCCAATTCCGCGCTGAATAGATAGACTCGGCGCATTATGAAACGAAAAACCGCATCCGATTTCCAGCAGGAACTTCTCAATCTTTACGACGACTATGCGCATGGCCGAGTGGACCGACGCGGATTCCTTGACCGCGCTTCCAAGTTCGCGGTCGGCGGAGTCACGGCGGCGGCGATCCTTGAAGCGCTCAGCCCGAACTACGCCTACGCGCAGCAGATCGCCAAGGACGACAAGCGCATCAAGGCTGAGTACGCCGAGTACGATTCGCCGAAGGGCGGTGGCAAAATGCGCGGGTATCTGGTGCAGCCGGCGGAGTCGGCAAAGAAGCAGCCGGGTGTGCTGGTCATTCACGAGAACCGCGGACTCAATCCCTACATCGAGGATGTCGCGCGACGCGTGGCCGTGGAGGGATTCATCGCCTTCGCTCCCGATGCGCTGACGCCGCTGGGTGGCTATCCAGGCGATGACGACAAGGGGCGCGAGTTGCAGGCCAAACGCGATCCAGCGCAGATGACGGAGGATTTCATCGCGGCAGCACAATGGCTGCAAAAACATCAGAGCTGCGATGGCAAGGTCGGTGTGGTGGGCTTCTGCTTCGGCGGCGGCATGTCGAACACCCTCGCCGTGCGCATTCCCGAGGTGATCTCCGCCGCCGTGCCGTTTTATGGACGCCAGCCTGCTGCGGAGGATGTGCCGAAGATCAAAGCGAGCCTGCTTCTGCATCACGGCGAGCTGGATCAGCGGGTGAATGAAGGTTGGCCGGCTTATGAAGCCGCGCTGAAAAAAGCGGGCGTCAAATACACCGCGCACATGTATCCGGCCGCCAATCACGGTTTCCACAACGACACAACACCACGTTACGACGAGGCCGCCGCCAAGCTTGCCTGGAAACGGACGATTGAGTTTTTCAATGCGACGCTCAAAGGCGCTTGATACCGTTAACCGGGAACGGAGAAAAACTTGACTGGCGTCTAGTCCAGAGACAGAGACTACGGCTTCCTTCATTTGATATGGCTACCTTGTTTAAAGGATTTGTAGAACTTTCCGAAACCCCCAGCGACGCAATGCACAAACCAGGTGCTTTTGTGGGGACAACGCTGCAATTTCGATTTCAGTGCGTGAAATGCACTGCAAAGCCGGATAAAAATCTTTTTCCCGCGGTGCGGATCGTCACTCGCCGGGTGCAAACTCTGGCGGAATGGCAGCAACACGAAGTACGTCTTAACGGGGTGTTGGTGGGCACCATCGATCGGAAAGCACAGGTGGGCGAGGAATACGAATTTGTGTTTTCGTTTCAGCCACAGGTGCTGCGAGTGGCACCCGGGAATTATTGGGAACTGCCGCCGGACAAAGTAAACCATCTCTCGATAACTTTGGGTCTTGGCGGTTTTGGGCTGGAGGATAGCTTCGATGTGATGCGAGTGCAGGTGACAGAAGTCGAAGCGCACTATGACCTGGGAGCCTAACTGACTCTCGCAAGGGGAACTGCGGCTACGCAATCCCACGCGTCACCCACGGACTCCAGTCGCTCTTGCCGGTGGTGCCGCCCATGGCGCACACGCGGAACTTGTACATCTCGCCCAGCGGCAGCTCACCGAGAATGAGTTTGCGCTGGCCGCTCACGGGGTGATTTACCTTCGGGCCGTCGATCGGACCGTATTCGATCATATACATTTTCGCGTTTTTCACCTTGTCCCAGGTGATGATGGCCGCGCCTGCGGTGCCACCGAGTTCGACATACAGGCCCGTGGGCACATCGAGTTCGCCCACGGGGCGGCGGTCGCGCCGCACATCGATGCCCGCGCTCAAGATGCGGCGAGTGTTCCCGCCGCTGCGCAGTTGCACATATCGGCCGCGCTGGTTCAGTTTCTCGAGGAGCGTCTCAACTAGTGCATCCCGGCGCGAGAACGCGGCAGCCAGTTGAGTTTGCAGTCCCATGACCTCCAAGTCGGCGGCTTTTGCATCCTCGATGGCCACTGCCAGTTCATCCTGCGGCGGTTGCGGATCGGGATAGAACTCATTGTCCTCCATCGCGCTATGCACCGATCCCGCATAGCTCAGCAGTTCCGGGATCGGCTTGCCAAAGAGCGCCAGCTTTACCTGTGCGCCATCATTGACGGGAGCCGAAGCGCCATGGGGAAGGGGAGGAAGTGTGTTCATAAAGATGGAAGTTGCTTGAGGTGTACCCGGCTGTCCGGGACCGAAAACGACAAGAGCGTCGCTCAGATAATCATAAATATAACAAATACTGATAATTTAGCAACTCCAACTGTCAATCACACGGCCTAATTCCAGGGATTTGTGCGTTCAACAGACGAAATCGAGGTCTCAAATTCTCAGCCTGCCGCTTGGTATTCTCAGGGTGTAGCCACAAAAGGCTCGTGCGAAGATTCAGACCGCTCGCCTGAGGTTCCAGCGGACCGGATTGTAGCTGCAAAAGCAGCAACCGAAGCTTCAAGCTGCCAAACCGAGACTTCAATTTTTCGTTTTGAAGTCTTGAAACGTGGATTTGCGGGTCGGGCACGCTTCGGAGCAACACCCTCTGTGCCCACCGGACAGCCTGCGGGCGTTGGAAACATCTCAAGTTCAGGCGTTTTCGTGCGGCAGGGGGTGGCATTCAAGCTTAGTCGGGCTGCACGACGCCCAGGGCCGCCGTGCGCCCCCGCATCACAGCGCCACAACCGACCAGTCAGCCGCAGAGCAGGGAAGAGGCAAGCAGGCTGAAGATGCCAGCAGTAATGTGAGTGACAGCTGCAGGCGAGGGAAACAGCAGGAAGCACTCAACGGTGCCCCATGCGCTCAAACTGAGACTTCAATTTCCCGTTCTGAAATCTCGAAAGGGGGCTTGCCGCTCAGGCACACGCCGGAGTAGTCCCTTCCGAATCCCGATTCGACCCCGATTTCGGGTTTCACGTTTCAAAATTCGTAGACAATCGGATATCTAAGCCGACAAGCCCCAACGAGCCGCCTGCGGAGCGTAAGAGGACGCTACGTCATCGATTGTGGCGTCTCGTGCAGAACCCCGTATCCTCACAGCTATGTCAGAACAACTCTTCCATTCTGGTCATCCCGGAGTTCCTCGCCAATGGACTCTGATCGGGGAAGGCGGGAACGCATGTGTGTGGAGCGATGGATCGCAGGCAATCAAGCGTCTCAAAGAAGGTGCTTCTCGCGAAGCCGTGTCGCGATTCCGACGAGAGGCAGAGGTCTTGCTCATGCTCAACAAGGAACCAGGTCTCAGGATTGTGCCCGTGCAGGAGGTGAGGGAACGCGAAGGGGCACTTGAGATCGTTATGGCACGGATGGACGGCAGTTTGGAGAATGCTATCACATCCTTTACCGGCAACCCCGAACGTGCAGGAGCGGCACTGGCACCGATTGCATTGACGCTAGCGGTGATGGCTGCTCGATCTGATCCCATTTATCATCGCGACCTAAAGCCGACCAATCTGCTATTCAGCGGAGCACCCGACCGTCTTTATCTCGCTGATTTCGGGTGTGCATTCCTCGCCGAGGATGAAAGGCTGACACCAGCCAAGCGTGCTATGGGAGCGTGGGCCTATCGTCCTCCTGAATACTCGGTTGGTCGCCTACCAGATGTCACCGAGAAAGGTGACGTGTTTAGCTTGGGCAAGGTTTTATGGGCGATGATCAATGGCGAGCCAGGCGTCGTCTTTCCTGGGCCGATCTGGTTCGGGCAAGAATACGATCTTGGGCGAATCCATCCCAGCCACCCGAGCATTCATCACGCTATGCTCGCAGTTTCTAGCTCGGTGGCAATAAACCCTGCACAGCGGCCATCCATGCAGCAGCTAGCCGTAATACTCGATAACCTTTCAAAGCAGCTGCCTGCATCAAACGAGAGCGAAGCAATCATCGCCTTACTACGCGCGCAATCAGTCATCGAAATTGAGTATGAACAGAGGCGAGCCGCAACGGCTGCTTTTGTCCGCGCATTGCATCACGATCTTCACCAATCCATCGCCGATCTAGCGACCTCCAGTCCGGAATTCCTGTTATGGTCGGATTGGCATCGGGAAGCTAAGCGGACGCGACAAACCGCAGATGCTCCCGTCGAACAGGTCGCGGTTCAAGAATCGGATGCGCCCGTCGTCAATTCCAGATTTCGGAGAATTTACCTCACTACCCGCTTCCATCCATCAGCGGTTGAAAGCCCTCTGCGGTTCACCGCGCAGGTCGGTTCGGATTTTGAGAGAGCCGGGGAATCATCGCTCACCGTGGTCAATCGTATAGATGGCATGTGGTGCGAGCAGCAGCTCCGGGGAGGGGCTGCCAACTCTGATCGCTACCTTCCTTCGCTCCTGAAAGATTTCCTGGTCAAGGCAACGCAGGATGTCTGGACGTAACGTTGGGCCTGTAACCCAAAGACAAGGATGGATGCACGGGGCAGCGCCAGCAGGAACGTATGTTCTGATAAAGCATGGAAACACCGGATGAATCATCAGCAGCGGACAAGGACGCGGATGCGTCGCTTGTGAGCGCAGAGCCAGCGGGGCGGCGGAAGCATTTTTCGATGGTCCGGTCGTTCGTGGGGGCGGACTGGCTGACGCTGGGGAATGGCTGTTGCGGGGCGGGGGCGGTGCTGGCGGCGATGCAGTTTGTGGCGACGCATGAGAACGGCTGGATCGTGCTGGCGATGGCGTTGCTGCCGGTGGCGCTGGTGCTGGATTTCGCGGACGGGCGGGTGGCGCGGTGGCGGCGGAAGTCATCGCCACTGGGCGCGGACCTCGACTCGCTGGCGGACATTCTGTCCTTTGGTCTTGCGCCGGCGGCGCTGGGTTTTGCACTGGGGCTGCGTGGCGCGCTGGATGTGGCGGTGCTGCTCTATTTCACGGCCTGCGGCATCAGCAGGCTGGCGCGGTTTAATGCGACGGCGGCGGCGCTCGCGGATGAGACGGGCAAGGTGAAGTACTTCGAGGGCACGCCGATCCCGACGAGCGTGGGCATCGTGCTGCTGCTGGCGGGACTGCATTTTGCCGGGAAACTCAGCCCGACCATCTGGCTCGGCGAATGGGAACTGGCCGGCCTGGTGCTGCATCCGCTCACGCTCATCTACGCGCTGAGCGGCAGCGCGATGATCAGCACGATGCGCGTGCCCAAGATCTGAATATCGAGCGTGAAGTGGAAGTGGGGCGATCCAATGCGCGAGGTGGATCACACTAATACTGTGATCAAACGGGTGCCGGAATGCATCAAAAGCACTGAGGTCTGTCGTCGTCGCCCGCCCATCTCAGCCGTGACGATTCAGTTGAACCACGAATGGACACGAAGAGACACGAATGAATGCAGGGAGCCGCGAAGTTTCGGCGCTTTCCTGCTCTGTCACCAACAGGTGCGACCAAGACCTGCTCACGCGAAGGCGGATAGACCATGCTAATTCGTGTCTATTCGTGTCCATTCGTGGTTCAATCACATTGTTACGGCTCAGGTGCCGCAGAAGGTGCGGCAGGCCGGGGTGCCGGGAGGTGGTGGATTCAGCAGAGCGGCGGGCTGGCCGGCTTCTTCATAAGGTGTGCTCAATGCGGCGAGGAGACGTTCAAACGGAGCGAGATCACCTGTGGTGCTGGCGGCGGCGAGGGCAGCTTCCACCTCGTGATTCCGGGGGATCACGGCCGGGTTGTGCGCGTTCATGCGCTCGATCACTTCCGTCCACGGCTGCGGTTGCCGCGCGAGGCGCGCGGTCCAGCGCTGATGCCACGCGGTGAACGCGGTGGCTGGGGCTGCGCCCGCAAGGACGTGGTCATCGGGTCGCAAGTTGCGGAAGGTGTGGGTGTAGTCGGCGAGGGACTCGTGCATCACACGGAGGAGTTCCTCGACGAGCGAGGTGTCTTCCGCTTCCGCCGTGAAGAGGCCGAGCTTGCCGCGCATGGCTGTGAGCCAGTGATGCTGAAAGCGGCCCTGGAAAAATGCGAGCGCTTCATTGGCGAGTGCGACGGCGGTTTCCGCTTCCTGATGCAGGATGGGAATGAGTGCCTCGGCGAGACGGGCCAGGTTCCAATTGGCAATTTGCGGCTGCTGCCCGAAGGCGTAGCGGCCATAGCGGTCGATGGAACTAAACACCGCCGCAGGATCATAGGCATCAATGAACGCGCAGGGGCCATAGTCGATGGTCTCGCCGGAGAGCGCCATGTTGTCGGTGTTCATCACACCATGCACGAAGCCTACGCGCATCCAGTGAGCGATGAGCGATGCCTGGCGCTCCAGCACTTCCTCAAAAAGTGCTAGCGCCGGATTCTCCGACTCCGCTCGTTGGGGGAAGTGACGTCGCAGCGTGTGCTCGACCAGGAGACGCAGAGAGTCCGCATCATCCAGCGCCGCAAAGAGCGCGAATGTGCCCACGCGGATGTGACTCGCGGCGATGCGAGTGAGCACCGCGCCCGGAAGAATCTCCTCGCGATAAACCGGCTCGCCCGTCGTGGCCACGGCCAGACTGCGCGTGGTGGGAATGCCAAGCGCGTGCATGGCCTCGCTGATGAGGTATTCGCGCAGCATCGGCCCCAGCGCGGCCCGACCATCGCCGTTGCGCGAATACGGAGTCGGCCCGGAGCCTTTCAATTGGACGTCGAACCGCTCGCCCGATGGCGTCAGTTGTTCGCCCAGCAAAATGGCGCGTCCGTCGCCGAGCCGCGTCAGATTTCCATACTGATGCCCCGCATATGCTTGGGCTATTGGCTCGGCTCCGTGCGGAATCAGATTGCCGGAGAAAAGGGCGCCCGCATCCGGCCCCGTGAATGCATCAGGATCGAGTCCGAGTGATTTCGCAAGCGGGCGGTTGAAGAGAACGAGCTGCGGTCCAGCGACTGGCGTCGGGTTCACCTGCGAGTGAAACGCCTGCGGCAGCCGGGCGTAGGAGTTGTCGAAACGCCAGCCGGCGTGGAGCGGGGCTGGTTCAGAAGAGGTGGGCATGGGGATGCGAAGGCGTATCACCTGTTCCGGCAAGCCGCAATGCAGAGCGGCGCGGAACAGACCTTCGCCGAAGCCTTGAGTCTCATGCGTCATGGATCTGATCCGCGAGGCAACCAACGGCTGGAAATCGCTGAGGTGGCAGTTTTCCCACGGATTCAGAGCGACCACGGATTGAATTCAGCGAATCAGAAGCAGCGAGGCTGGCTGCCGCTGGCCCCGACCGTCATCGTTTTTGATGCAATGTAGTCTTCGTGAAAAACGATTACATGGGGCATGAATACTTTCAGAATGCTGATCGCTGGTGTTGCATTGCTCACTCGCGCGGGAGTGGGAGCGGAGGCTGCGTCGATGACGGTGGATGAGTCGCGGATGATTTGGTCGGAGGCTCCGCACAATGCCTTCACCGACCTGCACCGCGCGCGGGACGGATGGTATTGCACGTTCCGTGAGGGAGCGGCGCACGTTTCACCCGATGGCGCGGTGCGCATCCTGGCATCGGATGACGGGCGCGAGTGGCGCTCGATAGCGCGGCTGACGGTGCCCTGGGCGGACTTGCGCGATCCAAAGCTGTCGGAGACGCCGGACGGCAGGATGCTGCTGACGGCGGGAGCGCTGCTGCACGAGGCGAAGGACGGCGTCACGAACAGGTCGGTCGCCTGGCTGAGCAAGGACGGAAAGGAATGGGATGGGCCGCACGAGATCGGTGAGCCGAACATCTGGATGTGGAGCTGCGAGCGTCATGGGGATGCCATGTACAGCTTTGGTTACTTCAAGATATGGCCACCAACCAACAAGGGTGGCAGGACCAAGGAGTCGTCACCGCAAACTCCAGGGGAAAGGATGATCCGTTTGTACCGCAGTCCCGACGGCTTGAAGTGGGCTCCGGTCACCACCCAGAGCTATGAGGGCCGGTATATCAACGAGACAGCGATCACCTTCCAGCCCGACGGGCGCATGATCGCCATCACGCGCCGGGAGAACGGCCCCGAGCCGCGAGTGGCGCGCATCGGCGTGAGCGCGCCGCCCTACACGGAGTGGACATGGCGCGATGGGAACCACCGGCTGAATGGCCCGTCGATTTGCGCCTTGCCGGATGGCCGCGTCGTGGCAGGCGGACGGTGGAAGGTCGGGCCGGAACACACGCGGATGGGCTGGGTGGATGCGGAGACGGGGATCGTGACGCCAGCGCTGATGTTGCCTTCGACGCCTGAGACGGGCTATCCGTCCATCGTGCATCACGAAGGCAAGCTGTATGTCAGCTACTACGCGTCACAAGACGGTAAGCCGTCGATCTACTTCGCCGTGGTGTCCCTTCCGTCAGTGCCTGGAACTAAATAGAGGGCGGTCTTTTCCCTCCCATCAAGAAACCCGCGCTCTAGCGAAGAGCGCGGGCTGATTTGAGTGGGATGACGGGTGTGCCAGCCACATTTCGGCGTCGGCCCATCTTGTGCGATGACCTGATGAATGCGACGTGACGAGACAAGCCCGGCCTCGCTTATTTCTTCTCGCGTTCGGCGGCTGCTTTCCTTTCCAAACTTTCCGCAGTGGACTCGGCAGCGTTACGCTTCGCATCCGCCGCGTTTTCCAACGCTGAGTTGGTCGTGGAAGGGTTGGAGAGAGACTTTTGGGATTCGAGAGCGTCGGCTTTGCGCTCGGCGTCTTTTCTCACGATATCAGCGGAGTCTTCCAGGTTATCGGCTTTCCGCTCGAGTTTGTTCTCGCGGACGTTTTCTTCTTTGGAGTCGCAGGCAATGAGGGTGAATGTTCCTGCCAGTGCGATCAGGGATAGGGTGATGGGTTTCATACACCACCATATCGCGGGTGGCCCCCGATCAGGATGTATGAAAGTACTGAGGTCGATAAAAAAAGCTAAGGCGGAGCATTCCACGGGTGGGCGGTGAGATCTTTCCCGCTCTCAGCGGATGGCCTGAGTCCGAATTACTTTCCCGGTCTTGTGGGATGGATGTCCTGCTGGCGGGGCAGGGGGCCGAAGCCGTGAAGGGCGGCTTTGTCGCCTTTCTTGGGGAGCTTGAAATCGAACACGCTCACGCCGCAGCGCCTCTGGCCTTCGTAACTGCGACCGTCGCTGGCACCGAAGATGAGGGGCTTGTTGTCCTTCGCGCGTCTGCCGAGGTAGAGCATGACGTGCGTGATGCGCGCCTTGCCCACGACGGGCGTGTAGGTGCCGCTCCAGAAAATGAGATCGCCGGGCTGGAGCGCGGCGAGTTTCTCGTGGTCGGCGGTGAAGACGTCCTCCGTGCGGTGGAGTTTGCTTTTGTCATCAATCCACCGGCACATCTCGTCGGACGAACGCGGCAGATTCTTGATGCCGCGGGCTTGCAGCAGGTGATAAATCGTACCGGAGCAATCCATGCCGCCGCGCGCGGGATCGCTGGAGCCGAAAGTGTAGGTGAGGTTTTTCTTTGTGAGAGCGAGCGCGGCGCGGATGAGTTTTTGGATTGGCTCGGGGTTCTTGTCGAAGTCCTTCAAGTCGCTCTCATCGAGGGTGGACACCGCGGCGGGAGGTGATGGCTTGCTGTCCGGCACGTCAGCGAGAGCAAGCGAGCAGAAGAAAAATGGAAGGAGGGACCGCATGGTGTGCAAAGAAGCAGCGGCATGGCTGATTGCAATCCGGCGAAGCCCGCCTCGGAGAGTCGGACCACGTTCACTCTTTGCAATCTGTCGCGAGCCGCCTTTCCTCCGAACATGCAATCCAAAGGAAGCCAGGCGGCCGGCAGCGGCACAATCCAGTGTCCGCAGTGCGGCCATCAATTTGAAATGTCCGACGCGCTGACGGCGCAGTTACGCGACGATTTGAAGGATGAGCTGCAGGCTGACATCTCGCGGCGTGAGGCCGAGGTGAAGCAACGACTCGATGCGATCACCACGCAAAAGGATGCGCTTCAACGTGAAAAGCTCGCGCTCGATGAGGAGGTGGAGCGGAAGCTCAAGGCACGCGTCGCCGAGACCACGGCGAAGGCGGAGAAGAAAGTGGAGGAGCGTCTCGCGGATCAGATGCGTGAGCTGCGCGAATCTTTACGCGAGCGGGAGGACTCGATAAAGACCTTCCGCGACAACGAGCTGGCGTTGCGCAAGAAGCAACGCGAGCTGGAGCAGGCGCGCGAGGAGGCGGAGATCGTCATGCAGCGCAAGCTGGACGAGGAGCGCGCGAAAATCCGCAAGGACGCGGAGGTGAAGGCAGGCGAGGCGCACCGGCTCAAGGACATGGAGAAGGAACTGATGATCCAGGATTTGCGCGACGCGCTCGCGGACATGAAACGCAGGGCGGAGCAAGGCTCGATGGAGAGACAGGGAGAGGCGCTGGAGCTGGATTTCGAGCAGCGCCTCGGTCGCATGTTTGTGCATGATCGCATCGCGCCGGTGCCCAAGGGGATTCGGGGCGCGGATTTGATCCAGACGGTGCGCACGGTCATGGGAGCGGAATGCGGAATGATTTTGTGGGAGACGAAAAACGCGAAATCCTGGAGCGGGCAGTGGCTGCAGAAGCTCAAGGCTGACATGATCGAAGTGCGCGCGTCGCTGGCGATACTCGTTACGGTCACGCTACCCGAGGGCGTGGAGCGCTTTGGTCACATCGAGGGCGTGTGGGTGTCTGATCCGGCGAGCGCGATCCCGCTGGCTTTTGCACTGCGGCACCATCTTCTCGCGATCGAGGGAGAGCGGCAGGCGTCCATCGGGAAGAATGAAAAGATGGAACTGCTGTATCAGTATCTCGCGGGCACGCAGTTCAAACAGAAGATCGAGGGCATCGTCGAGGCGTTTTCCACGATGCAGGCGCAGATCAGTGTGGAGCGCCGCGCGATGGAGAAGCAGTGGAAGGAGCGCGAGAAGCAGATCGAGCGCGTGATGAAAAACACCACCGGCCTCTACGGCGACATGCAGGGCATCATCGGCGGCAGCATCCCGCGCATCGCCGCGCTGGAGCTGGACGCGCCGGTGCTGCAACTCATAGCCGATGACACGGAGGACAGCCCGGAGGATTGATGCGCCATGCCGGAACTGCCAGAGGTCGAGACCACATTGCGTGGTGTATCGCCGCATCTCGTCGGGCGCGTCATCAACGAGATCCTCGTGCGGGAACCGCGTCTTCGCTGGCCGGTGCCGCGCGAGATTCAAAACGCCGTCGGCCATCGCATCAAGCGTGGCCGTCGTCGCGCGAAGTATCTTATCTTTGAAACCGACGCCGGCTCGATGATCCTGCATCTCGGCATGTCCGGCAGCCTGCGGGTGGTGGAACCGGCGAGCGAATGGCGCAAGCACGACCACGTCGCCATCACGATGGACAACGGGCTGCAACTCCGCCTGCACGATCCGCGCCGCTTCGGCACGTTGCTATTCTGCCAGGAGCCGGATGCGCATCCGCTGATTTGCACACTCGGCCCCGAGCCGCTCGGCGATGAGTTTTCCGCCGAGCATCTGCACCGCGCGTCACGCGGGAAGAAGGTCGCGGTGAAGCAGTTCATCATGGATGCGCATGTGGTCGTGGGAGTGGGCAACATCTATGCGAGCGAGGCGCTTTTCATGTCCGGCATCCGGCCCACGAAGCCTGCGGGCAAAGTGAGCAAGGAGGCTTTTGCATGGCTGGTGGAATCCATCCGCGCGGTGCTCAGCGCGTCCATCGAGATGGGCGGGACGACGTTGCGCGACTTTCTGCGAGAGGACGGCGAGCCGGGTTACTTTGCACAGAGCCTGCGGGTGTATGATCGCGAAGGGCAGGCATGCGATGAGTGCAGCGCGATCATCCGGCGCATCGTGACGGGGCAGCGCTCGACGTATTATTGTCCGCGCTGCCAGCGATAGTCACAGAGTTGAAATTTGCAGCCGGGGCAAAGCGGGGTAGCATCGCGGGCATGAGAAAATATTTCTGGCTCGCACTATTCAGCATCGCAGGCTTCTGGACGACCGCGTCGCTGGCGGAAATCAAGGAACAGGCGGTCGAGTATAAAAGCGGAGCTGTGACGTGCGAGGGCTGGAGCGCTATCGACACGACAAAGACAGGCAAACTCCCCGCCGTGCTCATCGTGCATCAATGGACGGGCGTGAGCGACAACGAGAAGATGCGCGCGCGGATGCTCGCGGAGCTGGGTTACAATGTGTTCGTCTGCGATGTGTACGGCAAAGACATCCGCCCGCAGCCGCCCGCGTCAGCGCAGGAGGCCGGGAAGTACAAAGGGAACCGCCCGCTCTTGCGTGAGCGCGTGAACGCCGGCCTCGAAGTGCTGCGCAAAGACGAGCGCACGGATCCGGCGCGCATCATGGCCATCGGGTATTGCTTTGGCGGCACGGCGGCCATCGAGCTGGCGCGCAGCGGCGCGCGCGTTGCCGGAGTGGTGAGCTTTCATGGCGGGCTGGACTCGCCGACACCTGCCGACGGCAAGAACATCAAGTGCAAGGTGCTGGCGCTGCATGGCGCGGATGATCCGTTTGTGCCGAAGGATCAGATGGCCGCCTTTGAAAAGGAGATGAAGGACGCAGGTGTGGATTACAAGCTCGTGTCGTATCCCGGCGCGGTCCACGCATTCACACAGAAGGCCGCTGGCGACGACAACTCGAAGGGCGCGGCCTACAACGAGGCTGCGGACAAGGCGAGCTGGGAGGAGATGAAGACCTTTTTCTCGCGTGTACTGAAGTAGCCAGCAGGCTCACTTCCCCACGCTGATCTTGATCCCTTTGCTCTTGAATCCAGCTTCCATTTCCTTCGCCAGCGTCTCGTAGGAGCGTTCGTCGGTGAGGAGCGCGAGGTGCTTGAAGGGTTTGCGGAACTCGGGCGGCGTGATGCTGGTGGGAAATGAAAAGCTGCCTTCAGGAGAGCGCTTCACCGCAGGGTTGGCGAAGAATTCCCGCGTCGCCGCCACCTCACCATGAACGGCGTCCATGAATTTCATGAAGCGCGCGCCCTTCGGTGTGCCGTCGATCTGGTTGAAGTAATACACGATGAGGCACGAGCGATAATAGAGCGTGCCCATGGCGGTGGATCCGCCGCTGGCAATGCTGTCCCATTTCGGGCGATCCATGGTCATGTGCTCCTCGAGCGATGGGATGCCGGCAGCAAAGGTTGGCCGTTTTTCAAAACTCTCGATGTACTCCTTTATGCCCTTCTCGTGCTGCTGCGCCATGAAGCCGTTGGCGATGTCCGGCAGCATCTCGGCGTACTCCGCGGTGCCCTCGATCACCCACGTTGGGATGAAGCTGATGTACTCGTCCATGAGCTGGTGTGTGATCTCGTGGACGAGCGTGTCGTTGCGAAAAGTTTTCCGGTTCATGACATAGGTCTTGCCGAGCTTTTCGAGGCCGATGCTTTGGAATGGCACGAGGAACATGTTGAGCGCCCCGAAGTAAACGCCGCCAGAGTTCTCCGGCGCGCCCGCCGCGATGTAATCGGCGCGCGTCTCGAAGAGCTTTGCCTGATAGCGCTCCAGACCTTCCGGCGGACGAAGGTCGAGACCCCAAGGCAGTTGCGTCATCAAAGAACGCGTGGCCTCAAAAGCCTGCGCCACCTCCGTCATTACACTGCCCGCCAGCTTGGCCTGCGAAACAAACTCGAAGCTCTCGGTTTGATAGACATACTTGCGGTTTGCCGCGTCCTCGCTCGTGAGCTTTGCCTCGAAACTCGACTTGGGTGCCTCGACCTTTTCGGGCCAGGTGCGTTTCTCGATGGCGATGCGCGGCGTTTCCTTCCTGGCTGCGGGCGCGCTTTGCGCTTTTACAAAATCCTGGTCCGCCGCGCTGAGCTTCGCGAGATCAAAAGGCACGGTCTGTCCGTTCGTCATTTTGAACATCACCTTGTCACCCTGCACGCCACCAAAAGCCGCCGACACTTTGCGGCCCTGGACATCCGTCCACTCACGCACTGCGGGTGCTTGTGCCTGCGCTGATGTGACAAGGATAAATAGTGCGAGCGCTGCGGAGTGGGGTGGGATGTGTTTCATGGGCGCGTGATTGCGCCGGGATTATCACGCCCGCTCCGCGCCTTGCAAGCGCGGGGACATCCGACACGGATCAAATCCGAGTCTTGATCCCGCAGGCGCGACCCAGGCACCAGCCGCGCCAGGCTTCGTAAAAGGTGAACAGCGCGAGAAGCGCCAGCACGACTGCGAGGATGGGATGCTCCGTGTGCTGGAACCATGCGGCGATCCCGAGCACCACGCCGATGAGCGCGCGCACGACGCGTCCGGCCGTGGTGATGTTGGGCTTCCAGAAAGAATTTGTGCTCATGATGATGCGGAGATGCGCACCCACTAAACGTTCCGCAGCGGCGGCCAGATCAAAATAGCGGTTTTTCATCGACGAGCAGCGGAGGACGGGCGAGTGGCGATGCGCGATGTCGTGACCTGCGAACTTCGTTTTGGATGATGCTAAAGACTGAAGGCTCACGCCATCAGCTACAGGCTCAGGGTTTCCACCATGCGTCGAGCTTTGACGTCAATGCCTTCACTTCATCGCCGCGTTCGGCGGCGAGGTTTTTCTCTTCGGTCGGATCGGCTTTGAGATCGTAAAGCTCGATCACGTCATCGGGCTGGTTGGCTTTGTTGGGAAGTATGAGCTTCGTGTGGCCCTCGATCATCCAGCGCCACTTGAGGCTCGATGCTGGCTTTTGCAGATCGACGAAGTTGTGTGTGAAGCACTCGCCATAGATGGCCTTGCGCGCGCTCACCGCCGCGTCATCGAGGAGATTGATGCCGGGCATTGCGGCCGTCGGCTCGAGACCAGCGGCTTTGAGAAGCGTGGGCGCGAAGTCGATGCTCTGCGCCAGCGCTTCGGACATGCGCGGCTGCACGGTGCCGGGCCAGCGGATCATGATGGGCGAGCGGAGACCGCCGTCGTACTGGCTTTGCTTGGACTTCGCCATGTACTTGCCCGACTGCGGATTGGTGATCCAGCCGTTGTCTGACACATAGGTGATGATGGTGTTCTCGCGCATCCCGTTGTCGTCGATGTGTTTCACGAGCGCGCCGATGGTTTCGTCGAACCACTCGACCATGGCCCAATACTTTGCGACGGCGAGGCTCGGGGCTTTGTCTTTGTACTTCGTGAGCAAGCGCTCCGGCGGCGTGTGCGGATCGTGAGGCATCATGGGCGCGTACCAGACAAAGAACGGTTTGTCTTTTGCTTTGGCCTCGGTGATGAAATCAAAGATGGGCTGCATGGTCTTGCGTCCGATGTCGAGGCCGGTGTCGCCATGACGTCCGCCCTTGGTCATGCCGTGGGTGAATCCACCGCGCGAGAAATGCTTCTGCCACCACTTGCCCGTTTGCAGGCTGAGATAGCCTTTGCCCGCGAGCATCGTGGGCAGTGTGCCAGCGGCCTCGAGATGCTTGCTCATCACCTCGCGGCCTTCATCAAAGGCGGGGCTTGATTGAAAACCCTTGCCCTTCATTCCGGCGGGAATCGGCGGATCGTTGCTCGTGACCTTGTGCTGGTGTGGATACAGCCCGGTGATGATCGTGGCCAGACTCGGGCAGCACAGGCTGCTTGTCACATATCCACGACTGAAAGTGAGGCTCTCGCTGGCGAGACGGTCAAGATTGGGCGTGGCGATGTCCTTGCTGCCCATGAATCCGTAGTCGCTCCAAAGATGATCATCCGAGATGATCATGACGATGTTTGGCGGCACGGCTTGGAGCGATGCGGCAAGAGCAAGGGAGGCGAGGAGGGTGATGAATTTCATGCGAGGCGCGTGAACGGGCCTGCTCGCGAGGTTCTTGCCTTTCACTCGGGTTGCCCGCGCTTTTGATAGCGAGTGATACAAAAGCCAGGGCGATTTGTTTTTGATGTGATCTTCCACGCCGCCTCGTCGATGACCGGAAAGCGCACGCCATCGCCGAGCCGCTGTGCGACGTGGGTGATTATGAGCGTGTCGGCGTGCGGCATCGCGGCTTCATATGTCGCGCCGCCGCCGCAGACGACGAGTTCCTCCGCGCCGCCTTGTTCTGCCATTGCGATGGCGTGCTCGATCGATAAAACAGCGCGGCCAGTCTGCGGCGTGAAAGTTTCATCTCGTGTGAGAGCCAGAGGCGTGTGATCTTCGCGGAACCAACCATGCATTTCCTCAAACGTCTTGCGACCTAGCAGCAGCCATTTGCCTTTTGTGTAGTCGCGGAAGTGACGGCGATCTTCCGCGATGTCCCAGGGCACGCCTTTGCCGCGAGAAATGAAACCGTCCTCCGAGACGGCGGCTATGAGCGTGATGCGCGGAATGCTCACTTAGAACACAGCCGACTCGCCTTCCTGCAAAACGCGCACGGTGTCGCTGATGCCGCGCTTTAGTGCGGCGCGGACGAGGCGCTCTGCTGGCTCGTGGATGGGTTCGCCGCCGAGGGGGAAGGTGTCGTGGTGCATGGGCACGATGAAATCCGCGCCGAGCATGGCGGTGGCGTCGAGAGCTTCCTCGGGGTTCATGTGAACGGGACGGCCGCTGGGCGCCTCGTATGCGCCGATGGGCATGAGGGCGATCTCGATGCGAGAACGGCGACCGATTTCGGCGAAGCCGTCAAAGAGCGCACTGTCTCCGCAGTGGTAGAGACTGCGGCCCTGGCTCTCGATGAGGAAGCCGCCAAATTTGCGGTAGGTGTCGTGGATCATGCGCGCACCCCAGTGGCGCGCGGGAGTGAGTGTGATGCGCAGGTCGCGGAAACGGGTGGTCTGCCAGTTGTCCAGCTCGACGATGCGGCTGAATCCGCAGCGTTTGACGAGGCTGCCGCAGCCTTTGGGGAGGATGACGGGTTGCTCATCGGCGATGGCGCGGAGGCTGGGGAGATGGAGGTGATCAAAGTGCGCGTGCGTGAGCAGAACGAGGTCGATGCGCGGGAGGTCGATGGCGCGGAGGCTGGGACGGCTGACGCGTTTGACCGGACCGTGCCAGAGCGCCCAGTTGGGGTCGATGGCGATGTTCAGTCCACCGATCTGGACAAAGAAGCCCGCGTGGCCCAGCCAGGTGACGCCCATTTCCGTGTCGGCGATATGTGGCAGGGCACCGAAATGTTCGCCGACGCGACGAGGCATGAGGAGGTGAGGGATGAGCACCTCGCCGAGGAATTGCAGATTGCGCTCGCGCCAGCCCTTGGTGGGGAGGAGGCCCACGCGGTTTTCATCCTTGGGGCGGCGACGGAATGGAATGCGACCGCCTACGCCCTTCCGCTTGAGGGGCGAGTACCACGCTTCCGACGAGGGGTCGTGTATCATCGAGATGAAAAGAGTTGCGGCTGCAACGGCGCGAAGTGTAAGGACGAAGAAAGCCGCTGACAAGCGAAGTTTTCCGTCGCAGGATGATTGTCTGGCAATGAGCAGCGCAGAGCAAAAACAGGCCAAGCAAGAGTTGCGCGTCCGCATGAGGTCGGTGCTGCGTGACCTGACGCCGGAGCGGGTTGCGGCCGCGTCGGCGAGCATTCGCGAGCGCTTGATGGCGGCAGATTTTTGGCGCTTAAAAGCGGGAAATGCGGTGGCGCTTTTTGGCGGACTGCGTGGTGAGCCTGATTTGCTGCCGCTGATTCCGTGGCTGCATGAGCGCGGGATGCGGGCGGTGTTTTTTGCGATCGAGGACGGGTTGCTTCAGCCGCGCGAGGTGCGCGATGCGAGTGACATGGTGCGCGGGTGTTTTGGTATTTGGGAGCCTGATGTTAAAAAATGCGCGCTGGTTTCCGCGGTTGATCTATCGGTGATCCTCGTGCCTGGCCTGGCTTTTGGGAGAGGGGAACGCTCAAGGCTCGGTCGAGGCGCAGGGTATTATGACAAGCTCTTTGCGTGCGAGGATGTGGCGGCGCTGAGAGTTGCGCTGTGTTTCGATACGCAGGTCTTTGAGCACATCCCGACGGAACCGCACGACGCGCGGATGGATGTGATCGTGACGGAGAGCGCGTAGCTCACGCCATCGGCTACGATGTGAGGCGCAACTTTTACCTTTCCAAATCGCGCGCCTCTGGAAATAGTCGGGCCTGAATTTTCAAAACGATGACATTCGCTGATCCGCACTGGCTCTGGCTGCTGCTCGTGGTGCCGCTGCTCCTCGCGGGCAAGGTGTGGGCGGACGCGCGCGCCGGGCGTGCGGTGGACGCGTTCGTGGCGCGGCGGTTGCGTGATGCGCTGGTGCCTGGGTTTCCCAGCCGCAGATCGTGGATTGTTTTTCCGCTGCAACTTGCAGCGCTGGCTCTTCTCACCATCGCGCTGTGCCGTCCGCAGTGGGGCGAGGAGAAGCGCGAGGTGAAGGAATCGGGACGCAATGTCATCATCGCCATCGACACCTCGCGCTCGATGCTGGCGACGGACATCACGCCTGACCGGCTCACGCGCGCGAAGCTGGCGGCGCAGGATTTGCTAACGGCGCTGCCGGGTGATCGCGTGGGGCTCATCGCATTCGCGGGCCAGCCTTACCTTCAAGCGCCGCTCACGACGGATCACGATGCGGTGGTGGAATCCATCTTCTCTCTCGACATCACCTCGGTGCCCACGGGAGGCAGCGACATCACGAAAGCCATCCGTCTCGCGATGGACACGGTGGAGAAATCACCGGCGCGGAATCACGGCCTGATTATTTTCAGCGATGGCGGTGATCCCGCGCCAGGCATCGGCTACTACGCAAAGGAGGCTGCAGAAGCGAATATTCTTGTGCTGACTGTCGGCGTGGGCACGGAGCAGGGGGCGCTCATTCCCGATCCAGATCCGGCGCGCGCGGGTGATTACATCCGCGACGGCAACGGGAACGTGGTGCAGACGAAGCTCGATAGCAGCATCCTCCAGCAAATCGCGAAGGAATCCGGCGGCAAGTACCTGCGCCTCGGCTCGCAACCGCTGGCCAAGGGCGTGGTCACCGACATTCTCGCCCAGCTCGAGCGCCAGGAGAATGAGGCGAAAGAGGAGAGAAAACCCATCGAGCGCTTTGCCTGGCCGCTCGGCGCGGGTATCATCCTGCTCATGATCGCCTGGCTCATCCGTCCTCTCCGCGCCCGCACTCCGTTGTCCTCACCCGCGCTGGCCGCGTTTGTTATCGCGTGTGGCGGGCAATTCACGGCGACTGCCGCGATCTTTGGATCGTCGGATGCGAGCGAGGCGAAAGCGCGTGAGGAATATGAAGCGGGCCGCTTTGAGAAAGCGCGCGATGCTTTCGCGAAGGTGCTGGAGGAAAACCCGGACGCGAGGCACAAGGCGGAGTTGCAATACGGTCTCGGCGCGTCGGCGCGCAAGGTGAAGGACTACGACCGCGCGGTGAGCGGATTCAGTGACGCGCTCACCGCGGGCGACACCGCGCTGCAAAACCGCGCGCACCGCGGCCTGGCGCACACGCTTTACGACCAGGGCGATGGTGCGCTGGCAAAGCAGCAGCCGCAGTTCACGGTGAAAGCGTGGACGGATTCACTGCGGCACTTCGACGCGGCGCTGAAAATCAGCGACGACGCGGAGGCGCGCGAGAACCGTGACTTTGTGAAGAAGCGCCTCGAAGAATTGAAGGAGAAGATCGAGCAGCAGAAGCAACAGCAGCAAGGCAAGAAAGGCGACAAAGGAGAGAAGGGCGAGAAAGGAAAGAAAGGCGAGGGCGATGAAGGTGAGGAAGGCGATGAGCCCGGTGAAAAAGGCGAGCAGGGAAAAGAAGGCGACAAGGGCAAAGGAGAGGGCCAGGAAGGCGAGGAGGGCGGTCAGAAGAAAGATCAGGGACAGCAGCAGGAAGGCAAAGACGGCGAAGGCAAGCCGCTGCCAGAAGGTGAGATCCAAGCCGGAGACGAAGGCGACAAGAAGGATGGCAAAGAAGGCGACGCGACCGAGATGGCTGAGACGGAGCGTGATGCGCAGACCGGTTTTTCCCGCAACGAGGCCCGCGCTTTTCTCCGCACCTACGCGGATGATCAGAAGATCGTTCAGTTCCG
>JANPIW010000225.1:0-10389 GCA_031425215.1 Verrucomicrobiaceae bacterium
CTGCCACGATCACAAGTATGATCCCATCTCGCACGAGGACTACTTTCGCTTCCGTGCGTTCTTCGAGCCGCTGGGCGTTCGTCAGGATCGCTGGGCTGGCGAGGCTGATCCGGGACCGTTTCAGGAGTATCAGTATGTGAAGCTGCGCAATCCAAACCGGCTGGGTGCCGTGCGCGTCTTTGACAAACAACTCGATGCCAAGACATGGTTCTACACGGGAGGCGATGAGCGCAATCGCGTGGAGAGCAAAGCCCCGCTCGCTGCGGGTGTGCCCGCGTTTCTCGGGTCGCTTGCGATCCAGCCAGTGAGCCTGCCAGACGGCTCGGTGCGTCCGGGTTTGCGCCCTGAGATTCAGGAGACGGACCTGAGTCTGCGATTGAATGCGGTGACCAAGGCGCAGGATGAGTTGCTCGCGCAGGACTCGCCGAAAACGCGCACCGCACTCGAAGCCGCGCGAGCGGAACTGGCGAGCGCCATCGCACGATTTGCAGCGGATCAGGCGAAGTTTGGCGGCTCACCGGATGCAGCAAAGCTCGCTCAAAAAGCCGCAACGACGGAACGCGATGCCACAGTGGCCACGGCCAAAGCGGCAATGACAAATGCGGAGCATGATCTCAGTCGTGCGGATGATAAAACTCGCGACGCCGCCACCAAGGCCGTGGCAGCGGCGAAATCAGCCGTCACCAAAGCCGAAACGGAGCGCGATAAACCGAAGTCGCCCGACAGCTTCACATCCATGACGAGCGTGTTTCCGAATCAGAGCACCGGACGTCGCAAAGCACTCGCGGAATGGCTCACGCGGCGGGATCATCCGCTCACCGCGCGTGTGGCGGTGAATCATTTGTGGATGCGGCATTTCCAGGAGCCGCTGGTGCCCTCGGTGTTTGATTTTGGCCGCAATGGCAAGCCGCCGACGCATCCCGCGCTGCTCGACTGGCTGGCGGCGGAGTTGATGGAGAATGGTTGGAGCATGAAGCATCTGCATCGGCTCATCGTCACGAGCGCGGCTTATCGGCGCACCAGCGTCACCGCTGCAAATAATGTCAAAGTCGATCCCGACAATCATTTCCTCTGGCGCATGAATCCATCACGCATGGAGGCGGAGGTGTGCGTGACAGTGTGCTGCATCTGGCCGGTGCGCTCGATCCGAAGATGGGCGGTCAGGAACTGGAAAACACTCAGGCGGAGACGAGCAAGAGGCGCAGCCTTTACTTCAGTTGCCATCCCGAAGTCGGCGGCCGCAGTGCGATGGCGGCGATGTTTGACGCGCCCGAGCCGACGGACTGCTATCGGCGCACCAGCAGCGTGCTGCCGCAACAGGCGCTGGTGCTCACGAACAGCAAACTGGTGCACGATCACAGCGCGGCGCTGGTGCGTCAGATCGGAGCGGAGGCACCCGAATTCATCACCGCTGCTTTCGAGCATCTGTTGAGCCGTCCACCGAGCCCGGACGAACTGGCCTCATGCCGCGACTTTTGGCAGCAAGGCAGCAAGGAAAGCCTGCTGCGCGTGCTATTGAACCACAACGACTTCGTCACCGTGCGATGAACCGCTCACTTCCATCTTCCTGCTTTCCCTGCGGTCAGATCAGCCGCAGGCGCTTCCTCGCGGATGCTGGCATGGGTTTCACCGGACTGGCTCTGGGCGGCACGCTGATGAGTGAAGGCATCGTGAAGGCCGCACCCATGCTGACGCCCATCGTGCCGAAGGCGAAGTCGGTGATTTGGATTTTTCTCTCGGGTGGTTACAGCCATGTGGAGACCTTTGATCCAAAGCCGGCTCTCACGAAGTATGCGGGCATGACCTTCGACAAAACGCCGCTCGAAAACCCGCTGAAGTCGGACAAGCATCACAAGCGATTCCGCTCAGTGACCGCGAAGGAAGTCAATGAGCGCGATGTCTATCCGAGCATCTACCCGATGCAGGTCGGATTCAGCAAGCAGGGGCAGTGTGGCGTGGAGATCACGGACTGGTGGCCGCACTTGTCGAAGGTGGTCGATGACATCGCCTTCGTGCGCAACATGTGGACGACGGACAACGACCACTTTGCCGAGAACCAACTGCACACGGGGCGCCACCGGCTCGATGAGCAGCAGCCGTGCATCGGTTCGTGGGTGCATTACGGGCTGGGCACGCTGAATGAAAACCTGCCGAAGTTTGTGGTGCTCGGCGGGCCGACGGACTCGACGAAGCGCTTGTCCATCGACTCGCTTTACCTGGGCCCCGATCATGCCGCCGTGCCGCTCACGCTTGATCCGGCGAACCCGCTGCCCTTTGGCAAACGCGACTCACGCCAAAGCGCCGACGAGCAGGTGCGCGAATACCAGCTCATCAATCGCTTGAACCAACTGACCGCGGTCGAGTATCCCGAAGACCTGTCTGTGCGCGCGCGCATCCACGCGTATGAGCTGGCTTTCCGCATGCAGATGGCCGTGCCCGAGACGCTGGATTTGAAGAACGAATCGGAGGCCACGCGCAAGCTCTACGGCATCGACAAAGCATCGACGAAGACCGCAGGCGAGCGCTTCCTGGCCGCACGGCGGCTCGTGGAGCGTGGCGTGCGTTTTGTGCAGGTGTATCCGTCGAACACGGGCACCTGGGACTCGCACGCCAACTTGAAAAAGAATCACGCAGGTCTCTGCGAAGGCGTGGATCAGCCCGTGGCCGGCCTGCTGCGCGATTTGAAGCAGCGCGGCATGTTGGACGAGACTCTGGTCGTGTTTTGTACCGAGTTCGGCCGCACCCCCGGCATGGAGACACGCAGCGGTCACAAGGACGGGCGCGATCATCATCCGCACGGTTTCACCATCTGGTTCGCCGGCGGCGGCACCAAGGGCGGCACGGTGCATGGCGAGACCGACGATCTCGGCTATCACGCACAAGGCGAAGGCCATTACATCACCGACCTGCACGCCACGACGTGCCACTTGCTCGGCATTGATCTGCGCGCTCTGGAGGTGCCGGGACGGAAGCGATTGGAGATCGATCACGGCAATGTGATCCGCGAGGTGCTGGCCTGATAACCCCGCCGTCCGTCGCCCGTATGTTCAGAGATCATGCTCACCATCAACGGCACATCTCGCTCCAACTGCTCCGGCGTCACCCGTCGTGAGTTGTTGCAAATTGGCGGCGCGGGGCTGTTTGGGATGACGCTGCCGGGCATTCTCGCCGCGCAGGAGGCGCAGCAGGCTTTTGCAGGTGGGAAGGCGAAGTCGGTGATCTTTTTGTTCCTCTTCGGCGGCCCGAGCCAGCTTGAGACCTTTGACATGAAGCCGGACGCGAAGCGCGAGGTGCGTGGGCCTTTCAGACCGATCAAGAGTCGCACGCCGGACCTGCTCATCAGCGAGCATCTGGGGCGGCTGGCGAAGATCTCGGACAAATACGCGGTCATCCGCTCGATGACGCACAATTACAACGATCACAGCGGCGCGGGGCATTATTTGCAAACCGGACATCGCTGGCATCTGCCGGTGGGCGGCGGCTTTTCGGCCACGCCGCAGGACTGGCCGTCGATGGGCTCGGTGGTGGAGCATTTGAGCCAAAAAATGCCCGGTGGCATGGAGCGCGATCTCGCCTCGTATGCAGTGCTCCCGAACCGACTCGGCAAACTGCAGGATCGCGGGCAATACATCCGCCCCGGCGAGTATGCGGGCTGGCTGGGCCAAGCCTACAACCCGATGACGACGGTCATCGACAAGAAGGATGTGAAAGACAATCCCTACTGGCGTGCCTGTGCGGATGGTGAGCTGAGCTACGAGATCGAAGGCCTGAAGCCCGTGATCCCCGTGAGCCGAATCCAGGAGCGTGTCAGTTTGCTCGATCAATTCGAGGCCGTGCGCACGCGTCTCGACATGGGCGATGGCAACGCGATGGACCTGCATCGCAAGCGGGCGATGGCGCTGATCTCCTCGGATAAAACGAGCAGCGCTCTGAACATCCGCGCCGAGGCTGAAACGATGCGTGATCGCTACGGACGGCATCTTTTTGGTCAAAGCTGTCTCATGGCACGGCGACTCGTCGAGGCGGGCACGCGTTTCGTCACCGTGCATTACGATTCCGTGACCGGCTACGACTGGGACTCGCACCGCAACAGTGATGACGTGCGCGATCACCTGCTGCCCACCTTTGATCAAGGCTGCTCCGCGTTGCTCGCGGATCTCGACGAACGCGGATTGCTCGATGAAACACTCGTCATCGCCATCGGCGAAATGGGCCGCACGCCGATACCGAATGCCACCTGGGGCCGCGGCCACTGGAGCACCTGCTTCCCCGCGCTCATCGCCGGAGCGGGTGTGCGCGGCGGTATCGTCTATGGCAGCTCCGACAAAGAAGCCGCCTATCCCGACGACAAGCCCGTGTCGCCCGAAGACCTCGCCAAGACGATCTACTGGTCCCTCGGCATCGATCCAGATCTCATGCTCATGAATCGCGAGAATCGCCCCATCCCCATCGTGGACGGCGGCAAGCCGGTGATGGCGTTGTTTGGATGAGTCTGCCAATACGCGACAAAATGTTCTCGCTGGAGCTGTATTGTTTCCATGCGCCTATTTCTGCTCGCCCTCTTCGCCACCGCCTCCGTTTTCGCCGCTGATCCTCCCAAGGCTCCGCTGATGGCGGGAGCGGCGACGTCCAACATCACACCTGAACTCGGTGGCGAGGTCGTGGGTGGCTTTTCGCCGTATCCTTGCACGCATATTCATGACGAGCTTCATGCGCGTTGCCTCGTGCTGGATGATGGCAAAACGAAGCTGGCGCTGGTGGTTTGTGACCTGCTCGGCCTGCACCGTAGTGTGTCGCTGAGGGCACGAGAGCTGATCGAAAAGGAAACCGGCATCGCGGCGGCGAATGTGCTTATCAGCGGCACGCACACGCACTCAGCGGTGAATGCGCTCGGCGGGCCGGTGCGCGGGTACTTTTCCGATCTGGAGCTGACGGATTACCAAAAGTTCGTCGCGCGCCGCATCGCCGATGGTGTGCGCCGTGCGGTGACGATGCTGCGACCGGCGGAGATCGCGTTTGGCACCGTGGATGTGCCGGAGCATGTGCATATTCGCCGCTGGTTTTTGAAGGAAGGAGAAATGCCGCTGAATCCTTTTGGCAAGATTGACAAGGTGAAGATGAACCCCGGCGCCGGCAATCCGGCACTCGTTGAGCCAGCGGGCGAACCTGATCCCACGGTGAGCTTCATCGCGCTGCGTGAGCCCGGCGGGCGGCTGATTTCCGTGTTCTCGGCTTACTCGTTGCACTACGTCGGCGGCGTGGGCAACGGGCACATCAGCGCGGACTACTTCGGCATGTATTGCGAGGCACTGAAGCGCATGCAGGCCGATGGAGCGAATGATCCGCCGTTCGTGGCGCTCATGGCAAACGGCACGAGCGGCGACGCGAACAACATCAACTTCCGCAACCCGCGTCCGGGCAAGCCGCCGTATGAGCAGATGCGCTACGTCGCCGAAGATGTCGCGGCCAAAGTGAACGGCGCTTTGGCCAGAGTGACCTGGCAAAACAGTGCGCCGCTCGCCGCCCGCTATCGCGAGCTCGCCATCGGATGGCGCAAGATCCCCGACGATCTCATCGCGTGGGCAAAGGAAACGGAGGCGAAAGCCCCGCGCATCCAGGGCGGCAAAGCCGATCTGCCGCTGGCGTATGCGGGCCGCGTGCAGCGTCTCTCCAAAGCCAGTCCCGAAACCAAAGCACCTGTGCAGATCCTCCGCATCGGCGATGTGTGCATCGGCACGACGCCGACCGAGACGTTTGCCGAGACCGGCGTGGAGTTCAGGAAGCGCAATCCCTTCGCGAAATCCTTCATGGTCGAACTGGCGAATGGTTACTACGGCTACATGCCCACGCCGCGCCATTTTGAACTCGGCGGTTACGAGACCTGGCCAGGAACATGCAATCTCGAACCGCAGGCGTCCGTGAAGATGATGGACGCGCTGCTGGAGATGGCGGCGGAAGTCAAAGAGCGCGCGCCGTGATTCCCAGGACGGCTATTTTTTTGCTGGTGACGATTTCCGCTCACGCGGCCGGTTTGAGCATCGATGAAGGCAGGAAATTCTGGTCGCTCATTCCACCGGAATCAAAACCGCAGAGCAGCATCGACAGCTTGGTGGCCGCAAAGCTTACGGAGAACAAGCTCACGCCAACTGGTGAAGCCGACCACCACACGCTCGTGCGGCGGCTTCACATGGATTTGACCGGCTTGCCGCCGCCCGACCTGTCTGACGAGTCGCATCTGCCCGACCTCGTGGATAGCCTGCTGGCCTCGCGACATTTCGGCGAGCGCTGGGGCCGCCACTGGCTGGACGCGGCGCGGTATGCGGACAGCAATGGCCGTGACCGCAATGTGATCTATTACCATGCGTGGCGTTACCGCGATTATGTGATCGACTCGTTCAACGGGGACAAACCGTATGACCAGTTCATCCGTGAGCAGATCGCGGGGGATTTGATGGCGTCGAAGAATCAGGCGCAGCGAGACGAGATGCTGACCGCCACCGGGTTCCTCGCACTCGGCGCGAAGTCGTATGAGGAAGCGAAGCCTGAAATTTTTCGCATGGACGTGATCGACGAGCAGATCGAAACGATCAGCCGCAGCGTGCTGGGTTTGTCCGTCGCATGTGCGCGCTGCCACGATCACAAGTTTGATCCCATTCCGACCGCCGACTACTACGCGCTGGCTGGCATCCTGCGCAGCACGCAGCCGCTTTACGGCTATGGCACGCGCGGCATCAAGGCGACGGCGTTTCATCACACCGAGTGGCATGCGCTCGGCGCGGATGCCCAGAAACTCGCGCCCGCCGCGCTGGAGTATTTTCGCAATCTCGATGCCGAGACGCTGGCGACGCATGAGGCGCGCTCGGCGCGCTACAGCGTCTCAAAGCGCATCCCGGAGATGAAACGGCGGGTGGGATCACTCGGCGGCGCGGAGAGGGACAAGCTCGCCGCTGAGATCGCCGAGATGGAGGCGAAGGTGGCGGATTGGAATGTGAAGGTCGATGTGCTGGAGAAAAGCGTGGAGGCGATGAAGAACTCCGCGCCGCCGCAGCCCGCGTGGGCGATGGGCGCGCGTGATCGCCAGAAGATCGAGAACAGTCGCATTCACGTTCGCGGTGAGACGACCAATCTCGGCGACAGCGTGCCGCGCGGCTTTCTCCAGGTCATTGCCTTGAAGAACACACCGCCACCCGCGAACAACCAAAGCGGCCGCGTGGAGCTGGCGCAGTGGCTCACGCATCGTGACAATCCTCTCACGGCGCGGGTGATGGTGAACCGCGTGTGGCAAAAGCTCTTTGGCCGCGCGCTGGTGACCACGGCGGATGATTTCGGCGTGAGCGGCGCGAAGCCCTCGCACCCTGAGCTGCTGGATCATCTGGCGGTGCGCTTCATGGACGGCGGCTGGTCGGTGAAGCGACTCATCAAAGAGATTGTTTCATCCCAGGCTTACCGCAGATCGTCAGACTCGTCGGATCAATCTGACAAGTCAGACCCGGACAACATCTATCTCTGGCGCATGACCCCGCGCATGATCGAAGCCGAGGTGCTACGGGACTCCGTTCTCTGCCTGAGCGGCCAGCTCGACCCACATCCACCGCAGCGGCAATTTTTGGATCAGTTCAATCCGCAGCGCGAAGCCGAGCTGCACACCTTCAAGCCATTCCTCACCTCGTCTGCGATCGTGAGCACGCACCGCAGCGTTTATCTGCCCGTCATTCGCGGCACGCTTCCAGAAGTCTTCACGCTTTTTAATTTCGCCGCGCCGGAGCGTCCCGTGGCGCAGCGTGATGAGAGCATCCTGCCCGCGCAGTCGCTTTACCTCATGAACAACCCGTGGGTGATCGAACAAGCGCGCCACACGGCGAAACGTCTGCTCTCAGGGAGCAGCACCGACCGCGAGCGGGTGCAGCATCTTTATAGGCAAGCCTTCGCTCGCGAGCCGACCGGGGAGGAAATGCAGCGCATGATGCGCTTCACCAGCAACGGCACAGAAGACATCTGGACCACGCTCTGCCAGACGGTGATGGCCTCGGCGGAGTTTCGGATGTTGAGATGACTCGTGACTCGGGCCGTCATCTGCCAGACGACGCGTTGCCTTTCATCTCGCTCGGTCGTATGGCTAGGGACTCACCCACGACATCCTCGTTGTATGCACCGCTATCTTTTCATTCTGGCCATCTTGCTGCCCGTGACGATCACGTTTGCGCAAAGCCCTGCCTCGAAGCCCGCGTTGTCGGGCAAGGTGGTGACAGTCGCCATTTCAAATGCAGAGGTGGCTGAGACGCGTCGCTGGCGCGAGGTGCGGAAGCTGGTGGATGAGAGCATCGCGGCAGGCGCTGCGGCGCTGGTGTTTGACATCAACGTCACATCCGGCAAGGCGCAAACGGCGCTGCCGATGGCTGAGGAGATCGCACGCCTCAAGGTGCGCACCATTGCTTTTGTGAATCCATCAGCGGTTGCGGGCGGCGCGTTCTTCGCGCTCGGGTGCGACGAGATTTGGATGTCTCCAGGGGCGCGCATCGGGGCCGCGCCACCGGTGATCGTGGCTGATGAAAAGACATCGCTGAAGGCGCAGGAGACGCTCATGGCGGAATCGCTCGCTGTGTTGAAAGCGGGCGCGCGCAGCCTTTGCAAGCTGAAGGGGCATAACGCGGAGCTTGCCCAGGCTTTCATCGACAAAGACGCGGAGTTCAAGAGCGCGGGACGCACGTTCTCGGCCAAGGGCGAGCTGCTTCTGCTTGATGGCGATGACGCTTCGCTGGTCGTCGATGGCAAGCCCTTGCTGGCGCGCGGACTCGTGCCTGACGCGGCGGCGGCGGCAAAGTCGGCCGGTTTTTCTGGAGAGGTGGTGGCGCTGACTGCGGATCTGCTGGCGCAGCCCGCTGCTGAAGCTGTTACGACACATTCGAAGGATGCATCGAAGTCAGGCGCCGGCGCGCAAGCTGCCGGGCAAGTGACGGGCACTTACACGGGCAAGGTTGTCGTGATTCCCGTGGGCGAGGAAGATCTGATCGCGAGAGCACGCTTCGAATTCATGTCGCGCACACTCGAGCGCTGCACGGCGGAGGGCGCGGAGGCGGTTATCTTCGATCTCGACACGCCCGGCGGTCTCGCGTGGGACACGACGAACCTGATGATGAAGGACCTCCAGAAGCTCAAGCCGCGCAGCTTCGCCTATGTGAATCCGCGCGCGCTTTCCGCCGGGGCGATGATCGCCATCGCGACGGATGAGATTTACATGGCGCCTGCCAGCTCCGCGGGCGCAGCCACGCCGGTGTATGGGGGTGGTGGCGAAATGGGCGAGGCCGAGCGCGCGAAGATGAACTCCGCCATCATGAGCATGGCACGCACCGTGGCGAAGGAGAAAGGCCGCGATCCGCGTGTGATCGAGGCGATGATCGACATGGGCCGCGGGCTGACTGTGAATGGCGAGGTGCTGTGCGCGAAGGGTGAGATCCTGACGCTCGACGCCGAGCAGGCAATCCTCCAGGAAAATGGGCGAAGCATTTTCGCCAAGGCGATCGTGACCAGCCTGGATGAGATCAAGAAGGCGGAGGGATTGAAGGGTGAGATCATGACGGCAGAGCCGACCGGCTTCGAGCACATCGCGATCCTCGTGACGAAGTATGCCGCGATGCTCATCCTTATCGGTGTCGCGGCGGGCTATGTGGAAATGCAGGCGCCGGGCTTCGGTATTCCAGGCTTCATCTCGCTCGCTGCGTTCAGCCTGTTTTTCTTCGGTCATTATGTGGCCGGCAGTCTGGTGGGGCAGGAGACTGCCGTGGTGGCCGGCTTGTTCGTATTGGGAGTCGTGCTGCTGCTGCTGGAGGTGTTTGTTTTTCCTGGCTCCCTGGTGCCTGGCATCACCGGGTTTGTCTGCATCATGGTGGCGCTGGTTTATACCATGTCGGGCTGGGACGCGGGCAGTCCCTTGCCAGTCACGCTGCCTGCGGGCGAGCAGGCGCCCGTGGCGACGGGTTTTGAACTCTCGACGTATGCGACGGGGCTGAGAAATTTTGCGCTCGGGATCATCGGCGCGGCGCTTGTCATCGTGCTGCTTGGGCGCTATTTGCCGGAGGCCAAGCCGTTTCAGAAACTGGTGCTCAGCACTTCTGCTGGTGGCACGTTGGAAGCCACGCCCGCCATGGCTGCCGTGTCCTCGGTGAGAACAGGTGATGTGGGAGTGAGCCGCAGCGTGCTCAGACCCTGCGGAACGATCGAGATCGGAGGAAAGTCAATGGAGGCGACGGTGGAGGGCGGCTACATCGAGGCAGGAGTCTCCGTGCGGGTGCGAGATGTCCAGGGTCCTAAAGTCATCGTGGAGGCTGCTGTCTGATGCGCGCGCAAGGTTCTACAGCTCTGTCTGGCTCGCTCGCTTCAGGTTTTGAGTGC
>JANPIW010000226.1:0-20365 GCA_031425215.1 Verrucomicrobiaceae bacterium
GCGGCGGCGGCGCTGGCCTGAGTGGTGGTGGTGACGACCGTTTCCTCAAACGCGATGAGCTTTCCGAGGAGGGATTTCCCATCCGTGCTGCGCCACTGACGCGGAGGAGTCAGCGCGGTGTACGTGATCTGCCGCACCGTCGTCTCCGGCGGCTTGGGAGTGGAGTTCGTTCCCACGGACGCGCCTGACTCGCCAAAGGGTTTCATTTTAAACTTCCCCGGCGTGGTGGGAATGACCTGCGCGGTGGCAGCGATGCCAATGAAAGCAATGATGAGGACCAGGGCGACAACGAACGGCTTTGTTTTCATGCGCGCAGTTTACCTGATGCGCCAGACCGGCGGCAAGCTTTGTTTAAGCGGTGGCTCGTGGATGAGTGCCGTGGCCTCGGTGCCGGTGAACCTTGTGCCATTTATACCCGTCGTTTCCACGCATCGACCAAATTGAAACAGCTGTTCGGTGCGCAAAGCAGGTCACCCAGCTTGGGTGTGCTCTTGTAGTGAAGACTGATGGCACGCCCGAGTTTCATGAGAAGAGAGCGCAGGATCAGTGGCAGTACCACTTCATTGTTCGGGGCATAGCGGGGATCGCTGCTGCTATAGCCAAATCTTGGCTTGGCAGCGGCAGTTCCCTGATCGGTCGCTCAACCGCACTGCGCGCGCTGGCGCAGCCAGTGATCCACGAGCACGAGCTGCGCCATCGCCTCGACCATCGGCACGGCGCGCGGGAGCACGCAGGGATCGTGGCGGCCGCGGGCGGCGAGGGTGGTTTCGGTTCCCTTATTAGATACGGTGTTTTGTTCGCGCAGAATGGTGGCGGTGGGCTTGAAGGCGACGCGGAAGACGATGTCCTCGCCGTTGCTGATGCCGCCTTGGATGCCGCCGCTGCGATTCGTGCGGGTGCGGATGCTGCCGGCGTCGTTGTAGAACTCGTCGTTGTGCTCCGCGCCTGTCATTAAGGTGCCGGCGAACCCGGAGCCGATCTCGAAGCCCTTCGTCGCGGGAAGGCTGAGCATGGCTTTGGCGAGGTCGGCCTCCAGTTTGTCGAACACAGGCGCGCCGAGGCCGGGGGGGGCGCCGCGGATGACGCACTCGATGACGCCGCCGACGGAGTTTCCTTCAGCGCGGACTTTTTCGATGAGGGCGATCATGCGCTCGGCAGCGGCTGGGTCGCAGGTGCGGACGATGTTGGACTCGATGATTTCAGATTTGGGATTTTGGATTTCAGATTGAGCTGCCTCGATGTTTTGCACGGTGCGGACAAAGGCGAGGCATTCGAATTTTGGGAATGCGGACTGTAAAACTTTGCGCGCGATGGCTCCTGCGGCGACGCGGCCTATGGTCTCGCGCGCGGAGGAGCGGCCGCCGCCTGAGACGGCGCGGATGCCGTATTTCGCGTCGTAAGTGAAGTCGGCGTGCGAGGGGCGGTAGGCGCTCTCCATCTCGGTGTAGGCGGAGGGGCGCTGGTCGGTGTTGCGCACGAGGATGCCGATGGGCGTGCCGAGGGTCTGGCCATCTAGCACGCCGGAGAGGATCTCGGCGCGGTCGTCTTCTTTGCGCGGCGTGGTGATCTTGCTCTGGCCGGGGCGGCGGCGATCCAGTTCGGCCTGGACATCCTCGACACTCAAGGCGATGCGCGGTGGGCAGCCGTCGATGACGACGCCGACGCCGGGGCCGTGTGATTCGCCCCAGGTGCTGATGCGGAAAAGTGTGCCGAAGCTGCTGGACATGAGGCGGGCATGATGGAGCAGGGGCGTGGTGGATGCAAACCGTGAGCGTGTAGCTGAACCACTTGAGCGTTCAGTCAGCGGGGAGATGCGTCTCTTCGCATCAAGCCCGGACAACCGAGGGCTGCGCGCACACAAAACGACGGACTCGTGACGTTGAGGTGTTGTCGGGATGAGTGACTGCGATTACCCACCCCGACGGGAATCCCGCTCGCTGTTATGAACCCAACCACTCGACTCGCCTTTGTGGCGCTCTGCGGCCTCGTGTCCGCATCGGCGCAGGATTTGCTGGATCCGCTGTACCCGTTTTCGCCAGCGCCGCCGCAGGCGGGCCGCACGCCGCCGCAGGGACAGCGCGGGCCGTGGGAGAATGATGTGATCGTGTACCGCGCCAGAGCGGATGGCTCGACGGAGCGGCTGGCAAAATTTGAGCGCGCGGGCGTGCCGACGGTGGCGCGAATGAAGGATGGCCGCCTCATCGCCGCGCATCAGCACTTCCCGGAGAATGATCCGGCATCGTTCGACAAGGTGGCGATTCATTTCTCCTCCGACGAGGGCAAGACGTGGACGGATGCAGTGGTGATGAAACTCAATGGACTGCCGGAAGGCATGAGGTTCCCCTTTGATCCCACGCTCGTGCCGCTGCCCGATGGCCAGGTGCGCATGTACTTCACCTCGCTGCGCGGAAGGCAATTCGATGAAGACCTGCCGCGCATTCACTCCGCGATCTCGACAAACGGTCTCGAGTACACTTTCGAGCCGGGCGTGCGATTCACGATCGAAGGCCGCTCGGTGATCGACTGCGCCGTGGCGCTGCATCAGGGCGTGTTTCATCTTTACTCGCCCGACAATGGCAAGCAGCCCGAACCCGGCCAGCGTCCGAACAACGGCCCGCAGATGCAGCCGGCTGACGGCATCGGCTATCACGCCACGAGCACCGACGGCCTGAACTTCACGCGCGCTGACGATGTGAAAATCGAAGGCCGCCGCCGCTGGCTCGGCAATGCGCAGTCGGATGGCAAGGTGATCACGTTTTTCGGCACGGGCGAAGGTGTGTTCACTGTCACGAGCAGCGATGGCGCGAACTGGCAGCTCGGTCGCACTTACCGAATCATGGGAGCTGATCCCGGAGCGGTGGCGGCAAAAGACGGCGGATGGATCATCGTCGTGACGGGTCCGCCACGGAATCAGCAGCGGGCAGTAGCACCGGAACACCGCTGGCTGTTCGATTGGGCCGAGGAGTTGCGGCTGTTCGCACCATGAACCGGGCGCGCATCACCTCTGATGCTTCAGCACCCATTCCAGCGGCATGGCGGCAGGATCATCGCGCGGGCCGTAGTGCGGCGGCGCAGATTCAAAAGCACCAAGATCGGGCGACTTGCCGTCGAATTCCTCCGCGATGTTTGGCAACGTAACGCCTGCATCCCGCGCCTGGCTTTGCGCGCTGAGTTTGATCAGCGGCGCATCTTTGCCAGACATCTCCGGCGTGACGGTGAAGGGCTGGAAGTCGCGCGCGCGGTCCAGCACACGACCGTGCGCCTCGATGCCGATGGCAGCGCTGAGCGACGGGAGATCGAAGAACCGCTGTTGATGCAGCATCCAAGGATTCATCTTTCCCTTCATCATCTTCGCCGCACTGAACTCAAAGCCGTCGTGATCGACATCGGTTTTCCAGTTCGCGACGAGCGAGTCGTAGATGACGAAACGAGTGTTGTAGCTGCGGCCCTTGTCGTTGTCGGGCGCGTTGGATTGCCAGATGAACTCGGAGCCGCCGAGGTGCATCCAGATGTTGTTGCGACAAAAGGATGTGAGCAGTCCGTGCGCGTGCGGCACGGGCGTGGTCCATGCGGCGAAGGTGTTGTTCACGCAGACGAAGCGGTCCTGCACGCGCAGTTTGAAGACGTTGCCTTTTGAGATGCAGTGATTGCGCACGATGTACCACGGGCCGCAATACATCGGCTGAAACGTGATGCCCGTATGCCCGTGCAGGCGGTTGCCCCAGATGCGGATGTTCGCGTAGCCGTAGTCCGGCTCGATGGGATCGTCGGACATGTCGAAGATATCGTTGCCGAACAGGTCGCAGTTCGTGTTTGGATACGAGATCCCGTCGGCGCTGCGGCCGATGCGGTTGTAGCACACGGTGTGGTCGGAGGATTTGTTCAGCTCGACGCCTTCGCCCGAAATGCCATTCACAGTGTCGCCAAGGATGTCGTTGTTGGCGATGTGCCAGCCGGAGCAGCCCTTCGAGAGAAACACGGAGTAATGAAAGTCGCGGAACGAGCAGCTTTGCACGACCACGTTCTCGCACTGGTCGCCGCCTTTCAGACCATTGGGGGAGGCACCACGCTTGAAGGAGAGACCCTCGAACCACAAATGGCTGCCGCCGACGCGCAACTGATGAAACACCGCGTCGCCATCACCCGCTGCCTTGAAACCGATGTAACGCGTCTGATCGGGGGCGGCTTCGGTGGCGCCTTGTTCACCACTGACATTGATTTCCACTTCGCCGTAGCCGCCACCGTGCAGCAGAAACAAATCACCCGGCTTTGCGGCGGCGAGCGCGGGCTTCAGGCCGCGAAACGGTTTCTCAGCCGAGCCATCGCCGCCGACGCCACTCTGATCCAGTGGCACGACGTGCAAGGTGCGCGCTGGATGTGCGAACGAGGGCCACGGCTTGGTCTGAATGCGTCTGGTCTCCTCCACTGGCGCCGCGTTGTCAGGATCGCTGAGCGTGAGCCGCGCCTGATAAACCGCGCCGGGCCGCAGAAACAAGATGCTGCCCGCGAGCATGTTGAATGGCCGCTCCGCAGGCTTCGTGTCATACCAGCCAAAGTAATCCACACGCATCAGCGGCATCGCCTCATGCCACGCGGACTCGTCCTCGCGCTTGTAGCTGACTTTGCAGGTCGCGTCATGATCCGTGTCGCCCTCGATGTGCCACTCGATGCTGATGCTGTGATGCGTGCGCGCGAGATGCAGCTCTTTAGCGGCGGTCGCTGGCTGAGGCTTCGCCGGATCAGTGGCGGTGCGTGCATTGAAATAACCGAGCGGCCATTGCAGCGGTTGCGCCTGCGCGAGACCCGAGAGCGCGAGGAGCGATGAAATAAGATGGCGCATGAGTATCATCCACAACGCCGGACGCGGCACATGGCTTTCCGTCGCGCGGAGAGTGCTCACCACAGCAGCTTCCCGCCATCGAGCACGATCACGCTTCCGGTCATGAAGCTGCTGGCCTCGCTGGCGAGATAGAGCGCTAGGCCGCCGATCTCTTTGGGATCGCCCCAGCGTCCCATCGGAATGCTGGACGCGACCTCGGCCTCGAACTCGGGGCGCTCGCTGATCCAGCGGCGGTTCGCATCGGTGAGGAAAGGGCCGGGTGCGATGGCGTTCACGGTGACGCCGTGCGCGGCCCAATCGGCGGCCACGGCTTTGGTGAACATCGCCAGCGCGCCCTTGGATGCCTCGTAGCTGCGGCCACGCATCGCTTTGCCGGGCCAGAGCGCGTTGATGGAGGCGATGTTAATTACGCGTCCCCACTTGCGCGGGATCATCGCGCCGCCGATGCGTTTCGTGCAGATGAATGCCTGGGTGAGATTGAGGTCGATGATGCGCTGCCAGTCCTCCAGCGGCATGTCCTCGGTGGGCGTGTTGATGCGGCGCCCGCCGACGTTGTTGATGAGAATGTCGATCACCGGATGCGCCGCCAGCACACGATCACAAAACACCTCTGCCTCCGCGGGTTGCGAGAGATCACCCTGCATGGCATGAGCGCTGACGCCTGCCTGCCGCAAATCATGGATCGCGACCTCGAGACGCGTTTCATCACTGCCCGCGATGATAATCTCCGCGCCCGCCTCACCAAGCGCACGCGCCATCTCCAGCCCCAGGCCGCGACTGCCGCCCGTGATCAAAGCACGGCGGCCCTGGAGACGAAACTGATCGAGGACGGGCATGGAGTTGAGCGCACATTCCACACTTGGGCGCAAAGCTCACGCAACTTTTTCTCCCGGGCTGGCTCATCTGCATTTCCTCTGGCGCGATGGCGCGCTGTGCTACACTCCGCGCCGATGTTTTGTCCTCGAATTCTTCATTCTGCCCTGATGGTCGCGCTGCTGATCGCGGGCTGCACGCCGGCGCGTGAGAAACCGGACCTGACCTTCATCAATGGCGCGGAGCCGGAGACGATCGATCCGGCGCTGGTCACAGACCAGGTGAGCATGAGAGTGGCGAACGCGCTCTTTGAGGGCCTTTGCCGCAACACCGTCGATGGCAAACCTGAGCCGGCGATGGCCGAGCGCTGGGAGGTGAGCGCGGACAAGAAGACGTACACGTTTCATCTGCGCGCCGGTGTGGTGTGGAGCGATGGTAGTGCCGTCACGACCCGTGATTTCGTCTTCGCCTGGCGGCGCGCGCTGGAGCCGGCGACGGGAGCCGACTACGCCTCGATGCTGCACATCATCCGGGGCGCGAAGGGGTTCAACGAGGGCGCGACGACCGACTTTGAGACAGTGGGCGTGAAGGCGGCGGACGATCGCACACTGATCGTGGAGCTGGAGAATCCGACGCCGTACTTCATCGACCTGTGCGCCTTTACCACGCTCGCGCCGATGAACCAAGGGATGCTGAAAGAGCACGGCACAGCGTGGTTCAAGCCGGGCAATGTGGTGGGCAACGGTCCGTATCTGCTCGCGGACTGGCTGCTCGATGACCGCATCGTGCTGAAAAAGAACCCGCGCTACTGGGACGAGGCAAACGTGCGCCTGCGCAGCATCGACGTGATGCCTGTGAGCGATCCCAACACAGCGCTCAATTATTTTCTCACCGGCCAGGCCGACCTCATGATGGACAAAGGCACCGTGCCCACCTCGCTCGTGGCGGAGCTCAAGCAGCAGCCGTGGTTTCACACGGGGCCGTTCCTCGGCACCTGGTTCATCCGCTTCAATGTGACCAAGCCGCCCTTCAACGATGCGCGCGTGCGCCACGCCTTCAGCCTCGCCATCGATAAAAAGCGCATTACGGAAAAAATCACGCAGCTCGGCGAGCGCTCCGCCTTTGCGCTCGTCCCGCCGGGAGCAGGGGCGAATTACCAGCCGCCGCGCGGTGATGAATTCAATCCTCAGAAAGCGCGCGAGCTTCTCGCCGCCGCCGGGTTTCCCGATGGCAAGGGCTTCCCGCTCGTCGATTACCTCCGCATCCCGCCGCTGGTGGAGGGAAACATCGCCGTGGAACTGCAAGCCATGTGGGAGCAAAACCTCGGCGTGAAAGTCAGCGTCGCGAAACAGGAGCAAAAAGTCTGGCTCTCATCCATGCGCGAGCTGCGCTATCAAATGACGCGCTCGAGCTGGGTGGGCGATTACAACGATCCGAACACCTTCCTCGAAATGTTCACCAGCGGCAGCGGCAACAACCGCACCGGCTGGGCCAGCGAGGAGTACGACCAGCTCATCGCCGATGCCGCGAGCGAACCCGATGTGGCGAAGCGAAACGAAATCTTCCACCGCGCTGAAAAGCTGCTCATCACCGACGAGGCTGTCATTTTGCCCGTCTATTATTACGTCGGCGTGCAGTTCTACAGCCCCGACAAGCTCGGCGGCGTGCAGGCCAACCTGATCGATGATCACCCGTTCAGGTGCATGTATTGGAAGTAACGCGGAGCGTATTTCGCATGGAACGCCGACGATTCGTCAGCCAGGCGAGCGCTGGTGATTTTGGGTGTCCTACGATTGGCCGGCGTTCCATTGCGATCCCCCCATTATTTCCCCTCGCCAAGTCCGCATCCTTGGTTAATCTCCGCCCCCCTTTCCCCATGCCTGCGAAGAAAAACATCCTCCGACTCGGTCTGCCCAAGGGCAGCCTTCAGGAGCCGACGCTTGAGCTGCTCAAGCGCGCGGGGTTCAACGTGGTCGTGTCCTCGCGCTCATACCGCCCGACGGTGGATGACGACGAGCTGGAGCTGCGCCTCCTGCGCGCGCAGGAAATCGGGCGCTATGTCGATCATGGGTTTCTTGATTGCGGCATCACCGGGCGCGACTGGATCGCGGAGAACGGCGCGGACATCGATGTGATCAGCGATCTGCGCTACAGCAAGGCCACGTCGCTGCCCACGCGCTGGGTGCTCGTGGTGCCGGAGAACTCGAAGATCAAAACGGTCAAGGATCTGCAAGGCAAACGCATCGCCACCGAGGCCGTGGAGCTGACCAAGCGCTACCTCAAGAAGCACAAGGTGAAGGCTGAGGTCGAGTTCAGTTGGGGCGCGACGGAAGTCAAAGTGCCCGAGCTGGTGGATGCCATCGTTGATATCACCGAGACAGGTTCTTCTTTGCGCGCGAACAACCTGCGCATCGTCGATACACTCATGGAGAGCTACCCGCAGTTCGTCGCCAGCAAAGCCGCCGCGAAGGACAAATGGAAGCGCCAGAAGATGGAGACCATGGTGCTCTTGATCAAAGCCGCGCTCGAGGCGCGCACGAAGGTGGGCCTCAAGCTCAACCTGCCCAAGGCGCAGCTCGAAAAAGTCGTGGCCTGCCTGCCGTCGTTGCGCAACCCGACCGTCTCCACCCTCATGAACCCGGACTGGGTCGCGGTGGAGACAATGATTGACGAAAGCGTCGTCCGCGAAATAATCCCGCGCCTCAAATCACTGGGCGCGGAAGGCATCGTGGAGTACCCGTTGAATAAGGTCGTTCACTGATAATTTTTTAGCCAAACAAAGGAGACACACACACATGGGATCGCTCAAAAAGCGGAGAAAATCGAAGATCAACAGGCACAAACGCCGGAAGCGCATGCGCGCGAACCGTCACAAGAAGCGTTTGCGCTACAAGAGCTAGCCGCCTAGCCTCGCGCATGATCTGCCTCCGCAGAGCGAGTCGTCACCGAATCGCAGCGGTCATCCGTGGGCGCTCCTCAGGAGCGCCGCATGGCCGCATGATCGTGCGTGGGCTTGAAAATGTGGGAGCATCCGCGCGCCAATCCGACCGTGGGCCGGGTGTGTGCTGCGCGAGAAGTGCCGCTTCGCCACAGGCATCCCTCGCAGGGCCGCCCGGCTGCTTGCGCGAAGGAACGCGGCAACATTTCGAGCACCACACACAGACGGGCGGGCTGTCGCCACACCCGTCCCACATGGCATGGCGCTCATCCAAACTGCCAGTGCTCGTTGCGATGAGTTTGCTGGTGGTATTTTTCACCTCGCCTGTCAGCGCCGCGCCTTCACCGCGCGCTGATCTCTCGCTTCCTGCCGTGAAGGTCGCGCCCGCTCCTGATCTCACTCTGGCGGTGACGGGCGAGTCTCGCGCGGCGGCGCTGGCGCATTACTCGATGGCTCTCCAGCTCGAGGAACAGGGAAAAATGCGCGAGGCCCTCGGCCATTACCGCGAGGTGCTGCGAGCCGATCCCGCCAACGCCGAGCTTGCGGCGCGCGCTGCGGACATCGCGATGAATTTCTCCACCCGCGAGGAGGCCTTCCAAATCCTGCGCGACTGCATCCGCGCCGTGCCAGGCTCGCCCAAGCCTTTGTTGAACCTCGCTGGATTTCTCACCACTTACGCCAGCGATGATCCATTCGAGAACGATGCTGCCGCGAAAGCGCTTGAGGAAGCGCTCTCGAAATTCCCGCGTCATGCCGAGGTGTATCGCGCCGCCGTCATGCACCACCTGACGAAGAATGCGCGCGATGCTGCGATTAGGGTGACGAATCAGGCGCTCAAGCAAGACGTGGCTGATCCCGCGTTCTGGCTCACGCTAGGCCGTGTGGCGCAGGAGGTGTGGCCGCTCGGCCAGCAAGAATTGCGGCAGGAGCATCGCGACCGCGTGAATCCCTTTTTTGAAAACGCCCTGCGTCGCGCCGCCAACGGAGACGCGGAGACCGTGAAGCTCGATGTCGCGCGCTATTACCTCCTCACCAATCAGCTCGCGCAAGCCACCGGCGTGAGCGAGAAACTAGCCGCCGAGCACAACTCCGTGCAGGCGCGCAAGATGCTCTACCGCCTCTATGAGGCGGCAGGGAAAAGCGACCAGGCCTTTGCCACCTTGCAGCAGATCGTGAAGGACAACCCGCGCGACATCGAGCAGCTCAAGCTCCTGGCCGAGCAGTGCGAGAAACGCGAGGACTACGAAAGCGCCGCGCGTCATCTCGAGGCCGCCATCCAGCTCGGCGCCGGCGAGGCTGAGGACTACAGCGCGCTCACGCAATTGCTTCTCCAGAGCCGCCAGTTTGAGAAGTCCGTGCAGTTCTCCCAGCGCTGCATCCGCCTCTTCCCGGAGCAGATCCAGTTCCGCGTCTTCGCAGGCATGGCACACCGCTACCTCGAGCAGTGGGACAAAGCCATCGCGCAGTTCGCCGAGGCCGACACCCTCGCGCAAGCCAGCGCGCCCGAGCAGCTCAACTACCGCTTCTACTTTCAGTACGCCGTCACTCTCGAGCGCGCCGCGCGTTTCGACGACGCGACCAAGCAGTTTGAGAAATCCATCACACTCACCCCCAAGGAATCCGTCGAGGAAGCCGCCAATGCGATGAACTACCTCGGCTACATGTGGCTGGAGCAGAATCAGCAGCTCGACAAAGCCACCGAGCTGATCAAGAAAGCCAACGAACTCGTCCCCAACAACGCCGCCTACATCGACAGCCTCGGCTGGCTGCATTTCAAAAAAGGCGACTACCAGGCCGCGCTCACCGAGTTGCAGCGCGCCGAAACTCTCCTGCCCAAGCTCGAACCCGAGGACGCCGAGATCATCGATCACATCGGCCAGACCTACGGCAAGCTCGGCAACAAAGAGAAAGCCCTCGAATACTTGAAAAAGGCCCGCGAACTCGATCCCAAGAACGAAAAGATCAAAGCCCGCCTCGACGAAGCCCTCGGCAAAACAAAACCCGCCCCGCCAAAACCCAAGGTGGACGACACGCCGCCTGGGAAGAAGCCCGGTGCCTGATCCTGCGTGAGCGGGACGGAACATTGCATGCAGCTACCGCCCCGGTTTCCACTTCAGGACGGTTATCCACTATTACACGAGCTTACCAAAGCGGCGGTGGATGACATCATCCGAAAGTGGCGCGCGCGAACCTACGCCAGCCTGCGACGGGATTTGCCCGATCCTACTGCGCCACGGTCTTCTTTTCGCCGCCGCCCTTCTCCACGGTCACTTCCTCGCAGCGCGTCATGGTCACGGCGGACTTCGTCTTGCTGCCGGTGAACACATTCCCGCGCACCACGGCGCCATGCACGCCGTTGAGCGTGACTGGCTGGCCGGAAATTTCGACGCGGTTGTTCTCGATGGTGATGTTTTTCGAGGGCGCGGGATTGTAGCGCGACGTGCCCCAGACGTAGATGCCCTGGCCTTCGTGCTTGCTGGCGCTGATGACATTGCCGCGCAGCACAAGCCCGTCGGCGTAGCCGAACTGCATCAAGGCACGTTTGCTGTCACTGCCGATGAGCGAGTTGTTCTCGAACACGCCGTTGCGGATGCTGTTGCCCTCGATGCGGCCATGCACTTCGTTGTCGCGCACCACGAGATCCTCCGCGCCGCCACCGGCGAGCAGCGACTGATGGCAGATGTTTTTGATGATCTGAAATCCCTTCCCGCCCTCAGCGTGCTCGACATGAATTGTGGTGCCGCCGGGCTTGATGCTGTGCTCCAAATCTTTGCAGCCGGTGACGAGATGTCCGCCATCGCCTTTTCCGCCGCCCATCTGGATGCCCTGGCGGATGAAGTTGCGCACGCGGACGTTGCGGATGGTGAACTGGCGGCAGCCCTGCGAGAAGCTTATGCAATCGCCGCCGAGGTTCTCGACCAGGCAGTCCTGCACCGTCACGCGCTCGATGCGGCCGCCACGGCGATAAAAGAACACGCCGTGGTTTTGCTCCGGCGTTTTGCCTTTCACATACGCGGGATGCGTGTTAGCGCCGTCGAGGCGCAGGTCGCGGATGACGATGTCGGCACAGTCCTCGCTGGAGCCGATCATGCGCCAGAAGTTCGTCTCATTTACCTTCGCTGAGAATATGAGAACGGATCCGTCACCGTTGCCGCGCACCGTGGTATTCGACGGGATCGAAATAATCGGCGACTCGCTTTTCTGTCGCGAAACGATGAAGACTCCCTGTGGCACGATCACCTCGCCTCCACCTGCCGTAGCGCAGGCCGACATCGCGGCACGGATGGCGAGCGTGTCATCGGACGCGTCATCAGGCGTGGCGCCGAACTTGGTGATGTCGAATTCCGCCGCCGCGAGCGGCAATGCGAGACTCAACGCGATGAGGAGGATCTTCATGGCGCGACGTGTTTGATGCGCAGATGCGCGAGGTAAATGTTGGCCGGGTTTTTGCCGACGCCGCTCATCTGCGGGTGCTCATGCGACGAGTAATAGCAGAGCAGCACCTCATCCGCGCGCTGGCCGTCGGCGAAGCTTTGGTACGCCCCGTCGCCGCCGCTTGGCATGATCCAGGGTTTCTCCACACCGTTCGCCGTCACGGTCCACACCTTGCACACGCTGGGAAATCCAAACGTGTCTTTCTCAGGCAGCGCGCGCGCCGCGAGCAAGATGCCGCCCCCCTTGGTCATGTGCAGCGCGGGCCCGCCGAAATTCCATGCGTCGGTTTGAAATGCGCGCCATGGGCCGAGCGGTGCTTTGCCCAGCACGACGATGCCGGGGTTTCCATTGCGGATCGCGCTCACGAGCGTGCCATCGGGTGTCCATGCCACATCAGCCTCATGTCCCCAGCCGGTGCCTCCCGCCTGGTTCAGCGCGCTCGTCGGTCCCTCGGCGTAAGTGTGCAGCGCTTTGAAGTTCACACCATCCTCCGAGCGATAGGTGATGAGTCCGAACGAGCCGCCCTGATCCTTGATGCCGCAGCGCGCGAGGCTGTAGAATGCGCCGTCGGGGCCTTTGCGAATGCGGAAGAGCCAGCGGCGCTCTGACTTGAACGTGAGCTTGCTCTCCGCTGTCGGCTTCACGAACTCGGCGTTCAGCATCTGCGGCTCGCTCCATTTCAAACCGTCAGCGCTTTGCGAATAGAAATCTTCCTTCGAGTGAAACACGAGCTGCACCTTGCCGTGGTTGTCGAATACGAGCGGATCGCGGCAATCATGATCTCGCGTGAAGGACGCGACCTTCTCCCACTTCATCAAATCCTTCACGCCTGAGCGGATCACCACGATGTCCGCCTTCTCCGAGCCATGTCCCTCGCCGCTGCGAAATGTGACGTAATAATAGTCGCCAACCTGTGCGATGCCCGGGAAGCCATTGTGCTTTCCATCCGCCCAGATCGTCTGCACCCAGACGTTTTGCACCTGTGCTTTGGGAAACGGCGCGATGTCTTGGGCGCAAATGGAACCTGTGAGAGCGAAAGCGAAGAGAAGATGCTTCATGTGTCCAATACGCACGCCACAGGATGAGTTTGATCAACGTGACGCGTTTGAATCCCATGCGTTTCCTCCTCCTTCTCACTGCGTCCGTTCTTCTCGGCACTTTGCATGCCGCTGATCCCGCCCGCATCTTCAAAGCGGGTTCCGCGACGAGCAACATCACGCCAGAACTCGGCAGCTCGATCAATGGCGGCTTTCAGGATGGCAAGGCGGCCTTCATTCACGACGAACTGCATGCGCGCTGTCTCGCGCTCGATGACGGACAGACCAAACTCGTCATGGTCGTCGCGGACAGTTGTGTGGTCGGGCGCGGCATCTTTGACGAGGCAAAGAAGATGGTCAGCGAGGCCACGGGACTGCCGATGGAGAACATGCTGATGTCCGCCACGCATTCGCACTCCTGCGGCACGCTGCAAGCCGTGGGCCAGAGCGAGCCGAGTCCGATGTATCAGCGCTTCGTCGCGCGACGACTCGCTGATGGCGTGCGACGCGCATTGAACAATCTCGCGCCGGCCAGGATCGGCTGGGGCGTTGGCAATGTGCCGCAGCATGTCTTCAATCGGCGCTGGCGCATGAAACCGGGGAGCATTCCCGCCACGCCGCATGGTGTCACGACGGATCAGGTGCGGACCAATCCCGGCATCAACAATCCCGACCTCATCGAGCCTGCTGGTCCCACAGATCCGCAGGTGGGATTCATCTCCGTGCAATCTGCCGACGGCAAACCCATCGCGCTGTATGCGAACTACTCGCTGCACTACGTCGGCGGAGTCGGCCCCGGACACATCTCGGCGGATTACTTCGGCGCATTTGCGGTGCGCATCGGCGAGCTGCTTGGCGCAAACCCGCAAGACCCGCCTTTCGTCGGCATCATGTCGAACGGCACCAGCGGCGACATCAACAACATCGACTTCCGCGGCGGCCAGGCAAAGGAGCCGCCCTATGGCCGCATCAAAATCGTCGCCAACGATGTCGCACTGGAAGTCGCCCGCGTTTGCAAAACACTCGTCTATCACGACTGGGTGCCGCTCGCTGTGGCGCAAAAGGAAATCACACTCCGCCTTCGCATCCCGTCAAAGGACGAGGTCGAAAAAGCGCGCGAGGTGATGAAGAAATCAAAACTCTTCCCTCGCATGGAAACGATGGAGCAAGTGTATGCCAGAGAGACTGTGCTGCTCAGCGAGTTCCCCAAAGAAATCTCCGCCCCGTTGCAAGCGCTCAAGATCGGAGACCTGCGTGTCACCGCGATCCCTGCGGAAACTTTTGTCGAGATCGGCCTCGAATTGAAACAACGCCACGCGCAAACCTTCAGCGTCAGCCTCGCCAACGCCTATCACGGCTACCTTCCAACGCCGAAGCATCATCAGCTCGGCGGCTACGAAACCTGGCGCGCGAGATCGAGTTGCCTCGAAGTCGATGCCTCCACGAAGATCGTCACAGCGCTGGAGGAACTGCTGGCGGTGCTGAAGTGAGGCGCCAGGAACAGTTGCCGCTGTGCGAGATCCAGGGCCACCGGATTCCGAAGGGATTGCTCCGAACCGAAAGCGGTGTCGCCGATGCAAGAGCCTTGCCTCTGCATCACCGCACCGATGGCTTGCTGACCTCATACCAGCGGTCGAGATCGAAGATGGGCAATGTCATTGAGCGGTTGGATGTGAGTTGCGGGTGCGCGCTGTATGGCTCGAGGAGCAGCTCGTATTCCTGGGCGCGCTCGCGGGGAAATCCCTCGACGGATTTGCGATCCAAAACCGCCCACTGCGCCACGAGAACGCGCTGGCCGGTAAAGTCGCCCTCAATGACGCGCGTGACCTCATAGACGCATTCAATCATGGCGCTGTTGTAGGGCGCGATGTCATCGGGCGTGGGCAGCGGCGCTGACTCGACGAGCCTGCCGCGCAGTTTCACGCGCTGCGGCGGCGTGTCTTTGGCGAAACGCTCGCGCACGAGCGCGGTGTGCGTGGCGATCTCCTCATCACTCAGCGCGCGGCTGTATGCTGCAATGTTGAGCAGTCCTCCGTTCCACGTTCCGCCGCCGAGATGCGCGGTGGTGAAATAACCCTGAGGCCACCCGGGTGGATCAAAGCCAGGCTTCGCATCAGGTGACGCCACACCGTTGATGAGCAGGCGCGTTTTGCCGGCTGACTTCACCAGAGCGACATGGGTGGCGGGAGCGGTGATCGCGGCGCGATGGAAGCCGTTGCCAAGCACGAAACAATCGAGCGTGACATCGTCGATGGAGAGGATCGCGTCTTCAATCCGCAGCGCGAATGCTTGTCCGCTCATGTCGCGCGAACTTGGAATGAGCACGCACTCCACGGTCGCCTCATCATGTTTGCTCAGCGCGGCGAAGAGCGCGGCGGCGGCCTCGGGCTTTGGCTGGAAGGCGATGAGGTCGTCAGTGATTTTGCCGCTGTGACTCGCGGAAAGTTTCACTCCCGCGTCGAGCAGCATCTCGTGATGCCGGCCGAAGCGCGCTGCACCGCGCGGCATGAGACTGCAATCGAGACGGCGTCCGTCAGGGAGCTTTAGCGAGTTGCTGGCGCTGCTATCGGTCCAAAAAAAAACCAGGCCGTCGGGATTCACCGGCCAAGATGCAGCGGTGGTTTTTGGCGGCGTGCTCGCAGGAAGCGCGGGAAGGTTTTCCTTCTCGCCGCCTTCGATCCACACATCAGGGTAGCCGTCGCCACGCGGATTGTTGGTCACGCGTAGCCACGACTCAACCTTGTCGAGCTGGTCGCCGAGCTTTCCGATCCATACCTCCGCACCGAGACCGCCTTTGCCGATGGCGCTGCCGCTCTCCGCGCTGTACTCGCCGATATACGGGCCGGTAAGCGTGATGAAGCGCGGATGATTGCTCCAGCGCGGATGATAAATCTCGCCCTTCTCCAGCTCGGGATGCGAATTGAGCGCGAGTGGCCAGGAGCGCGCGCCATCATCGGCAAAGAGAGTGACGTGGCGGTGATCGCCCGTGAGCACCCATGACACGCGGCTGTCGTCGGGCGCGATGGATGTCCAGCAACCGTTGGCGAGCTTTTTCAAATCCGGCTTCGCACCGAGCACGAGCTGTCCCGCATCGGGCCAAGGAAACTGGCCGCAGGCGCGGCTGCCGTGGCGCGAGAGCTGGATGCTGTCGGGCGAGACGGCGGTCTGATCCCAGACGAGTTCTTCCTTGGCCGGATCATTGAGCTGAAAGCGCACAAGCCGCCGCGCCTCCATCGCGATGAGCGTGGACGATGCGAAATCCCGCGCGGCATAAATCCACTCGATGCGCGTGGCGGGATCGGCCCAGGCATCGACCGCGTAGCCGTCGGCGAGACGCGCAGGCTCCGCGCCGCTCCAGTCGGTGCGCATGATGACAGGCGCGTAGCGCTTGGTGTTCTGCGCGTCGCGCGTGAGATTTTTCGCGGTGTACAGAATCGTCGCGCCATCAGCGGAGAGGATCGGGCGTGTGTAGTTCGCCTCCACGCCGCGGATGGCACGCACACCTTTGCCATCGCGCGTGTCCAGGCCCATGAGGAAGTGGTTGTCGTTGCTGGCGTATGGGTCGGCAGTTTTTTTCTTCTGATACTGCGCCCAGACGACGCGTGTGTGCGCGCCGGTGAATGTCTCGACGGCGGAGGAAGGATCCTTGTCCTCGATGGCCGCTGGCTGCTGCTTTGCGAGCTTCGGCTTCTCGTCTTTTTTTCCGCAGCCCGTGAGGAACGCGGAGCAGAGCGCGAGAGTGATGGCGTGATGAAGGAGGCGCGGCATGAGCGCCCGAGGTTAGTGCATGAGCGCCGCGCGCTCAACTTGTGAAACCCTCGGTCACTTCTTCACGCCCTTGGCGAAGAGCCACTCGTGCAGCTCCGGCTCCTCGAAGACCTTGCCGATGATGCCGTGGCCGCCGGTTGGATACTCGGTGTATTTGCATTCCTTGTCGCGCTTCAGAGCCTCCGCGAGATCGCGTGAGTACTTCACTTCCACCGTGGCGTCGTCCGCCGCATGGAAGAGCCAGAGCGGGACTTTTCTGAATGTGCCCGCCGTGTCGATGCCCGTGCAACCCGCGACCGCGACACCTGCTGCGAACATCTTCGGCTCGCTGTTTATCAGATGACAGGTGCCGAATCCACCCATCGAGTAACCGACGCAATAGACGCGCTCCTTGTCGATGGGCAGGGACTTGGTGAGTTCCTTCACGAGCGCGAGGGCCTGCACGCCTGGCTTGTCACTCCAGCCGCCGCCTGTGCCGCCGTAGGGCTGATAGCAGAGCGGCGCGACGATGATGCACGGATTCTTCGCGTAGCGATCAGCCGTGGCGAAGCTCTTCATCCACCCGCCGACTTGCTTGCCGTTTTCGTTGTTCTGGCTCTTGCCATGCAGTGCGAGAATCAGCGGGACAGGTTTTGCCGCGCTCAGTTCCTTCGAAGCATAGAGCGCGAAGGGCAGCCCCTTGAACTCCGACAGTGCCCAGTCGCCCGTGACGAGTGATGCGAACGCGCCTTCGATCGGTTTCGCCACCGCAGTCTCAGCAGGCTTTGCAGCCTGCTCCTTCACAAAGGCCTGATCGGCAGCGGAAAGGCGGTTCAGCGGCACGGGCGTGTCCTTGCCCGCGATCTTGAGCGTCACATGAGTGGCCGTGGCGGAGACAAAATCCGCCTGGAGCTTGCGTCCGTCAGACGATGTCCACTCGCGGGCATGAAGTGAGAAAGAGAGAAGAATAAGAAGCGGGAGGATGAGCGGAGGTTTCATGAATGAAAAGGAGATGGCGTCTGAGTGAACGTGTGAGGAGGGCAAATGATTGGGATCATTTGGCTGCGGGCGGCCTGGCGAGCACGTCGTGCAACTCCTGCGGCAGCGAGCGGAGCATCGTGGCGTCGAGTTCGTCGAAGTCCTTCAATTCCTCATCCACCTCGCTCGGGGCGCTCAAGGTGAGGATGCGAAGGTAGCGCCGCACGCGCTCGTCTTTTCCGCTGCCGAGCTTCGTGGAGCATGTCACCCAGAGGATGGAGCCGTCTGCGTTCCAGGCGATGGCATACGGCAGCCCTTCGGAGACGCGCAGCTCGTAGCTCTCACTCGGTTTCGTCTTGTAGCCGGGCCAGAGGATTTTGGCATCAATGACCGGCCCTGTGTCAGCCTTCCGCGGCAGAGTCTCAGTGATGATCAGTTTCAGATCCTGCGGCAGATCGTAGCTGCCGGGCTTTGTGGCGACGTTTTCCACCACCGAAATGGTGATCGGCGAGATCGCCGCATCCCTCGGTGGCGCGGCATTCGAGCCGAGCGTGAAATCCAGTTCCGGCGCGGTGAGTTCGATGCGGTCATCTGGCTTGACTGGCTCCGGTGGCTTGGCATGCCACGAGCAGCGCAGTTGATACTTGCCGGGCTTCAAGTCGAGGAACCTGTCTCCCAGCACCGTTCTCACATCGTTGTCCGCGTCGGCGAAGGTCACATCGAACGCCTTCACCATCGCGACGTGCCCGGCGGGCAGGGTGCAATCCAACTGCATCGCGATGAGTCTCAGCGGATTGAGCTCCGGCCAGTGCTCGTTTCCTTCCGCGTCGATCGCGGTGAACATCACTTCGACATCCTGACGATTCGGCCCCGCTGTGCGGAAGCTCACATCCTTCGCGCTCGCGTTGTGCAACCAAAGCTGCATGCGCACCGAGCCGCCGGCGCTCCACTGGCCACCCACGACGTGCATCCCGATTCGCAGACCGTCCTTCGGCTCGCTCCACTTCGCGATTTTTACCGGGATGTCCTGAAGCTCCACCTTGGTCCGCCAGAGCGCGTCGGCCCCCAGCTCGGCCTTCGTCACCCGCGCCTCGATGGGCGTGGTCGAGTAATACGCCACGTCATCGAGCAGCGTGATGGCCTCTGCCTTCGTCCAGTCACGCGAGGTGACGAAACGCGGCAGCATCTTCGACAGCTCCTTACCGCTCTTCAAAGCCGGGTTCGCCTTCGCGTAGGCGCGCACCTCCGTGGCGAGCATCCCGATGAACGTTCCTGGAATCGTCCCGTCCTGATTCGCCGCGCGGTTCCAGATGACGAAAAGATCGCGCGCCTCCTTCTGCTTGGGCTCCGTTGCGACGGCCTCCACATCGCGTGTGAGCACCACTTCGCCCTCCAGCCGGCCTTCACCCTCCAGCTTGAGTGCGCCTCCAGCGTGAGGGCGGAGCGTTCCAGACGCCGCCGTGTCCGCTCCCTGCAACTCCACCGAGGCCGAAGCGCCATCCTCCGCGATGGAGAAACTCGCCAGCGAGCCGATCGTGGCCTTGCTGAAATACATGTCCAACCGCACTCCCGTCTCCGCCGGTGGACGGTGGAACGAGAGCACCAGCTTTTCGCCATTCAACGTCCCGCGCCATGTCCCGAGCAGCGCATCCGGCGTGAGCTTTACCGATGCGCTCTTCGGTTCGGCTTTGTCGTTGTGTTGCCGTTCTTGCCCCCACCACGGCGGCAGACTGCTGAAATGGTAAGCGTTGTCGCGAATGGTATCCCCATCGCGTTTCGGCTCGATGGTAATCTGGTAAAACTCCTCTGGTGCGCCCTCAAAAGAAACAGAGCAGAAGTGCTTGATGCCAAAGCCGATGGCGACGCCCGACTCTTCGCGGATGGACTTCAGTGGATTGCGATTCCACTCACGCACGAAACGCTCAATCGCCTCTTTTTTGCCAGGCCAGTCGCCGCGCAACGCTTTTTCCCACGCAGGATCAGGTTTGCCACCTGTGATGAGATTCTCATATTCTTCTGTTCGAAGATCCCCGCCCCGCAACTGCGCGAGAACGTGCAGCGAGAGCATCGGCGTGAGTGTCTCCGCCGCTGCCTCCACCGCGCAGGCATGGAAAACGGAGCGCGCAGTCTCCATGACGCTGTCGGTCAAGTAAGTGCCACCACCGCCGTCCCTCAGCGGGTGAGGCCAGTCGGTGACAAAGATGAAGGTTTGTGCCCGCTTTACCACCGGCGATGTCGCGGTGACGATCACAGACTGATTGTCCGCCGAGTGCTCCACGCGGTATCCAAGTCGCTCAGAGACGACCAGCCGCCGAAGCTCCTCGGCCATCTCGCTGCCGAGTTTATGCCTGAGCGGAAAGGTGCGGGAGGCTGTGGCATCGTCCTTTGAATGATCCGGAGAAGCCGCCTGATTCGGGATTCGTTTCGCGGGATCTGCTTTCGGGGCCGAAACCCTGAGTCCCTGATAGGCAGGAATCAGGATCCCGAACAGCACCAGCACGGGACCAAGCAGCAAGACCACCAGCAGAATGAAGATGCGGCGCGGCCATGGATTGTGCAGTGGTGCGGCGACGGCAC
>JANPIW010000227.1:0-2670 GCA_031425215.1 Verrucomicrobiaceae bacterium
GTTGATCGACGACGGCGGCGTTCTTCGCGTGCTCCTCGGCGATGTTGCTGTGCGAATCCCACGGCGCGACGTTGCGGATGCCGGTCACGCATGTCAGTTCGATGAAGCGCACGCCGCGCTCGGCCAGGCGGCGCGCGAGCAGGCACTGGCGTGCGTAGCGATCCGTGAGCGGGTTGGAGGAATTGACACCATAGAGCTTCAGTGTCGCTGCTGTCTCGCCTCGCAGATCGGCGAGGTCTGGCACGGAGGATTGCATCGCAAAGGCCAGCTCTTGATTGCGGATCGCCGCCTCGATTTTCTCCGCGCCGCTGCCGAGGCTGCTGGCGAATTCCGCGTCCGCCTGTGCGACGAGCCTCATCTTCGCACGCTGACGCTCGGCGCTCGCATCGCGCGCGGCGATGTTTTGCACGACGGGCAAATCTTTGCCGACGTGGAAGAGCGAGCCTTCATTCGTGCTGGGAAGAAAAGCGCTGCCGAAATTGGGCAGGCCGCCGAGAGGAATCTGGCCGCCATTCACGATGACGAAGCCGGGAAGGTTGTCGCACTCGCTCCCGAGGCCGTACGACATCCACGCGCCCATGCTCGGCCTGCCCGCTAGCGGATGACCCGTATGCAGCAGCAGGCACGACTGCGAGTGCTCAGCGAAGGGACTTTTCATTGAGCGCACGACGCAGAGATCATCGACGCATTCCGCGATCTTGGGGAACAAAGCGCTCACCGGCGTGCCTGACTGGCCGTGCTGTTTGAATTCCCACTGGCTGGCCATCGTGCTGCCATTGTTGTCAAACTGCGTGGCCTCGATCCGCATCTTGAAGGGCTGGCCGTTTTCTTTTTGGAGCAGCGGCTTGGGATCAAAGCTGTCCACCTGCGAAACGCCGCCGTCCATGAAGAGGAAGATCACCCGCTTCGCCCGCGCGGGAAAATGCGCGCGCGGTGTGCCCGCCGCGCCTGCGAGTCCGGCGAAGGCAAGCCAGCCAAATCCATTCGCCGAGCGCGCGAGAAGTTCGCGGCGCGATAGCGAGGATGAGGGAAAAGCGGGCTGCATGTGCGGAACGAACGAGACAACGGAGAACATATTTTCATCAGCGGAAGACAATCCGCGCGCACAACATCTCAATGGACAGATGGCTCTTCGGTGCCATGATCACATCATCTAAAAAGGGGCCGCGCTCAAGGCGGCATGGGGAGTTTACAAACCGTGCTGACCAATCAATGAGCCAATCAAACCACCCCGATGACCACTGCCTCACATGCGCACTTCGACTGCCTGTTTGCCTGCCCGCTGAACGGCACTCCGCTGTGTTTGCAGACGCTGCTTCCGGTGCAGTGCGTGGAGGATGAGCGGGTCACTGTCGGCGTGGCAGCCGGGCTTCGAGCGGTGCTGCCTGACGGGGTGATGCCGCCGTGTCTGCATGACGATTTGCAGCTCGATTTCATCCGTATGGAGGCTGATGCCGAGGCTTGCGCGGTTTGAGGGACGGCGGCGGAGAGGCGCGAGGTCCGGCCGCCAAGATCGGCCTCATTCCTGCCAAGCTTGTGGTAGCCGGGGAGTCTTCCAGCGGACATGCTCATGTGAACTGAAATGAGCTTCCATGAATCTGACCCTGCCTCCGATCTCTGTCTTGAAGACTGACGAAGAACAGGCGAACTCCCGCAAACCACGCCACATGCCGGAACCCTTGAACATCGAAGAACTGCGCCGCGATCTGGAAGACAGCCAGCTCCGCGCGAACGGTGTTTTGGAGACGGCGGTCAATGCCATCATCACCATCAGCGAGCACGGTGTCATCGAGACGGTGAACGCGGCGACGGAGCGCATGTTCGGCTACATGCGCGAGGAGATGATCGGGCGCAATGTCTCCATGCTCATGCCCACGCCCTACCGCGAGCGGCATGATGGTTATCTGAGAAATTACCGCACAACGGGCGAGCGCAAAATCATCGGCATCGGACGTGAGGTCACCGCGCAGCGCAAGGACGGCAGCATCTTTGCGATCGACCTGTCGGTGGGCGAGGTGCTGCTTCCTTCGGGTCGCATTTTCACCGGCATCATCCGCGATCTCACCGAGCGCAAGCAGCTCGAGGAGAAGCTGCTCGCCATCAGCGAGGACGAGCAGGCGCGCATCGGCCAGGACATACACGACGACCTCTGCCAGCAGCTCGCCGCCATTGGCTGCCTGGCAAAGGTCGCGCACCGACAGCTCTCGGCGGGCAGCAATCCGGCGGCGCAGCAGCTCGACGAGATCGCCCGGCTCGTGGCCAACGCGAACGTGCGCGCGAGGGAGATGTCGCGTGGCCTCATGCCCGTCGTGCGCGATGCCGGGGCGCTGATGGACGCGCTGGACGATCTGGCCAGCAGCACCGAGCGCATTTTCCGTGTGTCGTGCCCGTTTCGCTGCAACTCACCCGTCAGCATGGCCGACAACAAAGTGGCCACACAGCTTTTCCGCGTCGCGCAGGAGGCGGTGACAAACGCGATCAAGCACAGCAACGCCACGCGCATCGAGATCGCGCTCGAGCGCGAGGACGGCATGCTGCACCTCACCATCAACGACAACGGCCGCGGTATTCCCGAAGGCGCCGCCGACAAAAGCCGCGGGCTCGGCCTGCTCACCATGAGCCAGCGTGCGCGCATGATCGGCGGCACGCTCACGGTTCTGCCCGGTCCGG
>JANPIW010000228.1:0-12149 GCA_031425215.1 Verrucomicrobiaceae bacterium
TCAGCGGCTTGCCGGTGAAGGGGTCAGAAGGCGGGCTTTGCTTCCTCAAATAAACCTGTCCCATATCAGCCCATGAGCGCGGCACACGTTTCATGTCATTCATGAAACGGCGGATGATGAAGAGCGCGCTCACCACCGAGTGCCGCGCCTGCGCCACGCCATGGCGAGCGGGCAGGTCGAGATAGGGTGCGATGCGGTCGGCGAAATAGCGCGTGCCCTGCACATTCGGGAGTTTGGTGAGCGAGCTGGCCGCCAGGTCGCCCGCGCTCAATGTGGTGCGCGCATACGGCGGGCGCGTCATCTCATCCTGCAGACGGCCAAACTCGTCGATGAAGAGCCGCATGGTTTTGTTCGGCTTGAAAAGCACGCGGCCAAACTGCGGCGGCTGCGCGGTGCTCGGCAGTGTGTCGAGAGGCTCGCGGCTCATGGGGCCGAGCATGATCTTCTTTTCAAAGACATAAGCCGCGCCCAGCGCCGCGCCCAGCGCCTTGTCCGATGGAGCGCAAGCTTTGAACTCCTCCTCCAGCTCAAGGAGCGGCTGCATGGGCAGCGACGTGGTTTTGAGGAGCAGCGCCAGGGTTACACAGCCGCGCTCGTGCAGCATGAGCGCGCGCTCCTGATACGAAGGCCAGGTATTGATGTCCTGGAGCCGCGCTGACAGCTCCGCGAGATCGAGCGCGGCCTGAAATGCTGCGGCGTCATTGTGGCGGTCGGCCTGAAACATCGCCTCCGCCTGCTTGAGCACCGCCAGGCTCGTCCATGCGTCGTGACTGCCAAGATCGGCTGCAAACCACGCCGCGCTGCGCGGATGCCAGTCGGGTTCTTCGAGAAAGTCCCGCAAATTGGCAAGCGCCTGATCATTGTTCTGCACCAGACGCGCCACAAGCGGCGCCTCCCAGCGTGATGGCGGCGCGGTCACCATCTCGGCCGGCGCGGGTGCGACGGATGCCAGCAGCACGCGCAGCCGCTCGATGGCCGGAGCGGCGGAGACTGGATCGCTTTCGCGGTCGATGCGCAGCGTCGCCTCCGAGGGCACGTCCTCATCCTGCAGGAACCCCCACGCCAGCACCGTGATCCCAAACGCCGCCACCGCGAGAATGCCCAGCGGGATCCAAGGATTCCAAAGCCTCTGTCCAGGCTCATCAAAGCGCGTTTCCGCGCGGCGGCGCGCCTTGCGCATCTCACGCTCCGTCATCGAATGAGCTGGCGAAGGGACCCCGGCCGACGGTTCCGCGCGACGCGCCTCCGCAGGCGGCTGGACTTTTGTTTCCGCGCCATTGGTTCGCCTTGTCTCGGCCACCTCCATCATCTTCGTGGCGGGCGGAGCGCTCAAGGATGGTGGCGCGGCTGCTGCAGGAGCGGGTGGAACAGGCGGATGTTTTTCATGCGGCTCCCGCAGTTCCGCCTGCTTCAAGGCTGGAGGCGCGGCAGGCGGAGGCGGAGGAAGAATTGGAGCTGGTTTTTCGACGACAGGCTCCGGCCGGGGCGGCGATTGCTCGGTGAGCTTTGACAGCAGAGACCCCGCGGCAGGTGGTGGTTTCTTCTCGCCTTGATCTGCGCGAGTCTCTGGCGCCGGCTGTGGTGGTGCTGTCTCACGCGCGACGGGCTTCACGCGCGGCGTCACCACTGGCTCCAGGCGCGGCTCTGGATTTGGCGCGTGAATCTTGCGCGGAGGCGCGGGCGGAGCCGCTTCCTCTACCATCGTGCCGCCCAGGTCATCGTCCATCGACCACGGAGAGCGCCACGCATTCTGCTGCGGAAGCCACCAGCTCCGGCGGCGCGCGGAGGGCGTGGGTTCTCGGTCAGCGCGTGGTGTCAGCATGATTGATGGCGATTATGCGCGTGCGCGCTGCTTTTCAATACGCAAAACCGTTTTCACATCTTCGGGCGTGTTAACGTTCATGAAGAAAACCTCATCCGCGTCACTCACACTCTCCATGCCGCAAAGGCCCGCGCGCTCCGCCGCCTCGATCACGCGATGCAGCGCGAAATCTCCCGATGCCATCGCCGCCTCCAGCGCCGGGAGCATCTCCGGCGCATAAAGACCAGCCATGCACTCGCATCCGCTCGCGCCGCGCAGAAAAACACCGCGCTCCAGCACACGCGCGCGCAAAAACTCCGCCGTCATCAGAGGCAGATCGACCGCCAGCACCAGCAGCGGCGCGCGCGCTGCAAGGAGACAACGCGCGATCGCGCCCATCGGCCCGCAGTTTTCATCCGGCGGATCGCTGATGCAGCGCAACTCCACGCCCGGATGCAGCCGCGCGATCTCCGCCACGCGCGCCGCCAGCGCCTGCTCGCCACGACCAGCGACGAAAACCGTTTCGGGTCCCAGCGCGATCAGCTTCTCAAGCTGTGCCTCCCACAACGGCACGCCATGCCAGTCGAGGAACGCCTTGTCAGCTCCCATGCGCGAGGACCGTCCGCCCGTGATGAGTGCCGCGCAAAACTTCATCACACCGCGTCACGACGCAGCACGCCGTCATTCAGAATCCTCGCACGCAAACCACCGCGCCCACGCAGCGCCGCGTGCGCGCCCTCGCCAAATGCAGTCTCCATCCAGTGACAGGGCGCGGCCTCCTCGGTCCCGAAAAAACGCACCCCCTGCACCTCAAACTCCACGCCGATCAGCGCGTTCAATTCCGCGCCGCGCGTGATGATGTTGCGACGAAAAACTGACGGCGCCTTTCCATGCACACCGAGCTTATCCACAAGCCACTCGTAATTCTCGAAGGCGAAGAACGTGATCTGCCCCTTGTAATCCGGCTTGTGACCAAAGTAACGATCCCCGCGAATCCCCTGCCCCGCCACGCACTCGATCTCCGCCGCGTCCACCATCGGCGCATCACCCGGCGGCCCGCCGTGATGGCCGACAAAATTGTGCGCGGGCGAGATATATAAATGCAGCAGCTCCATGACGAGATCGCAGCGCGCTCAAAGGGTGGCGCGTCGCGCTCGGGAGACTACGCACAATGAAACGGAGCGCGAGTGCGTGTTTAGATCTTGGGTTTCCCGATTTCCAAGGCATCAAAACCACGCACAAAATTCTCGTCAACGGCACCAACTCCGCTACGCTCCGCGCCCGTGATGAAGAAATGGATCAGCCTGGGAGCGCTTGCGCTCGTGTTGGTGATGACTGCGCGCAGCCTTGCGGCGGAGGCATCGCGCATCGTTTTGAAAAATGGCGCGGAGCTGCGCGGCGAGGTTTTGCGTGAGCGCGAGGACGCGGTGCTTGTCGATCTCGGCTTCAATGTGCTGAGTGTGCCGCGCGCGGAGATCGCCACGATTGAAAAGGATGCCGCAAAGAAACCTGCAGGTGACTCGACGCCGCAGACGCAGGGCGAGGACATGTACTATATAGAGCCGGGCCGCGATTTGCTGCCGGTGGAAAAAAACGTGCAGCGCGTGGCGGAGGCGGTGGTGCAGATTCAAACGGCGTCGGGCCTCGGCTCCGGCTTCATCATCAACAAGCTCGGCCACATCATCACGAACCAGCACGTCATCGCTGGCGAGCGCGAGATCACCGTCGTGGTGTATCGCAGGAAACAAGGCGGCCTGGAAAAGCATGCGTATCCCAAAATCAAAATCATTGCGATGAATGGTTTTCTCGACCTCGCGGTTTTGCAGATCGACGATCCCGCAGTGGCCTCGCTTTCGTTCGTGCCGTTCGGTGATTCCGATGCGCTCACGCAAGGGCAGCACGTCTTCGCCATTGGCAGCCCGCTGGGGCTGGAGCGCACGGTCTCGCAGGGCATCGTGAGCATCAAGGCGCGCGAAAACTCCGGCCGCTGGTACATCCAGAGCACCACGCAGATCAATCCGGGAAACTCCGGCGGCCCGCTCTTCAACGGCCGCGGCGAGGTCGTGGGCGTGAACAACATGAAAGCCGCCGGTGTGGGCGTGGAAGGCCTCGGCTTCTCCATCCCGTCGAACGTATTGAAGCTCTTCCTGAAAAACCGCGACGCCTTTGCATTCGACCCGCGCAATCCCAACGCCGGCTTCCGCTACCTCCCGCCCCCCGCGCCATCGCAGGCGGATGCGGAGTCCGTGACTGAAACTTTGAACGATAAGCCTTGAATGAAAGTGCTCAGTGCCCTTCGCGCTGAACGCTCTGACCCAACTGCATCTCAACCAGCCATCTCACAATAATCTTCTGCCGATTCTCAACCCACTGCCCAACCCCATGAAACACCTCACCCTTTCCCTCCTCGCCTTCATCTCCCTCGCCGTCAGTGCGCGCGCGGACAAGCTCGACGACTGGAACAAGCTGCTGCCGAAGAACACCATCGGCACCATTTCAATCAAGAACACTCAGGAGCTGCTGGCCGACTGGGACAAAAGCTCCGTCGCACGCATGATGTCGGACGAGGAGTTCAAAAAGTGGACCGCTCCGATGCGCAAAGATGGCGAGGCGCCGTGGGACAAGCACTTCCGTGAGCAGAGCGGACAGGGATTCTATGACACGATCAAAATCTATCCTGGAGCGACCATGCTCGTGATCGCCGCAGACGGACCGGACTCCTTCAAGGACGAGCAAGAACCCGGCTGCACCTTGAGCGAAGCGGGTGACAAGCAGAAGGAACTCGAGGAACTCAAGGGCCGCGAGACGGAGGGAAACAAAAAAGAGCATCCCGATCTCAAACAGCGCACGGAGGAGATCGCCGGTGTGACCGTCAACATCGTCGCCGAGTCCGACGCGGCGGATGCAAAGTGGATCGACGCATGGGCTTTTGTCGATGGCACGTTCATCGAGGGATCCTCGCGCAAACTGATGGAGCACTTCATCACTGCCATCAAAAGCGGCGCGGCGGAGTCGTCCGATGTCGTCGCCGGCCATCTCAAACGCATCGCGCCGCTCACCGAGGGCACGACGGATGTGATGATCTATCTCAACGGCGTGGCGCTCACGAAGTGGGCGGAGGACGCGGCGACACAGGCGGCAGCGAAAGCCAAGGAAGGCCCGGGCGCGGCGATGATGCCCTTCGACCCGGCGCAGATGTTCGGAGCGTTCGGCGTGAAAGAGCTGGAGGCGCTCGCCATCACCTTTGATCTTACGGATGAGCAATCGCGCGGCGACGTCGTGATCCTGCATCCTGAGAAGCCCGCGGGCCTGCTCAGCATCATGCGCGGCAGCAGCACGGACGTATCATTTCCAGCGCTCATCCCGGCGGATGTGAGCGGCGGCGGCGTCTCGCGCTACAGCATGGAAGGCATGTGGGATGGTCTCCTGGCGATGGTGCAAAAACTCGGCCCCATGGCGATGATGGCCGCAGGCCAGCTCGGCATGGCCGAGCAGCAGCTCGGTTTCAAATTCAAAGAGGATCTCTTCGGCGCGATCGCGGATGAAATGATCCAGGCCAGTGACGGAGGAGCCGAGGATGCCAGCCAGGTCATTGGCTTTAAGGTGAAGGACCGCAACCGTCTCGGCGGCGCGCTCGACAGCATCAAAAAGATCGCAGGCCAGGGCTTCGGCGCGTTTGAAGAAAGCGAGTACCTCGGCCACAAGATCGACACGCTCAAGACCTCGATGACAGGCGCGGCGCCGACGGGCGCAGGCAACCCGAAATCGCCCGAGATCGCCATCTGCCTCACGGATAGCTACCTGCTCATCAGCATCGGCAAGCAGGAACTGCTGAAGAAGCTCCTCGCGCGCATGAAGGACCCGAGCGGCCCGAGCATCTGGGATGATCCGCGCGCTCAAGCGCTCATCGCGAAACTGCCCAAAGGATACTGCGGCGCAGGCGTGACGGATGGCAGCGCCATGATCGCCGGGTTTTTCGAGGGCCTGAGCAACATGCAAAACGCCACCGGCATCGGCAAAAAATCCGCTGCGAAGAAAGGTCCCGGCAAAGGCCCAGGCAAAGGTGCCGCAGCCAAGAAAGACGAAGACGGCAATGATGCGCCCAAAGGCTGGCTCGATCCCAAAGCGAAACCCTCGGAGAACTTCTTCAAAAGCTTCTTCGGCAGCTCCGTGAGCGGCAGCTACTGCCCGCCCGATGCCATCCACATGCGCCTCCTCTCCGCGCCAGTGGACGGGCAGTGAGCGCGCTGCGGAATGACAAAATCAGAATGACGAATGACGAAATGAAAACGCCTTCTTCGAATCATCCTGGAAAGCGCCGTAGCGCCAACAACGCGTCCGCTCTCCTCAGTTCATTCGTCATTCTCCATTCGTCATTCGTCATTCCAGCAAACGCCGGTGTGTACTTCGATGGCCCCGAGGTCGTGAAGCTCGACTGGAACACCTCCTGCCCCCGCGCCGGTGATTTCAATGGCGACGGCCTCACTGACATCGCCATCCTCAACCCTGACCGCGCGCGCATCGAGTTTCTGCTTCAACGCAAAGACGGCGCGCGACCCGGCGGGCCAGAGCGCTCCTCACGCGCCGACCGTTGGAATCCCATCCTCGAAATCTCGCGCTTCGACAAGCAGCCTCTCGTCATCGGCCACAGCGCCTTCGCGCTCGTCGTCGGTGATTGGAATGGCGACGCACGACCCGACATCGCCTACGTCAGCGACGAGGAGAAACTCGTGCTCCGCACCCAAGGCAAGCCCGGCGACTGGAGCGCGAAAAAGGAATTCACGCTCGACTCCATCACGCAGGACACCGAGTGCCTCAACGCCGTCGATTTGAATGGCGACGGCAAAACCGACCTCGCTCTACTCACGGAGACGCGGCTCATGATCTGGCTGCAGACCGGAGGCGGATGGGCGGAGCCGAAAACATACGTGCTCGGCGCGGGCGGCAGCGGCGGACTCCGCGCGGGTGATCTCAATGGCGACGCGAAGACCGATCTCTTTTACACCGCGCCCGACGCGGACGCCGTGATGGTGCGTCTGCAACAAGACGGTGCCACATTCGGCGAAGAGTGGCGGCTCGAAATGCCCGCGAGCCGTTGCTGGGCGCATCCCGTGCGACTTGGAAAAGAAACCGGCATCGCCTGGATCCACAAGGCCACCGGCATGATCGAGATCGCCCGCGTCGCCAGCGCCGAGGCGGAGCCTGACTCCGACCGTGCCGCGACGATCCGTTACGCGCTCCCGTCCGCTGATGCGAAGGGTGGCGCGGTCGCATTCGGCGATCTCAACGGCGACGCGTTCCCTGATGTCGTCCTCGCAGAGCCAAAGAACGCGCGCGTGTGGTTTTTCGCCGGCGCAAAGAATGGCGCGTTTGGCGAAGGACGTGAATTTCCCGCGCTCAGCGGCATTGAGGCGCTCGCCATCGCTGATGCGGACGCGGATGGAAAGAGCGAGCTGATCGTGCTCAGCCCCGCCGAGAAAAGCGTTGCCGTCGCCCGCTGGCAAAAGGACCGCCTCGTGAATCCCGAGGTCATTCATCAGAGCGCAGAAACGATCCTCGCGCTCACCACCGGCCGCGTGGGCGATGCCAAGGATGCCGCTGTTCTTCTTTTGTCCGAGAGCAAAGGCAAAACCTCGCTCCTCACGCTGCGCTGGAACGCAGGCGCGAAGAAATTTGAGAGCGCCGCGCAGGAACTTGCCAGCCTCACCACGAAACCCAACGCGCTCCGCGTCATCGACGCGAATCAAGACGGTCGTGGTGATCTCGCGCTGTTCTCCGCCCTCTCGCCCATGCAAATCCTCATCCACCAGACGGATGCCAAAGCGCCCTTCAAACGCGCGGAAGGTCTGGCCGACACACTCGTGAATAAAATCACACCCGCCGCGCTCACCGCCGCTGATCTCGATGGCGACGGCAAGGCCGAGATCATCGTGGCAAAGGATCAGCTTGCGCGCGCCTTTCGCGTCGGAGCGGACGGCAAGGCGGTAACGGTCGAGCAATTCAACGCGCCCGAGTCCACCGCGCAGCTCGGCGCTGTGCTCGTGACTAAAGAGAACGGAAAAGTGAAGGTGCTGCTGGTCGATTCCGCGCAGAAACAAATCCACGAGATGATCGCAGGCGCGGATGGCGTCTTCCGCTCCAGCCACGCGCACGCGCTCAGCGGCGCGATGCCAGAGGAGATCCATCTGATGGGCGCGCGGCTGCTCCTGCTCAGCAAAACCAGCTTTGAGCTGACGCCGCTCACCGGCACGTCACTGCGCCTCGACACCGTCGTCTCATTCGACAGCGAGCTGAAGGACACATCCGCGAGCGACCTCATTCCCGCCGCGTTCTCCGGCGGCACGGCGGACGATCTCACGCTCATCGACAACACCAAGAGCCGTGTGATCGAGTTCTTCACCGCCGCCGCGCCCGCAGCGCAAGCAACGCCCGAATGGGACAGCGCCATGTTCTTCCGCGTCTTCGAGACCGACCCGCATTTCCGCGGCAAAGGCGGCCGTGAAAACGAACCGCACGACTACACCGCGCTCGACATGAACGGTGACGGCAAGCTCGACCTTTGCCTTCTGGCGCATGACCGGCTGCTGCTGTATTTGAGAAGGTAGCCCGACTCTCCGAGGCGGGCGGAGGTGCTCGCCTCGGAGAGTCGAGCTACTTTTGGGCCGCGAGCGCCGCAGCGGCTTTCGCCTTGGCTTCCTCGGCCTTGCGCATGATTTCATCGACGGATGGCAGCGAGGTGAGCACGTCCATCGGGATGAAGCCGTCGCCCACCAGCTTGGTGAGGCATTTTTTCCGCTCATCGAGCGCCTTGTCCGGGCTGCGTTCCTTCGAAAAACGGCTGCGCGCGGCGAGGCTGCGGTCCTTGAGCGCCGCGTAAATGTCGCCGCCGAGCAGGGAGGAAATATCGATCTTCATCTTCTCGCGGTTCGCGTCCGTGCTGCTCACGTCATCGCCGTTGATGGGTCCGTTTTGATACTTCGGAAACATGATGGCCACCTCGGGGCACACGCGGCTGCACGCGGGGCAGTTGGTCTTGCAGTTGTCGTTGTTCTGCACCTGGATTTTGTTGTCGGCGCTCACTCCATACACGTCGAAGAGACAGAAGCTCAGGCACTGCATGCAGTTCGTGCAGCGCGAGTAGTCGATCACGGGAAACCACGGCTTCCACTTCCCCGGCTCGTTCATCGGTTTCTCGCCGCGCATTTTTTCCACGAGCGACAAGATCGCGTCCGGCGCGAGATCGGTAATGTCATGCGCCTCGATGCTCACCGTGCCGGTCACATCTTCGAGCGCGGGCGCCTTGCGATCTGGAAACACACCGAGCACCACCAGGCTGCGGTCATCGTGCGGCATCGCGTTTGATCCTGCGGCGGCGCGTGTGACGACGTAACCTTTGTCCAGCAGCGCGGCCATGACCGTGGCGCGCGCCTCGGCGGACAGAGGAATGGAGCCGCCACCTTCGTAAAGGACGACGCGCAGGGGACGATGGGTGTGGGTGATCATGTGGAATGAAGTGCTCAGTGCTCAGTGCTCAGTAATGCGGCGGCGATCTCGTCCGCGCTCTGGGTTCGCATGTTAAGAATCTCAACGCCTACTTGCGGCAGCGGTGATCCGGCTTGCTGGAACAATCCTTGCACGGCACGGGGGTAGCAGGCGGCGATGCGGATTTTGCCGCAGGCGGCGATGGCTTTGAGCCGGGGGTCGCGATGTGCAGCCATTTCGCAGAGGTCCGAGACGGTGTCGAAGCTCGCGCCGGACGCGCAGAGCTTTTGCAGCACAGCGTCCTTCACGTCTTGAGGGACGACCTGGGCGTAAGCGCAGCGGCAATAGAGGATGGCGGGGGTGTCAGGCACGCGCCTTCCATAACGAAGGGCGGCAAGGTTGTCCAGCACGCGAGGCGAGAGAGCTTGCCACCTTGCGGCGCTATGATTGGTTGCGCGCCATGTCCACGACAGAAATCCTCAGGGCGCTCGGCATTGGAGTCATCAGCGGAACGATCGCGGCGCTGTGCGGCGTGGGCGGCGGTGTGGTGATGGTGCCGGCGTTTGTTTTGCTGCTGGGTTTTCAGCAGAAGAGCGCTGTGGCCACGTCGCTCGCGATCATCATTCCGACGGCGATCATGGCGACGATGCAGAATGCCAAGAACGGACTGCTGACGGGATCGTGGAAATTTGTGATCGTCACGTCCATCTCCGCGTCCATTCTCGCCTACATGGGCGCGGACTGGTTGAAGACCATGAGCAACCAGACGCTCACACGCATCTTCGGCACGCTGCTGGTGGTGATGGGCGTGCGGATGCTGCTGCAAGGAAAGGCGTAGCTGAACCGCGTGAGCGTTCAGTCAGAAAGCGCTGCGTCCGCAAGAGGGCATCCCCTCAAAGTGCGTGGCACTCCCGCAATCCGTCGGCTCACGCCAGCGGCTACATGCGCGAGCGCTCCATCGCTTCCGCTCCTCCAACAGCGACCATCGGGATCCTGGCGCATTCCGCTACTGCTTAGGCCCGCCGAGTCCAAATGGCAGGAGCTTCTTGATGCTGTTCGGAAGGATTCCGTTCTTTTCGGGCTTGCCATTGCCCCCGACGCTGCCTGCGCCGTCCATCGGCCCCGCATTGACATCCGGCACCTGACGCTGGCCGTCTTTTCTTCCGCTCGCGATTCCGAAGGGATTCGACTGCCATCTCGGATTTCCCACCGTGCCCGTGCCTTTGTATTCGAGCAGCTCTGAAATGGGCCGCAAGACGATGCCAGGCAGTCCGCGCACGCGCACCTGGGCCTCGAAGTTAATATCGTCGCGGATGAAATCGATGTTTCCCTTCGACACGATGCGGAACGTGCTCGTGAGCGCCTCCACGTCATCAGTCACGATGAATCCATCCGCGATCTTGAAGGTGCAGTTCGCCTCCTTGGTCACGTTGTACCCCTTGATTGGCGATGGGATGAGCTTGCTGAGCAGCGGCGTGAGCGGGCCGATGACGGGGATGGCGTAGAGGTTTCCATTCACGATGATCGCCGCGCCCGCGCCCCTGAGCGCCTTCCAGTCATCGAGCACTCCGGTGAACTGAAAATGCCCCGTCAGATCGCCCTCGGACTCAAACTTGGGAGAGTAAACCTGCGCGAAACGCTTGAAGCTCACCGCGTGGATCTTGATCTCGCCCTCGTACGCGCCGGGAGTTTTCCGCGCGTCAAAAACGCCCTTCATTCCGAACCCGCCGCCGAGCAGCGTCGCGCCGACATTAAAGTCCACGCTGCCGGATTTTCCCGCGCGGACATCAGCCGTCAGCGCCTCGAAAGGAAGCACCTCGCCAAAGACTTCACACGGCATCGCTCCCGTGCTCAGGGCCACCGTGTACTCCGGCACGCGGCTCGGCGCCAGATTCACCGTGCCTTTGGCTGTCATCGGTCTGCCGAAAAGCCCGCCGCTCACATCATAGGCGAGCACGGTTTGTTTGAAGACAAGCCCGCCCACCGGATTCGTGATCTCGTAGTCCTTGCCCCAAAGTGGATAGTGCCCTGTGCCGCCGGGCGAATTAAATGACACGGTGAGATCCGTCTTCCTGGGATCCTTCATGCCGATGACTCCTTCCACCATTGCCTCAGTCGTGAAGGGCAGTCTGTAGCGCGTGATCTGCGGAACGATCTTCGGAGCAAAGCAGCTCACCACCGCCGCATGATCCAGCCGTCCCTTCACACCAGTCAGTTTCACGATCTGCTCCTGCAGATCGACGTAAACCTCGCGCGCCTCGCCCCTGCCCTCGGGCCGCGTGCCCGTGATGTTTTTGTAAATCTGCACCGGCCCGTCCAACACCAGCTCTCCCTCGGCCGAATCAAACTCAACGCCGCGATACGCGAACTCTCGAAGCTCCGCGCGCGCGAGGCTCTTCGTGCCCTTTAGCGTCGGCCCGGGACCCGCGCCCTCGATCTGAAAAAAAATGCCGCTGCTCTCCTTGAAGGCAAAGCGCTGAATCAGCTCGCGAGATTTCTCCGCTGTGATGAATGGAAGGAACGCGCGCGGGTCCATTTTCATCGTCGCACGATAACGCAGACCGTCGCCCTCGCGCGACAGCGCCTGAAATCCCGCGGTGCCTGATTTGTGACGGATCAATCCATCACGCACATAAAAGCCGGCCGTGTCCGCGCCGAAATTCACGCCCAGTCCGTCGAAAATCTCGCCGCGCGTGGCGAAGCGTCCGCATTGCAGCTTGCCCAGAATGCTCAGCGGTCGCGCCAGTTTTGATTTCGGACCTCTGATGAACCACTTGCCATCCATCGCGAAATTCGGTGGCTCATAGAAGACCACCTCGCGCAGCAGATCACTGTTTAAAAAGGTAGCCGCCAGCGCCGGCAAGTC
>JANPIW010000229.1:0-34698 GCA_031425215.1 Verrucomicrobiaceae bacterium
CGCCTTGCCCTCCGCCTTGCCCTCCGCCTTGCCCTCCGCCTTGCCCTCCGCCTTGCCCTCCGCCTTGCCCTCCGCCTTGCCCTCCGCCTTGCCCTCCGCCTTGCCCTCCGCCTTGCCCTCCGCCTTGCCCTCCGCTTTGCCGATGGCGATCAATTCTTTTCCGGCGCGGGTCTTGGTGATGTCGAGTGAGGTGATCATAGCGGTGATTTCCTTGGCGGTTTTGCTTTTGAAGCGGCTGAGGAGAAGGCTGAAATAAATGAGCTGGAGCGTTTCGCGCTGGAGGGTCGAAATCCTGGGCAGCCGACCGAGTTGTTTATACACTTTGGGCGCGGCGGCTTCAAGAGCGGCATCGCTTTTCTCAAATACCGGTGCCAGCAATCGGGGCAGCGGGTGCGACTGATCGCGCTGGGCCAGGATGATCATCTCCTCGTCCAGATACACAGCACGCACGATGCTCGTCCACGGCGCGGGCCGCTTGTCGAGACTGCGGGTGGCAAAGAAGATGATGACCTCCACTTCACGCCCTGGATACATCCTGTGAGCGGCGATCCGCTGCTCGACAGCCCGCAAATAAATGTCGGCGCTCCAGAAGAATTGAAACTCGATGACACGCAGCGGCCTGCGCCGGTTCGCCGGAATGAGCAGGCCATCGAACCGGCGCTCCACTTTTTTGATGGTGATGGAGCGGAATTCGCCCGGCTCGGGGAACGGCTCGTTCATCAGATCGCCGATCCACTCCGGGTGGTCGCGGAAGATTTCATAAAGATGCGAGTCGGTTTCCATCGTGGAGTGGCGGCACAGCAGTGAGGCAGAAGTCAGACCAAGGCAAGGGCTTTGGTTTGATCAAGGCAGCAAGTGAATCGCCGCCAGCCGCTTTAGAATTCCTACACGGCCGCCGCGCTGAATGGCAGCGTGTGCGCATCGGCCACCGCTTGATTTGTGACGTGACCTCCCCGGATGTTGATGCCTCCCGCCAGCTCCGGATGCTTCGCGCACGCGCCGCTCACGCCGCCCTCCGCCAGCCATTGCACATACGGGAAGGTCACGTTGGTGAGCGCCTGTGTCGCGGTGCGCGCATACGCTCCGGGCATGTTGGCCACGCAGTAATGAATCACATCCTCCTCAATGAACGTCGGCGCGTCGTGCGTCGTGGGCCGCGAGGTCTCCGCGCAGCCGCCCTGGTCGATGGCGATATCGACGAGCACCGTCCCAGGTTTCATCACATGCAGCATCTCGCGTGTGATGAGCTTCGGCGCCTTCGCTCCGGGCACGAGCACCGCGCCTATGATGAGATCCACGTCCGGTAGCTCCTCCAGCAGCGCGCCGGGGTTTGAGTAAAGCGTATGCGCCGTGTGCATCGTGATGTCGAGGAAGCGCATCCGCTCGACATCGACCTCGAGGATCGTCACGTCCGCGCCTATGCCCGTGGCCACCTGCGCGGCGTTCATGCCCGCCGTGCCGCCGCCGATGATGAGCACCTTCCCCGGCAGCACGCCCGGCACACCGCCGAGCAGCACCCCGCGCCCGCCGTTGTGCTTCGCCAGGAAATACGCGCCCATCATCACGCTCATGCGACCCGCGATCTCGCTCATCGGCTCCAGCAGCGGCAGGCGGCGATTCTTCTCCACGGTCTCATACGCAATCGCGGTGCAGCCGCTCTTCATCAGCCCCTCGGTCAGCGATTTGTCAGCGGCGAGATGCAGGTAGGTGAACAGCGTGTGTCTCGGCCCCAGCATCGCGATCTCCTGCGGCTGCGGCTCCTTCACCTTCACGATGAGATCAGCCTCCTCAAAAACCCGCGCCGCCTCGCTCACGATCTCGCACCCGGCCTTCACATACTCCGCGTCTTGATACCCGCAGCCCGCGCCCGCATCCTTCTCCACCAGCACACGCTGTCCGCGCTTCGTGATCTGCCACGCCGCTGATGGCAGCAGCGCCACGCGACTTTCCTTGTTCTTGATCTCCCTGGGTATGCCGATGGTGGTCATGATGTCGTGGTCTGATTGCGGCATGGATGGCGAGCTTGGGACACGATTCAAACAGCATCTCTATCTGGGAAGGGCAAAAAATTATCTTCCTATGATGATCTTTTTTTCAATCATAGGAAGATTTGTTCAGACCATGTCCTTCGCCTGGATGATGCGGAAAAAGTAGCCGCTGTTCGTGACCTCCCTCGAAACATCGCCATCCACCACAAGCACACGCTGGATGGTTTTCCTCGGATGCTCGGCCTCCAGCAACGCCGCCTTGCGCTCCACCTCGGCGATCACCGCCTTGCCCAGCGGCGCGGTCTGGCGCTTCATCTCGCAGAGCGTGATCACACGATCTCCGCGATCGAACGCAAGATCGATCTGCACTCCCGGCAAACCTTTGCGCGGCGCGCGGAACCACGGACCGACCTCGTAATCCACGCCGCTAAACCCAAGCAACTCCGCGATGCGGTCTGTGTGATCAATGCACACCAGCTCAAACGCGCGTCCCATCCATGAGCGAAATGCGCCGCCTTGCCGGATGCCGGCGAAATGATCACGCTGCCGTCCGCCCGCCCGGATCTGTTTCAACCTCGGACGAATGAACGCGTAAAAAAAGCGCAGGTAGCCATCGGTGAGAAAGTAACGGATCAGCCGCGAGTTGGCCACCTTGTCGAGAGGACGATGCGAGTGGATGAACCCGGCGGCCTCCAGATCAAAGAGCTGGTTGCTCAGGCCGCCGCCCTCGTTCACACCCGCGCGCGCGGCCAACTCACGCCGGGAGAGTCCGTATGGCGACGCGACGAGTGCGCGGACGATGCGCTCCATGTCACTGTTGCTCCCGAAGTGACTGACGAACACACGGTCGTGCTCCCCGACAAAGTAGCCATCCCTCCTGAACGCGAGGCGCTCGATGCCAGTCTGGATTGACGGCGCGGCGGCGAGCATCTCCAGATACTTCGGCACACCGCTGGTGAAGCTCTGCGCGTCGAGCACCTCGCCAAAACCGTGACGCTTCAGCATCGCTGCTGTTTCTCCGAGACGGAAGCCCTGCAGATGAATCACCAGGTCCGTGCGACCATAAAACGCGCTGGAGCGGATCACTCGCGTGGTCATGAACGACGCGATGGAGCCGCAGAGAATCAATGAGCGTCCCGGCGCGCGGCTGAGATAATTTTCCCACACCATCTTCAGCGCGCTCACCAGCTCCTGCCGGTAATTCGCCAGCCACTGGAACTCATCGAACACGATCACCATGCGCCGTCTGCCCAGCGCCCTGTGCAAGATCAGCAACGCCTCCTGCCACGATGCCGGCGCGCGGCCCGTCAGGTCACGACGCAACTGCTCTGACACCTGCCCGAGAAAACTCTCGATCTGCTCCTGCTTCGACCCGCCCTCGATCCCCTCGATGACAAGCGCCGCGGACTTGTCCGTGGCATTGCTGATCAGCGATGTCTTGCCGATGCGCCTGCGTCCGTACACGACGGCGATCTGAGGCTTCGGAGCCTCGATCAGCCCGCGTAATGCGCGGATTTCATCATCACGACCAAAAAACATTTTCTTCCTATGATGCTCGAAAAAGGCATCATAGGAAGATATTTTTCCGGCTGTTTTTGATGTGGCTTTCACAGACCTGAGGCTTATCATCGCGCGCAACCGGGCCGGACACATGATCACTCCCACGCATCGCACACCAGTCATCACCTGCTGCCTGCTGGTGTTCACACTGCTGGCTGGCGCTACAGACTCACATGGGGCGGACGCCGATCCGGCGATGGTGGCGCCCGTGGTGAAGACCTCGCCTGACCGACGATACGCCGAGGACAGGCGCGCCTTCCAAGGCATCCCGACCATTGAGCGCACGACCAACGGACGGCTTTGGGCCGCCTGGATGGCGCGCTCGGAGAGACAGCGAGCGCCGGATTCTCACATCGTGGTCGTTATGAGCGATGACGCTGGAGACATATGGTCAGCGCCGCGAATCGTGATCGATCCACCGGGCACGGTATGCGCGTTTGATCCCTGTCTCTGGCTCGATCACGACGGGCTCTTCTGGCTCTTCTGGGCGCAGTCCGATGGCCTGTGGGACGGACGCGGTGGCGTGTGGTGCATCACCTCGGAGGACTCGCAATCGGACGCTCCCACCTGGTCAGAGCCGCGGCGCATCTGCGACGGTGTCATGCTCAACAAACCTGCCGTGTTGAAGACGGGCAAAAGTCTGTTTCCCGTCTCCGTTTGGGGGAAGCCAGCAGGATCTTCCACCCCGTCCAAGCACCGACAAGACCTCGGAGAGCAAAGCGGGGCGAATGTCTTCTCACTATCCTACACCGCTTACGAACAGCTCACGATGATCGGCCAGGTGCGCGTCCCGCAACGCGAGTATGACGAGCATCACATCATTGAGCGAAAGGACGACAGCCTCTGGATGCTCGTGCGCGCGCCCTATGGCATCGCTGAGAGCGAGTCCACCGACGGTGGCACAACTTGGAGCGAGCCTCGCCGCTCGCCGATTCCGCACATCAACGCGCGCTTCTGCATCCGCCGTCTGCAATCAGGCCGTCTGCTGCTTGTCACGCACGAGCCGCCGGATGGAAAAGCTCGCTCGCATCTTATCGCGCGGCTTTCTGATGACGATGGCAAAACCTGGAAAGGCGGCCTTATGCTTGATGACCGCGCTGGAGTTTCGTATCCCGATGCCATCGAAGGGCCAAAGGGCATCATCCGCGTGATCTATGATTTCAAGCGCACTCACGCGCGGCAGATTCTCCTCGCGCGCTTCACCGAGAAAAACGTCCTCAGCGCAAAGCCCGCCCGCAACACAGCGCTGCGCATGATCGTGAGCCAGACCGGTGATGAGACAGCCAGCCGCTGACACCTTTGCCATCATGGCATGATCGCCGCTGCGGCCGCCTCTTGAAACACGAGGCGCATTTCCGACTGGTCGCCGCTCTTCAATCCCGCGCGCTGGATGAGCGTGATGTAAACCGTCTGCTTTACCGGATCTAGCCAGCTCTGCGTGCCGTACGCGCCGCCGTGGCCGAAGGAGCCAGGCGAGAGCATCGCCGTCACTCCCGTCGGCTCGCGCACGACCTGGAATCCGAGGCCCATGCCCATGCCATCGGCGAAGCCCGCTTTGAGATCACCGCTGTGATTCGTGATCATTTGCTTGAGCGCGGCTTCGGAAATGAAGTGTTTGCCATTCACTTCGCCACCCGCGAGCAGCATGAGGTAGAGCTTCCCGACGTCGCCAGCGGTGGAGAAAAGCCCGCCTGCCGGCAGCGGCATGCGTTTGCGGTTCGAGTACGGCTCGGACAAATAAGTGATCGTCACTGGCTCCAGCGCCTTGTCGTCCGCCGTGTTTTTGTAGGCGGTCGCGATGCGTTTCATCTGCGCGCCGTTCGGCCAGAAGGTCGTGTCCTTCATACCGAGCGGTTTGAAAATGCGCTGATCCATGAAGGTGGCGAAGGGCTTGCCGCTCACGACCTCCACGATGCGCCCGAGCGTGGTGATGCCGGGGTTGCAGTAAGACCACTTTGTTCCCGGCTCGAACTGCAGCGGCGAGAGCGCGTAGGTGAGCACGGCCTCTCGCAGTGTAAGCTTGTCGAGCGCTTCCTGTTCGAGCGGTGATTTGCTCACGAGTCCGCTCATGTGCGTGAGCAGGTCTTTGATGGTGACAGCTCGCTTCGGTTTGATGAGCACGAGGCCCTCGGCGGATTTCTCCGAGATCATCATCTGCCCTGCAAACTCCGGCAGATGCTTTTCCACAGGGTCATCAATGGAGAGCTTCCCTTCGTCTTGCAGCATCATCACGGCCAGCGCGGTGATCGGCTTCGTCATGGAGGCGATCCAAAACATGCTGTCGTCGCGCATCGGCGTTTGTTTCTCCAGGCTCGCATAGCCCACGGCCTGATGATGCACGATCTGCCCCTTGCTCGCGACGAGTGTGACGGCGCCGGCGATCTTGTGCTCATCGACGAGCTTCTGCATTCGCGGCTGGATATCGCGCAGCTTCGCGGGGTTCATTCCGACATCGGCCGGATTCACCAGCGCGCGGGCGGTGGCGGACAGGCAGATAAAGTAGCCGAGGAGCAATGAGACGCGGAGTGTTTTCATGGTTGCATGATAAACGGAATCGCCCGGCAGTTTTTCAACGATCATCGCCTGCGCATTGAACAGACCGCCTGGAGGAGCCGTCTGCGTCAAACCCGTTGCACGCATCCGACTTCACCGCGAAACAAAAGCCCGAAATGCCCGATCCCGCCGCCGACGAACCATCACCGCTCCCGCGCCTGCTCCAGTTTGCCAGGAAGCACTGGCGGATGGCCGCCGTGCAACTCGTGCTGGCAGTGGCGGGCACGGCTCTGATCCTGGTCTTCCCCAGCGTGGTGCAGTGGTTCATCGACGACATCATCCCGCGCAAGCAGGTGGATCAAATCGGGAAGGCCGCCGCTGTGGCGGCTGCCGCGTTCGCGCTGCGGGAGATCCTCTTCGCGTTTCGCACCCGGCTTAGCACGATCTTCGAGCAGCGCATGATCGTGGATCTGCGCGGCCAGCTCCATCACAAAATCGCGCGGCTGCCCGTTTCGTGGTTCGACAAGCAGAGCACGGGCGATGTGCTCACACGCATGGCCGATGACGTGCCATCCACGCAGCGCGTCATTCTTGAAGGCATCGAGCAAGGCGTGACCTCGATCCTGCAAATCATCATCAGCGGCGTGATGATGTTTTACACCAACTGGCAGCTCGCACTGTTTGTGATGCTCCCCACGCCATGGATCGCCGCCGGCGGTTTCATCTTCTCGCGCTGGGTCTCGCCGCGCGCGCGTCAGGCCAAGGAGGCGTCCAGCGCGCTGAACTCGCTGCTGCACGACACCGTGACCGGCATCCGCCAGATCAAGAGCTACACTTACGAGGACGAGAAGCAGGAGGACTTTCACCGTGGCAGCGAGAAGCTCCGGCACGCGCAAACGCGGCTCACGAATGCTTGGGCCGTGTATCACCCGCTGATGAGCCTGCTCGGGCACATGGGACTCGTGCTTTTGCTGGCAGTGGGAGCGCACGGTTGCATTGAGGGAAAATGGAGCCTCGGCGAGCTGCTGAAGTTCATCTTCCTCATCGGATTCTTCTTCGAGCCGATCTCGCGGCTTCACGGCGTGCTGCAAACGATGGTCAGCGGCCTTGCTAGCGCGCGCCGTGTTTTCGAGGTGCTGGATCACAAGGGAGAGGAAGACCTCGAAAGTGGCCGCAAGCTCGAGCACACGCAGGGCGCGGTCGTCTTTGAAAACGTCACGTTCGGCTACGACGAAGAGCGTTCCGTCATCCACGACATCAACCTGCGCGCAGAACCGCATCAGACCGTTGCCATCGTCGGCGCGACTGGCTCGGGAAAATCCACGCTGTTCCAATTGCTCACGCGCTTCTACGATCCGCAGCAGGGCGTGATCAAAATCGACGGCGCATCCATCTCGGAGTACAGCCGCGCGTCATTGCGCGACTCCATCGGCTACGTCACGCAGGACGCATTCCTCTTCGCCGGCACGATCCGCGACAACCTGCTGGTGGGAAAACCCCACACCACCGACGACGAGCTATGGAGCGCGTTGCGGCTTGCCTGCGCTGATGATTTCGTGGAGCGCATGGAGAAGAAGCTCGACTCCGAGGTGGGCGAGCGCGGTGTGCGGCTCAGCGGCGGCGAGCGTCAGCGCATCGCCATGGCGCGCGCGTTTTTGAAGAACGCGCCCATCCTCCTGCTCGACGAAGCCACATCAGCCGTCGATACCAAGTCCGAGCATCTGATCCAGCAAGCCATCGCCCATCTCCGCGAGAACCGCACCTGCCTCGTCATCGCCCATCGCCTCTCCACCGTGGTCACTTCAGATCGCATCTACGTCATGCGCCTCGGCAAGATTCTCGCGCATGGCAGACACGATGAGCTGGAGAAGAGCTGTCCGTATTACGCCGAGCTGGCCGCGCTGGCGTTTGACACGGCGAGATAGGAGCCAGAGCGCTTGCGCCACGCTGAGGTCTGTCAAAAGGATGTGCCGGCTCCCGCCACGATGGAAACCGACGCTCATCTTTATGAAATCTTCCGCGACCACCCGGAGTGGATCGGCGATCTGATGAACGAGCCGTTCCCCGAGCCGGGCAAGTTTGGCTCTATCACCATCAAAAAGGTGGAGCGCCGGTTCGATGGCTTGCTCATCCCGACGAACCCGCGCAAGCCGCTGCGCGTCATCGAGTTTCAGTTCTTCCCGAGCACCGACATCCATTTGCGAGCCGTCGAGCAGCGGCTCGCGGCACATCGTCTCTATCCGGGGCGCAAAGTGGAGGTCATTATTTTCTTTGCCACCCACCGCCTCGACAAACAGCCCGCGCCGTGGGCGAGCATCGTGCGCGCCGTGTATCTGGATGAGGAGATGGTCATCCTGGCCCAACGCGATCCGGCTCATCCGCTGCCCAAGCTGCTGGCACCTGTGTTTGAGAAGAGCGATGCGAAACTTGAAGCTCAGGCGGCAGCGGTGTATCAAGAACTCGGTCGGCTGAAAAAACTCTCCGTCACCGAACGTGAAACTCTTCAACTGATCTACTCCAGCCTTTTGATCGGCCGCTTCAAAAACAAAACCGCCCAGGAAATTACCGCCATGATCACCACACTCGACATCACCAAGACCCGCGCTGGCAAAGAATTAATCGCCATCGGCAAAGCCGAGGGCAAAGCCGAGGGCAAAGCCGAGGGCAAAGCCGAGGGCAAGGCCGAGGGCAAGGCCGAAGGGAAAGCCGAAGGGAAAGCCGAGGGCAAGGCCGAGGGCAAGACCCAGACGCTAGTGCGGATTTTGCAAAAGCGTTTTGGCAGCCTGCCGAAGAGCGCGGTATCGCAAATCGAGAGTCTTGACTACCTACAGCTCGAGAAGCTTGAGGATTGCGTCCTCGACCTGCCGGACATCCAGCAGCTCAGTCAGTGGTTGAGAAAGCAGAAGCGGCGCTGAGTCATGTGTCTCCCGGCCACTCCTCCTGCAAGCGCGGGAGCTTGATCTTGAGGCGCGCGGCGTGTGTTCGAGGTGCTGGATCACGCAGGCGTGGAGGATACACCTCCGCGAGAACCGCACCTGACTCGTCATCGCCCATCGCCCCTTCACCGTGGTCACCTCAGATCGCATCTATCTCATGCGCCTCGGCAAGATTCTCGCGCACGACAGACACGACGAGCTGGTGAAGACCTGTCCGTTATGCCGATCTGGCGGCGCTGGCTTTTGATACGCAGAGGTAGCCCGTGAGAATGCCGGGACGCATACGCCAAAGAAAACGGCCAGCCCGGTGAAAGGCTGGCCGTTTGTGATTCATTGATGCTGCAACGACGCTATTTCTGCTCCTCGATGCGTACCGGCTTGTAACCTCCGATGGCTTTAAAGTAGAGCAAGATCAGAAGGTAAATCGCCGCCATGGCGAGCGGGATAAAGGAGTCAGCCTTCAGTGTCGCGCGATCTCCTTTCTGATCGGCGGTGACAATGGCCTGCTGGTCAGCGGACTTCTCCTTGGCGTCCTTGGCCTCGGCGAGTTTCTTGCCATCAATGGCATTCACCGGGGCGAGGAACAGGAACTTCGAGGGTTCCGCATTCTTCACTTGCTCATAGAGAGGCGCATTGGACTCCTTCAGCGCCTCTGCGGCAAACCGATCTTTGGAATAACCGAGACCAGGACCACCGATGAGACCAGCGGAGAGCATCCCGATGCCGCCCATGATGGACATCGCCACCGCACCGGAGCGCGGAAAGCGGTCACCCACGACAGCGAGCATGGTGGGCCAAAAGAATGTCTTGCCGATAGCGTAGATGCCCAGAGCGATGAGGGCCATGGTGAAGGTCTGCATTCCACTGGCAAGCCATAGACCCACCACCGCGAACACGGCGCACAGCAGCAGGAGACCGATCGGAGAGAGTTTGAGCGTATTCTCGATCCAGTGCGCGCAGAAGCGCAGAAGGAACATGATGGCGGATGTCCAGAGGAAGAGTGCCTTGCCCTGCTCAGAGGAGAAGAGATTGCCCGTGATGTTCTGAATCCAACCGTCAGTGCCCAACTCAACCGCGCCGACGAGTGCGTGGGTGATGAAGAGGACAAAAAGCAGGATAGATCCGATTGAGAACTTGGTAATAACCGCCACGGCGACCACGATCACGATACCCACACCCCATGCTGCGGCCGCAGGAAGGCCCACGTTGGTGGCGAAGAACTGCACGAGGAGGTAGCCAACGACTGCGGCGCCGAGGATGCCCACATCTTTGAACATCTCGCCAATGCTCGCGCCTTTCGCCGACGCTTCCGATTTCGGAAAGTGCTGGCCGAAGAACATCAGGCCATAAACAACTGTAGGGATGAGGTAGAGGGCAAGCTGCACCTTCCAGTGGAGCTGCATTTTATCATCCAGGAACCAGCCAAGCACCACACCGATGATCATGCCGGCGGGCCACGAGGCGTGAAGGATGTTCAGGAAATGAGTGCGGTTGTTCGGATAAAGCGTGGCCACCAGGGGATTGGCAACGGCTTCAAGCGTGCCGTTCGCGAAGGCAAATATGAACATGCCGGCGGTCAGCATTTGATAGGCGTTTTCCGGTGTGCTGGCACCGAAGGTGACGATGGCGGAGATGATGTGCGCCGCGAAAGCCAGGATGACCAGCTTTCCGTAGCCGATCTTGTCCACGATCACACCGCCAATGATAATGCCGAAGCAAAAGCCGGTGAAACCAGCTCCACCGATTGCACCGAGCTGCGTGGCCGTGAAGCCGAACTCCTTGCCCCAGTTGTCAAAAATGCCGCCACGAATGGCGAAGCCAACCCCCGCGGCGAGGATGGCCATGAATCCGGCCCAGAGGAGCCGGCTGGCGTTTGGTGCGATGCCTTCTGATTGTGCTGACATGTTGTCGGTGGTGGTTGTGGGTTGATGTTGAGAATGAGGCGCCCGTGTGGACGCAAGCCCGACGTTTTAGGGGGTCGGGGCTGATTCGACAAGAAAAAACTTCGAGCCGACCGGGTTTTATTTTCGGGACTTCCCGATGATCTGGAACTTTTGAGTGCAAAAAGAAAACGACTCGCTAGCATCCGCCGCGTGATAGCCGTTGCGACTGCGAGCCAAAAAGGAGGTGTGGGAAAGACGACCCTGTGTGTGAATCTCGCCTATTCCCTGGCGCGACGTGGCTGGAACACGCTGCTGGTGGACACCGATCCGCAGGGCGCGGTGGGCCTCAGCCTCGCGCGCTCGACGCGGGAGCGCCGCGGGTTTTATGATTTTCTCACATCGGGCCTCGATCTGGCGGAGGTCATCCTGCCCACGCGCCTGCCGGAATTCTCCATCGTGCCAGCCGGGCAGTACGACTCGTGCATGAGGCACGGCGCGACGCTGGGGGATGCGCCCGCGCGCATCCGCGACCTGCTGCGCGCGGCGGAGCTGCGCGGCATCGACCTCGTGCTGCTGGACACAGCGGCGGGTCTCGTGGGCCTGACTGAGACGGTGGTGAAGGGCTGCGATTATGTGATCATCCCGCAGCAGGCCGAGCCGCTGGCGGCGCGCAGCATCCCGCACATGCTGGAGACGCTGGCGCGCTTCCGCGCCGAGGGCGCTCCGGTGAAAGTGGCGGCGATCCTGCTGACCATGGTGATGACCGATCACGAGATGAGTCTCAAGGTGGCGCGCGAGCTTCGCCAGATGCTGCCCCCAGAGCTGATGTTCAAGCAAAGCATCCCGCGCCTCCCTTCCTTTCTCGAAGCCAGCGCGCGCGGCGTCCCCGTCGCCCTTCTCAAACACAACCCGCCGCCCGAGGCGCTGATTTTTGACCAGCTCGCCGCGGAGCTGGAAGGCCGCATCGGCCTCTCACGCGACAACGAAACTGCCTACAGCCATGCAAGTCTCATGGATTGAACCCGATCATCTGCGCGATCTCGTCGGCCGGCTGCAAAAGCCTGCGGAGAGCGCGAGCCTCGCCTCATGGGAAATCCACACACTGCCCGAAGCACCACCGGGCGAGACGAAAAACGACGCGGCCAGTCTCGTGGACAATGATCTCTGGCTGGCCGACGCGCCCGCGCCGCCGGCGGAGAATCGCGATGCACTTATTAATAAGGCAGGTCCGCCCCTCTTCACCGAAACCGGAAACGGCCTCAGCACTGATGCCGTGGCAAATCCCAACCTCGACCGCATCCGCGAGAAGCTGCAAGCCATCCGCGAGAAAGCCATCGAGGCGGGTTTGATCACAAAAGCAGAGCAAGCGCCCTGCTTGCCCGCCGCTCCCGAGCCGGATGCGGCTCCACCCGTCGTCTCGAACGAACCACTCACGCCTGCAATCGCTCCAGCGGTCAGTCCCTCTCCAGCCCAGCCCACCGTGACCGTGATCGATGATGCGAGCTTCTTCCCTGATGTTGTGGATGACCCTTTCACGAGTCCCATCAGCGAGGTCATCGAGCAATGCACTGGGCAGCCCGTGGCCTTTCGTGAGGAACCCTCTCCGCCGCCAGTCGTGTCGCCGTTTTCCATTGCGATGCCCTCCTCCGCGCCAGTCGTCACGACCGCTCCATCATCCGCGATGCCGCGACCGGGTGCGGATATCCTCAGCTTCGAGGTGCCCCTCGGCACGATCCAGGAGCGGCTCGGCGCCTTCTCGCGCTGGGCGGAAGTGCGGCTGGGATCGGACGAATTGCTCATCATCGACGATCACGGCGACGTGCTCAGCGGCCGCCACGAGCACGAGGGCCTGCTCGTCTCCGCCATGATGGCCTGCACCGCCGCTCTGCGTCACAGCGCGATGGGCGCGTGCGATCTGCCCCCGGTGATCGAGCAGCGCATCTCCGCTGGCCGTCTGCTCGTCATCGTCTCGTGCCAGACGATCCACGGCGTGATCCACATCACCACGGTGCTCGGAGAATCTCTCCCCGCCTCTGAGGCATCGATTCTCCGCGACGCGCTCATCGCCGCCGTGGAAACACCCGCCGAGCCGCAAGGCAGCGCGCTGGATTGATTTCGTTTTGTCGTCCCGCCCTCGGGAGATTAGGAAGCGAACGCGGGATCACAGAACGGGCTGCAAAAGGTTTGGTCCCAGCTCTGTTTTTCATCTCCGCATGAAACCACACCACCTCTCTACCCTGCTGGCACTCAGCGCGCTCGTCACCGCCACGATTCACGCCGCTGATCCCTCCCCGGCAAAACCCGCGCCGCTCATACCGACGCTCTCGAATGTGCCGTACGGCTCCGATCCGAAGCAGGTGCTCGATTTCTACAAAGCGGAGTCCGCCGCGCCTACACCGCTGCTTTTCTTCATCCACGGCGGCGGCTGGGTGAATGGCAGCAAGAGCAATCCCGGCAGCGCCCGCGAATGCCTCGCGGCGGGAATCTCGGTCGTGTCGATCAGCTACCGCTTCGTCACGCAGGCCATCATCGCGGGTGCGAAGCCCCCGGTCGAGTGGCCGCTGCGCGACGCGACACGTGCGCTGCAATTCGTGCGCAGCAAGGCGGCGGAGTGGAATATCGACAAAACACGCATCGCCGCATCCGGCGGCAGTGCGGGCGCGTGCTCCAGCCTTTGGCTGGCGTTTCACGATGACATGGCCGATCCGAAAAGCAGCGATCCCGTCACGCGCGAATCAACGCGCCTGCTGTGCGCGGCGGTCAGCGGCGCGCAGACCACGCTCGACCCCGCGCAGATGTTCGAGTGGACGCCGAACAGCCGTTACGGCGGCCACGCCTTCGGTTTCATGCCTGATCCGAATGACACAAAGACGCGCGACACTCAGTTCCCGCAGTTCCTCGCCGCGCGCGAGCAGTTGCTGCCGTGGATCAAACTCTACTCGCCCTATGCGCATGTCAGCGCGGGTGATCCGCCCGTGTATCTCTTCTACAGCGCCGCTCCCGCGCTCGGCCAGCCGCAGAAGGATCCCACGCACTCCGCAAACTTCGGCGTGAAACTCCAGGAGAAATGCAAAAGCGCCGGAGTCGATTGCGAGCTGGTCTATCCCGCCGCTCCCGATGTGAAGCACGCGCAAATTCACGATTACCTCATCGCGAAGCTAAAAAAGTAATCGGGGCGTGTCGCCCCGCCGCCGCCACCCGAATGCCGCAGGCACTGTGTCGCTCACCGTCTTCCGCATTGCCATTTTCGGAACGCGCCGCTAGCATCGCCACAACAACGATCACAGCGGATGCGCCTTGAACTGCACGGAGTGACCAAACGATACGGACGCACCTGCGCCCTCGACGATGTGACGGCGGAATTCCAGCCCGGCGAGATAGTAGCGGTCATCGGCGCCAATGGCGCGGGCAAGACCACGCTGCTGCGTTGCCTCGCAGGACTGGCAGCGCCGGATGAAGGCTCGGTGATCGTCGAAGACGCGCCGCTGCGCCGCGATCGGCTCGATGTGCGGCGGCGCATGATGTTCCTGCCGGATTTCCCGCCGCTCTTTCCCGGCCTCAGTGTGCTGCGCAACATCGGCCAGCGCGTACTCATTCATGAGGCAGACAAACCCGGCATCGAGGAGCGCATCGCCGCGTGGCTCCTCGCGCTCGATCTGCTGCCGCTGGGTGAGGTACCTGTCGCCACGCTCTCTCGCGGCCAGACTTACAAAACCGCGCTCATCTCCATGCTGGCCGTCGATCCCGAAATCTGGCTGCTCGACGAACCGATGGCCTCTGGCATGGACCCGCAAGGCATCGCCTTTTTCCGTCGCGAAGCCCGCGCCGCCACCGAGCGCGGGCGCACGATCATCTACACCACGCAAATGCTCGATGTGGCGGAGCAGTTCTCGGACCGCGTGATGATCCTCTCCGACGGCGGCTTGAAAGCCTTCGCACCAGTCGCGGAGATCACGAGCGGCGACAGCGGCGGCCTCGAGTCAGTGCTGCTGAAACTGCGCGATCCAGCATGAAGGCGGAGCGGGAAATGATGCGCAGGCTGGATGGCGCGGTGCGGTCCCTTCGCGAGCATCATCGGGCAACACCGAGCGGTGAGATCATCCGAAGACGCGATCCTGAGAACTCTCCCATTGTCCGCTATGGGGTAGCCTTTCTTGTCTTCGCCATTTTCTCCACCGCGTCGTTCGAGTTTGTGAAGTTTGCCAAAGCCGGCGAAACAGGCATCGCACTGGCGGGCCTTTCGTTTCTGCTGCTGAATCTGTCTGTCTATTTCGCCGCGCGAATCATCTGGGCGCTCTGGAGTCATCGTGACATTGCGGAGCTGGCCAGTCTTCCTGCGGATGTGCGCTGGGTCTTGTGGCGGCAAATGCGATGCGCACTGCCAGGAGCCGCCCTCTTTGGCGTGATCCTGTTCCTTTGCCTTCTCACTTATGCGTCAGCTCAGCGTCTCGATGCCTGGCGGTTTGCCGGCTTGATCGGCATGTCTCCTGTGATCGTTGCATCCACGATCGCGCTGGCGGTGCTGCTGGCTTGCTGGCCGGTGGCACGGACCATCGCGCATTTCTCCCTCGGCATCGGCTGGATCGCGATGATCTCCGCCATGTATCAGGAGACGGGTCGTGAGATCGTGAAGCACACGCTGGCCGCATCGGGCGAGTGGTTGTCGCTGTTGATTCCCACAGGCTGGTGTGTCCGTTCGGCGTTGGCATTTGTTCTGACCGGGCATGAATCCTGGCTTTGGTTTCTTCTACTCGTCCTCGTTCTCATGGGCGCGGTGGCACTGTGCATGACGAGATTAATGTTCATCACGAAACTCGCCCTCGATCACAGACTCGTGGTCACCATCGCAGAAGCTCCGGTCTGGATGGAGGGCGCTGCTCGTGATGAGTTTATCGAAGCTCTCTCGAAACACGACAAGGCCGACGAGACTGAGATCAGGAAGGCCATCGCGGGGCGCGAGTTTCTCATGCCACTTCCGCAGGGCAAGCCAAGCCTCGTGGACCGGCTGTTCTGGTCAACGTTGAACGAGGAATTCAAACGCGTCTCGCTGTGGATATGTGGGGACAGGTGGCCCCGCCTCGGCCGCAGATGGGTGTCCTCGCTGGCGTGGCTTCTGGTGTTCTGGGGCATCGCGTTGGTGACGCGCCAATGGTTGCCGCAACTCACTTTTTTCGTGCTCGTTATGGGCGCGCTTCGTGGCGCGCGGCTGGATGGCGGCGCCTCGCCATTGGACAGCGCCGGCATCATTCACGACGCTCCACTGAAACCTCGCGTCACGATGTTCCTGACCGCATGGTTTGGCCTCTGCGATCTGGCGATCAGTCTTCCGCTCGTGATCGCGCACGCGGCTTTCATTGCGTGGCTCAAAGACATCGCGCTCCACCAAGCCATCACCTGGGGTGTGTGTCTGATGCTCGGCGTACTGGCGCTGCGCATCGGACGGCAATGCGTGTCATCTCGCTCTATCGGCTGGTGGCGGCCTTTGCGATGGCTTGCCTGGGCGCTGAGCATCTGTTTCATCCTCACACTTGCGAGTGCCTCTGTGACAACCGGTGGGTTGGCGATGGTGGCGCTATGGATTGCGATCCTGCTTCTTGCGGTCGCCAATGCCGCGTTTCATTGCTGGTTGCTCGAGTCTATGCGAGCCGAGGAGACACCGGACATGAAGTTTTGCACCGCGAGAGATTAGAAGGACGCGAGAGTTTTGAGATTAGAACTCTTGCGCGTCTCCAATCTCTTGCGGTGTTTTAAGCATCGGGGGAATTTCAGCAAACCCAGCCGCCAGCTTGCGTTCACTTCTCACACTCACCAATCACTCCAATCAAGCCATGAACGAAATACTCCATCGCCGCCATTTCATCTCGACGCTGCTGGGCGCGAGCGCTGCTTCCATCGTGTCCGCGCAGGACAGCAAGCTTTCCTACAAAGGGGAGAACATCCGCTTTGGTCTCGTGACTTACATGTGGGGCGCTGATCTCGATGTGCCGGCGCTCATCGCGGCATGCACGAAAGCGCAGATCGGCGGCGTGGAGTTGCGCGTGGACCAGGCGCACAATGTCAGCCCGAAGCTCACGCCCAAGGAGCGCGCGGAAGTGCGGCAGCAGTTTGAAGGCTCGAAGGTGGAGCTGATCGGCATGGGCACGAACTTCGAGTTTCATTCGGCGAAAGCCGAGGACGTGAGGAAGAACATTGAGGGCGCGAAGGAGTTCATCAAGCTCAGCCACGATCTCGGCGCATCAGGTGTGAAGGTGAAGCCCAATGGTTTGACCAAGGATGTGCCCGTCGAAAAAACGCTGGAGCAGATCGGCAAGGCGCTGGCGGAATTGGGCGACTACGCGGTGGGTTTTGGCCAGGAAATCAGGCTCGAGGTCCATGGCAAGGAGACGGCCAATCTCGATCACATCCTCACCATCATGAAAGCTGCCGCCCGCGACAACGTGCGCGTGTGCTGGAACTCCAACAAAGATGATCTCGCCGGAGCGGGCATCGAGGCGAACTTTGCGAAGGTGAAGGAATACCTCGGCCGCACCACCCACATCCGCGGCGTGACCGTGCCCGACTACCCGTGGGACAAGCTGGCAAAGCTCCTCGTCGAGGCCGACTACGACGGCTGGGTCTGCCTCGAAGCCGGCGGCAAACGCCCCGAGGGCGACCCCGGCGAAGTGCTCGGCGCGCAACGCGAGGCATTCATGAAGCTGGTGAGTGCGGCGCGGAAGAGCGCGGCGTAAAGACTACAACGGCTTCTCGTATATTTTCTCAAACACAGCTGCCGCGCCTTCGTCCGCACGGTTCGGATCGATGATCGTGATGCCGTCTGTGCCGAAGCGCGCGGTAACACTCGCTCCTTTGCCCTCGCTCATGTACTTGAAATTCAAATCGCGAACCTTCGCAGCCGCATCGACGATCGCGCAGGTGATGCGCGCGTCCTCGGCGGTGGGATAAATGTCGGCGACGGCCTCGCGGCTCTCGGCGAAGAATTTCACGCGGCAGATGGCGACGAGTCCGACGGTGAGGCTGTCCACGCCGTAGCCGATGTAGCCTTTTGAGCCATCCGGCCGCGCCACCTCGCGTGTGAAATGGTTGTTGCTCGTGCGCGATCCGCCGCCTGCGTTCCACCAGCGGAAGCCTCGATATTGCTGGTCGCTCTCCACCTTGCCGTCTGCGCCGACGATCTCGTGGCCTTGATTCACCGGGCCTTCAAAATCAGCCGGCGTGATCCAATTGTTGTGAAAATTGATCGACATGCCGTTGTCGAAATCCACGCGCACCTGCACCGCATCGAAGGCATTGATGCCGTCGCGTACGAGACGCTTTTTCTGCCCGACCGCAGTGAGGCTCACCGGCTTGCTGCGGTAATAAGACCAGATCAGGTCCGTCCAGTGCGGGCCCACGTAGCTGAAAGGATCGCTCTGCTCAACCCACTTGAAAGTGCTCGTGCTCACCTCCAGCGGCTCTTCGAGATACGCCGTGCCATACAGCGGCGCGCCCACGCGCTTCTGAATGTCATCGCGGATGCGCAAGTGATCCGGGTCGTAGCGCTTGTGCATGTCCACTGCGACGACGCGATTCTTCTCGTGCGCCCGAGCGATGATCTCATCGGCCTCGTGGATAGAAAGACACATGGGCTTTTCCGTCATCACATGCACGCCTGCGTCGAGAGCTGCGAGGATCGGCTGCGTGTGCAGGTGATCCGGCGTGGCGACGGCCATGACATCAAGGTCAGGAATCGCCTTCAAAATATCCGCCCAAGGCTCGTCGCCCCAAAACGTGCGCGGTTCATGCCCGGTCATCTCCTTGAATGCCGCCGCCGCTTTGCGCGCTGACTTTTCCGAGCGCGTCGCCACAGCCACCAGCTCAAACTTCACATCGGCCAGATCGCGCGAATATTTGTCAAGGCCGACGCGCGCGAGCTGCCCCGCGATGCCGAAGCGCTGCAAGTCCGCATACGCGCGTGCATGAACATCCCCGCCGAACATTCCGGCGCCAACGAGTGCGATCTTGATGCTGCCTTCCATAGATAAGGCCGCCATGTGACACGCGGGCCGCGCGAAAGGCAAGCGGCGACAACCCCTGGGAAAATTAAACTGTCAGCTTTCATGCAGTGCGCGTATTCCTTCCTGCGTGACAACCGCTCGATGGACTCGACCTCACCCACATCTGACTGCCCGTCTCATTTCGCCCTGCCGGATCAAATCCCGGTCATGGTGCTCTCAGATTGCTACCTCTTCCCAGGTTGTTTCCTGCCGCTGTTCATTTTTGAGGAGCGCTACCGGCTGATGCTGGCGCACGCGCTGGCGACGCACCGGATGTTTTGCGTCGGAGTGCGCAAACGCTGCGCCAGCTCGGGCGAGGAGGTGATCGATGTCTCCACGGCCGGGCTGATCCGCGCCTGTGTGCGCAATGACGACGGCACCTCGCACCTGATGCTGCACGGGCTGCGGCGTGTGCGCATCAAAAGCTGGGTGCAGGAGAAGCCTTTCCGCATCGCAGCCATCGAGCCGCTGGGGAGCGTGCCCTGCCAGTGCCGTGAAAAGCTTGGCGGCCTGCTGCGGCGTGCCCTCGACCTGCTGCCGCAGCCTGACGAGGACTCATGCGAGGCTCTTGGGGCGCTCCATGAAGCGGTGGCAACCACGCGGGAGCCTGAGATGGTTTGCGACATTCTCTGCTACCATTTCATCCGCCGCGCAGCCACGCTGCGCTGCCTGCTTGCTGAGCCTTCGGTGGAGCGCCGTTTTCACATCCTCATCAGCGAGCTTGAGAATCTCCGCGACGCCACCGATGGCGGTCTGACAAATTCGTGACGTGTTTGAGATTCGTCTGAGAAACTTCTTACAATATAGGGATTCACAGATCGCACGCGGTTTGCTTTAATCTCTGCATGGGAAGCGAAACCTCACTCACCTCGGACGCCAGCCACGCCGGCTGGCCGGCACGGACTCCGCATGATCCGGCAATCCAGCCGCCGATGGCGCTGGCATGGATGCCCGAGCCGCTCGGCATCGCCATCATCACCGCCGGGATCATCACGCTCTTTGTCATGCGCTCGAAGCAACGCATGCAGGAAGATTTGGAACTGCGCATTTACGGACCCGGAGGCAGGCCGCGACGCGGTGACTCGGGACCACTCCGCCACATCACCTCACCGCTGCGCGATGTAAACGAAAGCCGGCGGCAGGTTCCGCCACACGACGCGGCTTGATTCCGCGCCGGGCAGATGTTTGTGAAGCAGGGCGTGAAACTGTCGCGCGCGCGGAAGCCTGTGAAAGCCCCAGTAGGCGAATGTGGCGAAACGTCCGCCAGGCGCGAGGCGGGGCAGCACGTTGTCGAGGATGGCCGTCTGCAAGTCATGCGGGAATGATGCCCACGGCAGCCCGCTGAGGATCACATCAAAACCCTCCGCGCCCCCGAGGCACGAGGCGAACTCAAAATCCTGCGCGCTCGCGTTCTCGAAACGATGTCCCTGAAAACGCCCGCGCAACCGCCGGGTAAAATCCGCGCTCAGCTCGATGCCGAGGTATTCGCACCCGGCGGGCATCGCCTCGATGATCGCCTCGGTGAAGGCACCGGTGCCCGGCCCCAGCTCCAGCACACGTCGCGCACGGCGAACATCAGCCGCGTCCACGATCCTGCGCGCGAGAACGGATGACGAGGGCGCGATGGCACCCACTGTTTTCCAGTTCCGCAGGTATTCTCTGAAAAAAGCCCTCGCCGACATGCCAATGACCGCGCGCTATACAGGCATGTGAAAATGATCGCGAATAATATTTCCCTCTGTCACGTTCCTTTTCCCTCCAGTCATGGCAGTCAGATTTATCATCCTCGTCGCGCTGAGCGCCGCGCTCGGCAGTTGCGCATCATCCACCACCCACACCATCGTCATGCGCGATGGAAATAGAATCCAAGCCCAGGGCAGGCCGGAGCTGCTGCAAAACACCGGCTACTACCGCTACCACACCACCACCAACCGCGACGGCCTCGTGCGCGCGGCTGATGTGGTGCGCGTCGAGAACGGCTGATATGGCGCGCGCCACATCGTGTGCTATCCACAGCTCATGTCTCAAACGCATCACGCCTCCGCGCGGCCCATCGTTCTCGCCTCACAATCTCCGCGTCGCGTCGAGCTGCTCCGCGAGATCACACCAGATTTTGAGGTTCTGCCCGTCGATGTCGAGGAACTGCACGACCCCGCGCTCACGCCTCAGGCGCTCACCATCGAAAATGCGCGCCGCAAAGCCCTCGCCGCCGCGGCCATGCGCCCCGACGCGCTCGTCATCGGCGCGGACACGCTCGTTTACATTGGCGGACATCCTCTCGGCAAACCGCGCGACATGAGCGAGGCGGCGGAAATGCTGCGCAGACTCTCGGGCACGACGCATCAGGTCTGCACAGGCATCGCGCTCGCATCAGACGGCGGTGTCTCGTGTCGCGACTTTGCCGTCATCAGCGAGGTCACGTTCAAAACGCTCACCGAACTGGCCATCGAAGAGTACTACCTCCGCGTCGATCCGCTCGACAAAGCCGGCGCTTACGCCATCCAGGAGCACGGCAGGATGATCGTGGAGAAAATCTCCGGCTCCTGGTCAAACATCGTCGGACTTCCCGTGGAAAGGTTGCGCCTGGAGATCGCCGTTTGACCTCACCCAAGCCCACGCTAAGCGTTGCGCCCTCTTTCCCCATGCTCGAAAACTACCTTCCCGTTCTTCTTCAAGCACTCATCGCCGCAGGATTCGCTGGCGGCACGCTCATCGCCTCCGTCCTCATGGGCAAGGCCGCCAAGCGCAATGCCATGAAGGACAGCGCCTACGAGTGCGGCATGCTGCCCATCGGCGACACCCAGCCGCGCTTCAGCGTGAAGTTTTATATTGTCGCCATGCTCTTCGTGCTCTTCGACATTGAGGTCGTGTTCCTCTATCCATGGGCCGTCATCTTTCGCGACTACATCGCCGTGTTCGACACCTCCATCTTCTGGTCCGCGCTCTCCTTCATCCTCGTTCTCTTCGTCGCCTACGCATACGCCTGGCGCAAAGGCGCGCTCGACTGGAAGAGCTGATCTCCTGTCGCGTCGCGCATCCGAATATCCACTGCCACGCGATGATCGCCTACTTCTGCCTCTGCAAACTCAGACCCGACGTTTCCACGGAAGAGTTCGAGAACATGATGGCCAGCACCCGCGTGCAGCTTTTGCGCGTGCCCGAGATCCTCTCCGTGCGCACCGGCAAGCGCGTCAATCCCGACGACGACTGGCCCTGGTTCATCTATCTCGAAGTCGAGAGCATGGATAAACTCGTCATCGCCCAGGACGACCCGCACTACATCAAGTTCCGCGAAGACGTGCTCAAGCCCAACATCTCCGAGCAACACGCCTCCGCCTTCGAGATGGAGCCGCGCAAGGATGTGAAGTACTCCTGATCCCGAGGAACGCCATCCGGAACATGGCAACGCAGGAAATGCGAGGCGAGCCAGCGCGGTGCGAAGGAGCGCGTGATCGCGATTCTCAGTTTTCATTTTGCAATCATTGGCGTCGCCGCTCGTAATCCTCCGCCCAACCCAAAAACCATCATGCCCACTCGCCGCTCCTTTCTCACCAGTTCCTCCGCCGCTGCCGTCTCAGTCGGATTTCCAGCCGTCGTCCGCGCGGTGAATCAAAACAGCAAGCTCCAGGTCGCCAGCATCGGCGCGAACGGGATGGCATTCAGCGACATCAAGAACATCTCGACTCATGCGAAAGCGCAGTATGTGGCTTTCTGCGATGTGGACACGGCGCGGATGGACAAGGTGGGCAAGGAGTTCGCGGGTGTCCCGCAGTTTCAGGATTACCGAGAGATGCTCGCGAAGCTCGGCGACAAGATCGACGCCGTGAACGTGGGCATTCCCGACCACATGCACGCGAAGGCGTCGATGGATGCGATGCACCTGGGCAAGCACGTCTATTGCCAGAAGCCGCTCGCGCACACGGTGTGGGAGGCGCGGCAGATGCGCCTGCTGGCGGAAAAGAAGGGCCTCATCACGCAGATGGGAAATCAGATTCACTCGAACCTCGAATATCGTCTCGGCACCCAGCTCATCAAACGCGGCGCGATCGGGAAGGTGCGGAAAGTGTACTCGTGGATCGGCGTGACGGGCAATGAGCGCACGCGTCGCCTCTCACCGATGAAAACGGGCACGCCGCCCTCCACTTTGAATTGGGACCTGTGGATCGGCGTGGCGCCCATGCGGGACTATGCGCAGGGATATCATCCGTGGGCGTGGCGCGACTGGCAGGACTTTGGCGGCGGCGGCCTGGGAGATTTTGGCTGCCATGTGCTCGATCCCGTCTTCACCGCGCTCGATCTCACCGCGCCGAAGACCATCACCGTGCGCAACAGCGGCATCAACGATCAGGTGTGGCCGGTGAGTGAGACGATCAAGTATGTCTTTCCCGGCACGGAGTACACGGCGGGCGACATCGAGGTGACATGGATGGACGGCGGCCTGAAGCCCGACCGCAAGCTGGCGCAGATGCCCCCGGAGCTGGAACTGCCTGGCGGCGGCTCGATCTTCATCGGCGAGAAGGGGAACATGGTGCTCGCGCACGTCGCCGGACCGAGGCTGTATCCGGTCGATAAATTCAAAGGCTTCGAGTACCCGAAGGACATCAAGGGCCTCAGCCACTGGCATCGCTGGGTGGACGGCATCTTCGCGAATGAAAAAACGAGCGACGGATTCCATTACGCCGGTCCGCTCGCGGAGACCGTGCAGCTCGGCAACGTGGCCACGCGCTTTGCCGCGCCGCGTCTTGATCCCGTCACGAATCACATCGGAAAAGACGACGATGACATCACGCTGCAATGGGACGCGGCGAACATGAAGATCCCGAATCTGCCTGAGGCGGAGAAGCATCTGACAAAGAGCTATCGCAAAGGCTGGGAGATCAATGCGGTGTAGTGGCGCAACTCCCCGAGACGAGCCGCGACGGCGCGTCGCGATATCATTCCGCGCTTGTGATCCCGCAGAGCCCCCCTTCATTCTGAGTACCTCTGCTCGCCTCGGAGAGTCGAGCCACTTTATGTCCCCGAACGTCCATTTGCTTGATCACGCTCTTGCCAAAGTCCACCTCACCGCATTGCGCGATGAGACGACGGCGACGGAAAGATTTCGCTGGCACCTCAGCCGTCTCGCTGGGCTGCTTTTTGCGGAGGCGGCGCGGGATTTGGAGTTGGAGACGATCCCGGTCAAGACGCCGATCACTTCCACAAATGGCCATCGCATCAAGAGGCGCGTGGTGCTCTCGCCCATTTTGCGCGCGGGCTTGGGTCTCGTGGATGGCATACTGCCGCTGGTCCCCGATGTGACTGTCGCGCACATCGGCATCTGCCGAAATGAGCAGACTGCGCTGCCGGAATCTTATTATGCAAAACTGCCGCCCACACTCGCGGACGCGGAGGTCTTCCTGCTCGATCCCATGCTCGCCACCGGCGGCAGCGCGGTGGAGGCGGCCAGGCAGCTCAAAGCTGCGGGCGCGAACCGTCTGCGGCTCGTCTGCATCGTCAGCGCGCCTGAGGGCATCCGCGCCTTCACCAGCGCGCATCCTGAGATTTCCATCTTCACAGCAGCCATCGACGAGCGCTTGAATGATCGAAGCTACATCGTTCCCGGCCTCGGCGACGCGGGCGACAGGTACTTCGGGACATGATCCGCCCCCATCACGATGAATGACGGTGGCAGGAAAAACGTGTCACGGAAAAACCACATGACTCTGGCCCGAAGCTTGCTATGAAACCGGCCCCCAAAAAAATGAAAACCCCTATCATCATCATTAGTCGAAACTATGTCGAGTTTGGCCCCTTCACCGGAGCCGAGCTTGTGGATTTCCGCGCACGCGGAATTTTGAATGACGGCGACTTTGTGCGCACGTCGGACTCGGAAACCTGGCTCACCCTGCCGGAGTATGTCTCGTCCCTCACGGTCGAGGCCGCTCCTGTGGCTAAGAAGGCAAAAGCTGCCGCTCCAAAGGCAGCCGCCAAGACCGCCGCACCCCGTCGCTCCAAGGCTGCGTAAGGCGTTCCACGCCCGACAAAAACATCGCATCAAGCCTTGCGGAATTTTTTGTCCATCCGAGAGATGGCAGAATGAAACGCACCCTTTTGCTGGGCGGTCTGCTGGCCGCGATGTTGTCCTCCGCTGTGGCCGATGAGTCTTCTCATCGTGCCGCGGTGGAGCAGTTGTTCACCACCATGGACATGGAGAAAACCCATGCCGCCACGCTGGACAACCTTTTGCAAAATCAGATCCGATCGAACCCGGCTCTGATGCAAGTCGCCGCGCCCATGCGCGAGTTCTTCGACAAACATCTCGGCTGGGCCGGACTGAAGAAGGACATGGTCAAGCTCTACGCCGAAACCTTCACCGAGGAGGAGGTGAAGCAGCTAGATGCCTTTTACCAAAGCCCCGTCGGCAAGAAGTCCATCCAGCAGCTCCCCGCACTCATGGGCAAGGCCATGCAGATCGCGCAGGAGCGGATGAAGGAGCATCTGCCCGAACTCCAGGAGACGCTCAAAGCCGCTGCGGCAAAAGCAGGCGGAGGAATCCCGCCACCGCCCGGTGGTCCGGCGCCGGCAAAATGACGAAATCCCAATGACGAATGATGAAAGCCTCCATCGCCTCCGCCATCCGTCAGTGCCTTTCGTTCGTCGTCCTTCATTCGTCATTCGTCATTCTCCGCGCAGCGGAGCCTCCTCCTAACATCGTGCTCATCGTCGCCGATGACCTCGGCTACGGCGATCTTGGCTGCTTTGGCTCAAAGACATGCAAGACGCCGCGCCTTGATCGGATGGCGGCTGAGGGAATGCGTTTCACGAGCTTTTATGTCGCGCAGGCCGTTTGCAGCGCTTCGCGCGCTGCTTTCATGACGGGCTGCTACGCAAACCGCGTCGGCATGTCGGGCGCGCTGAATCACACCAGCCCCGCCGGCATCCACCCGGATGAGTGGCTGCTCTCCGAGATGTGCAAGGAGCGCGGCCATGCCACGGCCATCTTTGGCAAATGGCATCTCGGCACACGGCCCTCGTTTCATCCGCTGCGCAACGGCTTCGATGAGTTCCTAGGCATCCCGTACTCAAACGACAACAGCAAATACCATCCCAGCCTCGCGCCCGAGATGCCGCCGCTGCCGCTCAACGACGGCGAAAAGGTGATAGAGACCGATCCCGATCAGAGCCAGTTCACGCGCCGCTTCACCGAGCGCTCGGTGCGGTTCATCGAGAAACACAAGGAGCGCCCCTTCTTCCTCTATGTGCCCCACGTCATGCCGCATGTGCCGATCTTTGTCTCGCCAGAGTTCAAAGGAAAATCCGGCGCTGGTCTCTATGCCGATGTCGTCGCCGAGATGGACTGGTCCGTCGGCGAGATTCTCGATACGCTCTCGCGCAACGGACTCGACGAGCGCACTCTGGTGATCTTCTTCTCCGACAACGGCCCCTTTCTCAGCTACGGCACGCACGCAGGTTCAGCCGTACCGCTGCGTGAGGGAAAGCTCACCACCTTCGACGGCGGTGTGCGTGTGCCTTGCGTCATGCGCTGGCCAAAAAAGATCCCAGCCTCCGCGCGATGCGATGAACCGGTGATGGCCACCGACTTGCTGCCGACCATTGCAGGATTCATCGACGGCAAAAAGCCCGAGCGCAAAATCGACGGCCTCGACATCAGCGCGCTCATGCTGGGCGAATCCGGCGCAACATCTCCACACGAAGCGCTCTACTTTTACGCAGGCGAGGAACTGCAAGCTGTGCGCTCCGGTCAGTGGAAACTGCACTTCGCCCACCCTTATCTCACCGTCGATGGCGAGCCTGGTCGCGATGGCAAACCTGCTGGCTACGGACGCCTGAAACCCAAGTCCATCACGCAATCTGGCATCGAAGGCATCGCTAGCCGACACGGCTACGGCGTCGGCCGCATCGAAGAATCGCTCTTTGATCTCTCCGCCGATCTTGGAGAGAAGAACAACGTCGCCGGAGCACATCCCGACATCGTCACCCGCCTGAAAAAACTCGCCAAAGCCATCCGCATCGAACTCGGCGACGATCTCACAAAAATCAAAGCAAGCGCCGCGCGGCCCGCCGGACGAGAGGAATGACCCAAGTTCCCAACATTCCTTTCTTCCACTATTCCGTGATCCCAATTCACTCCCCATGTCCATAGCAACCAAACAAGGCGACGGCGGCAAGACGGACATGCTCTTCGGCTGCCGCATCCCCAAGAGCCATCCGCGCATCCACGCACTCGGCGCGGTCGATGAGTTGAACGCCGCGCTTGGTCTCTTGCGCGCGACGGCGCTGCGCGTGGAGACGAACCAGTTTGTGGCGAAGATTCAGATGTGGCTCATCACGCTCATGGGCGAGCTGGCGACTCCAGCGGGCGAGGAGAAGCGCTACGCCAAGACGCATCCCGACTTGCTCACCGAGGCGAAGACCGCGTTCCTCGACGAATGGGTCGCGAAGCTTGAGAAAGACGGCTGCCTCGAATTCAAAGGCTGGGTGCTTCCCGGCGCCGCCGGAGTGATTAGCGGCGCGCACGCCGATCTCGCCCGCACCGTTTGCCGTCGCGCCGAGCGAAACGTCGTCGATCTCGAAGGCACGAGCGAAGCGGTGCCAAACCACGAGATCACGCGCTTTCTCAATCGGCTTAGCGACGTGCTCTGGCTCCTCGCACGCTGGGAAGAGCGCGCGAAATGAGCATTTACTTGTACACCTTGTCCTGCGGATTCCCGGCGGAAAGGATGTAGGCGATGAGGTCGAGCAGCTCGTCGGGGTTGAGCGAGTTGATCAATCCTGGCGGCATCATTGAGACGGGATGCGGCTTCCTGCCCTTCACATCGGCGGCGTTGAGCGCGATGTGATCGTTGGGCGCGAAGGGATTCGTCATCACGAAGACTTTGTCATTCTCCTCCACGATCACGCGCCCGATGAGCATGGTGCCGTCCTTTTTCTCGATCTGGTCGGTGCCGTATTGGTCGGAGATCACTTTTGAAGGATCGGTGATGTTCTCCATGAGATCGCGCAGTGTGTAACGATTGCCAGCGCCGGTCATGTCCGGGCCGATGCCGCCGCCGTCGCCGTTGAAGCGGTGGCAGGTGAGGCACATCGTCGCCGCGAAGATGTTCTTCCCGCTCTCGAAGTTGCGGCCTTTGATGCCTTTGCCCGCGAGCGCGAGCACCTCGTCGATGCTCCAGTTGCGGCCCGGTCCCTTCGGCGGCGTGATGTTTGCCATCACCACAGCCTCGACCTTGCTGGAGAGCGTGTCGAGATCAGCCAGCTCCTCCTGCGGCACAAAATTCTCCAGCGCTTCCTTGCGGATGTTTTCAATGAAGCCCTTGAAGCTGTTGCCGCCCTTCCATGTGCGCGCGTGAGGAAACCACGAGAAGAAGGTGCGGCGCAGATCAGGCGTCCATCCTGCCTTCGCGTTCCTCAGCGCGAACATGTAGGCGATCTGCTGCTTGTTCGGGCGGCTGGCGCTCACGAGCTTGGCGGCGTTGGCATACCCTTCGTTGCGGGCGAGGAGCTGCTCTCCAGCGATGTCCTCGTGGTCGTCGCGCGCGGTGGCCATGAGACCGAGTGTTTTGGAGACGACCTGCTTGCTGTCGAGCACGATGAGGAGCTGGCACAGCTCGCGGTTCACGCTGCTGTCGGGCGATGGGAAATGCGGCTCAAGATGCTCGACAAGTTTCGCGCAGACCTCAGCGTCAGGTTTCCCCAGGCGCGTGATCGAGAGCTGCACCGCGCGCAGCACGGCCAGCGTCTGATCGAGCGAGAGCTTTGCATCCGCAAGTTTTCCGAGCGCGCGCAGAATCTCGACCTGCAACTCCACGTCCGCGCCGCTGGCGATGCCAACTGTCGCCGACGAGCTGCCAGCCTTGGGTTTCTCCGTCGGCGGCGGCGCGGATGTGCCTGAGCGACCGATGCGCGCGAGCGCGATCATGCCTTCGATCAGCGCGTCCGGCTCGGTGAGCGCGAGCACTTTGCTTTTCCACGCGGCCACGGGCTGGCGCTCGATGGCGACGCGCGCGGCGTAGCGCACGAAACGGTCTTTGTGCCCGAGATACGACAGCGCTTTGTCGATCGCATCAGCGCCCGTGCCATCCTCATGCAGCTTCTCCAGCTCATGGCGCAGCTTCATCTCCGTCGTGAGCGGCAGCGGCTCCGCAGGTGCGGTGGAGTCCCCGCCCTCGTAAGTCACACGATACAGCGCCGACTGCGTGCGACGTCCGCCGATGGCGAAGTACATCGCGCCGTCGTTCGGATGGATGAGCACGTCAGTGAGCGGCAGTGGTTTGCCGCTCACGAATTCCTCTTTTACCGACTCATACGTCCCGCCCTTCGGCGTGCTGTGAATGGCGTACATCGTGCCGTAGGTCCAGTCCGCCGCGTAAATCGCGCGCTGGTACTTCGCGGGGAATTTCGCGCCCGTGCCGCTGCTCACGCCGGTGGGGCTGCCCGGGCCGATGTCCACCGTCGCGGGCAGGCTGTCGGGATAATAGGTCGGCAATTTGCCGCTGCCGCTGCGCCAGCCGTAGTCCGCGCCGCTCACGCAATGATTGATGCGCGTGGGCCGGTACCACGGCGCGCCCATGTCCCACTCCATGTCAGCGTCGAAGGTGAAAAGCTCGCCCGCGCTGTTGAAAGCGATGTCGAACTGGTTGCGGAAGCCGTGGCAGAAAAGCTCGATCTGTTTTCCCTCCGGGTCCATGCGGCAGATGTAGCCGCCCGGCGCCATGATGCCGCGGGCGTGACCGTTCGCGTCCCACATGCGCGGCAGGATGTGATCCTCGTCCCACGATCCCATCGCCGCGCGTGCGATCTCCATCTTCTCCGGCAGCTTGGTGTGATTGCCGTTGTTGAAGAAAAGGGATTTCCCATCCGGGCTGAGCGCGAGCGTGTGCGGCCCGTGCTCGCCTCCGCCTTTCATCTCGCGCAGCAACACGGGCTCGCCGTAGCTCCCGCCGTTGTCCTGCATTCGATAAAGGCCCGGCGCGCGATCCTTGCGGCCTTTGTTCGGCGTCGCGCCGCCTTCATTGAGCATGAAGTAGAGATGCCCGAACACATGGAGCAACCCGTGCGCGCCGCCGATCTGGAGCGGCAGCGCCTCGACCTGCGCTTTGTCGCCGCTGCCGATGGGCGGCGCCGTCACGCGATACAGGCCGCCATATTGATCACACGCAATGATGCGGCCCTGCGGGTCTGTCGTCATGCTCACCCACGATCCCTGCTCGAGCTTCGGCACGACATAGAGTTGCTCCACCTTGAAACCCGGCAGCACCACGATGTCCTTCCCCTCGATGGCCGCTGGTCCCATCGGTTTGCCACCCTTCGCAAACACATCGCCCCACGGCCCGCTGCCATATTTCGCCACCACGACCGCAGGTTTCCATTTGTCCATTTTCGGCGGTGAAGACTCCCAGCCCTCGCCCGTCGCCACCTCGATCTTTTTCCCGTCCGCCAGCTCGATGTCCAGCTTCACCACGAGCGCCGCCACGCCGCCGCGATTCTCCGCGTTGATCAGAAGCTCATTCGCGCCCGTCTTCAAAAGTTTCGTCACATCCGCCTTGGCCGAGTTCTGCCAGTCTGGACACTCCACCGCCCCTTTGCCATTCAGGTTCGCGATCGCTCCATTGTCGCACGAAAGCAACAGCGTCGCCGATTTCACCGTGCCTGGAATCTCAAACGTCTTCCGAAACGCCGCCTTCTCCTTGTCCTGTGGCTGTCGGGATGACCATATCCACGACAACTCGGCGGATGCGGCGGGACTGATGAAAGACGACGAGAGCAGGACGAGGGCGAGGAATGATTTCATGAATGAGCGGAATGAGGAGGCGGTAATACGAGCGGCCCGCGAGAGTTTTTCGAGCTAAATCCTGCCGCAGTAGCCAGCACGTTTTCGTCTTCCGCAGGCGGTTGGACTGCCAGATGAAAATCCCGCATATAACCATTCGCTCCAAAGCCGTGATGATGTCGGCCACTACGCGCAAAATGCTCGGACAAGTTGTAATGCGTGATCTCCAGCGCCTCGGGGAGAACGGGGGAGAACGATGTGCAATGGGCTGGCAAATGATCAGTTTCGGTCACTTCCTGGAATGCTTTCAAGCTGTTGCACTCCGTCGCTTGGCGCATAGGATCATGAGAAAGCATGTGTTTTGTCAAGCAGTTGCACCCCCGTTCTCATGACCCCGTTCTCCCGAGCTTGAAGCCACGCTGGAGCAGGCCCTGCTGGATCACCTCATGCACTTCCTTGGGCACCGCCGCCATGGGCTTGGATTTCTTCATCAGTTCAGGAAACTGGTCTCGCACATCAAAAAATGCGTTCTGCACGTCGCCAAAGTTCACCTTCTCCTGCTGGATGAGGTTTCTCACATGGCGCAGTCCGTCTGCAAGGGTGGCGTGGCGTTTCATGGACATGAAGCTTGTCTAAAACAGGCCTGAGGCAAACTTTCGTTCGCGCCACACGACATGTGAAAGCACGGCCTGGCTCAGTCGATGTAGATGAGTTCGTTGGAGTTCAGCAGCGCGCGGCAGAACGCGATGGCTCCGTGTGAGGCGATGATCGCGCCACCCGCCTCGCGCTCCTTCGCGGTTGGCTCGCGCTGGAACACGATTCTGAAGGCGACGGCCACAGGTTCTTTGGCTCCAAGCCGCGCGGCCAGAGCCGCCGCCATGTCGAGCGTGAAGGAGTGATTGAGCAGCGTGAGCGCCTGCATCGGCGTGGTGGTGTTCGCGCGTTTTGGCGCGGCGAAGGAAATGTCGGGGAGATCAAAGTCATTGAGCACATCGACGACACTGGCGCGCGCGTTCTGGTGATACACGGCGCGGCGGTACGTCTCGGGGCCGTGCTGATCGAGCGGGAAGTAGGTGCTGACGTTGTTCTGAGAGAACTTGTAGAGTCGGAAGCCGGGGCCGCCCGCAGGTTCGAGTTTCATTTCGCCGGCGATAGTCAGGATGGTGTCGCGAATTTCTTCCGCACTCAGCCGTCGCGGTGGGAAGCGCCAAAGGAGACGGGAGCCTGCGTCCGAACTGATGCCTCTTTTGAAGTGCTCAGTTTGGTTCGCGGCCTGAACACTTGATGCCTGCTGATAGGTCTTCGAGAGCAAAATCTCCCGGTGCAACTCCTTGAGCTTCCATCCATTCTGAATCAAACGCGCGGCGAGGTAATCGAGCAACTCGGGATGCGTGGGCTTGCTGCCGAGGAATCCGAAGTCGCTTGGCGTATCGACGAGGCCGGTGCCGAAATGGTAATGCCAGACGCGGTTCACGAGCACGCGCGCGGTGAGCGCATTGTCATCATTGGTAATCCACTTTGCCAGTGCGAGGCGGCGTTCGCCCTCGGCCGCGTCGGGTTTGAGCGCGAAGGGCTTCGTGATTTGATCGAGAACGTTGAGGCTCGCGGGCACAACTGGCTCCAGCTCCTTCGTCGGATCGCCACCTTGATGCACGAAGGTGCGCGCTTTCGGCTGTGCGAACATGCCTGCCCACATTTGCGGCAACGCGGGCACGGCGGCGATCTGCTTTTTCACCTCCGCGATCTGTTTCCCAAACTCGGACAGCGCTTTGGTTTCCTCTGCCGTGATGATCTCGCGCCGCGCTCTGGCGATGCCATGCGCGGGTGTCCACGGCTCACGGCCTTCGTCTGTGGCGATGGTTCGCCAGGTTTTGCCATCGGTGGAGACCTGCACCTCGTACTCACACGGCGTCGCGCCACGCACTTTGCTTTCATCGGTGTCGCGATCGCCGCGCGCGTTGATGAAAGTGATGCGGTTGAATTTCTCCGGCCGCGCAAAGGTGAGCGTGAGCACGGCGGGCTGGCCGATGAACCACGCCTCACCCGTCATGCCGTCGATGCAGTACTGCGGGCCGTAAGCTTCAGGGAAATCCTCGGCGGTCGCGGCCTTCGCACCATCGGCTTTGGTGCCGTTCGATGCGAGGGCGACGTTGCGCTGCGGATCATCGGCGCTCCAGACCTGGAACTCGGTGAGCTTTCCGCCGGAGCCGCCGTTGCGTGGCGTCCTGGCGGATTGATGATCGCTGGTGAGCGAATGGATGACGAAGCGCAACTGCCGCGCCTCGACTGGGACGAAGTTTTCACTCGTGCCGTGCTGGTCGATCTTGGGCCGCGCCGGTTTGGATTTTGCAAACGCGGCCTTAGCGCGCGTGTCGATGTCCTGGTCCAGCTTGTCCTGCTGCGCTTCGAGCTTTTGCAGTTGCTGAGTCAGCGGCTTCATCGCCGCCGCATGAGACTCGCGCTGCTCTTTCGTGGCAACGACGCGCCTGCCGTGCGTGACACCCTCAAACGCGACGCGCAACCGGTAGTAATCCTCTGTCGGGATGGGATCAAACTTGTGGTTGTGGCAACGCGCGCAGTTCACAGTGAGGCCGAGGAACGCGCTGCCGGTGGCCGTGATCATGTCGTCAATCGTGGCGGCGCGGATGTTCTTTTGCGCCACGACATCCGCGTTGCCCACGTCGTCATAAGGTCCGGCGACGAGAAACGCGCTGCCGATCTCCACCTGCGGATTGTCCTTCCCGATCACATCGCCGGCGAGGTGCTCGGTGATGAACTGATTGAAGGGTTTGTCGTCGTTGATGGACCGGATGACGTAATCTCGGAACGGCCAGAGATCGTCGATGATGAAGTTGCGCTCGAAGCCGTTGCTCTCGCCAAAACGGATCACGTCGAGCCAGTGCCGGCCCCAGCGCTCGCCGTAACGGGGGCTGCTCAATAAGCGCGCGATCATATCCTTATTTGCTCGAGTGCTCGTCTCACAGTCTCGCACGAATGCATCTACCTCTTCCGCTGTTGGTGGAAGTCCGTGCATGTCATAAGTCATGCGCCGGATGAGTGTGCGCGGATCAGCAGGCGGACTGTACGTGAGTCCATTCTCTTTCAGTGCGGCCTCGATCAACGAATCAATGTCGCCCGTGACGAGGAGATCCTCCTTCAACGGCTGCAACGACCACCAAGATTTGTCTCCACGCTTCGCTTCGATCTTCACGCCCTCGCGCGGATCGGGCGCGCCCATGCGCACCCACGTCACGAGATCGGCGATGATCGCGTCGGGCAGCTTCGGTTTTTTCGGCGGCATGGTGAGATCAGCTTCGAGATGCTGGATGCTGCGGATGAGCAGGCTCGCCTCCGGCTTCCCCGAAATGATCGCAGGCTCGCCGCTGTCGCCGCCTTTCTGCCAGCCGGCCTTCGAGTCGAGATAAAGATTGCCCCTCAGCTTCTTCGCCTGCGCGCTATGGCACTCGTAGCATTGCTCGATGAGCACGGGACGGATCTTTTGCTCAAAGAAGGCGGTGTCAGCAGCGGCAGATGCGCAGAAAAAGAACATCCAACATCCCATGAGGCAGGCTGAATAATGAAGTCTGACACTTCGCGGCTCTTCATTCTGACGTGGATGTTCCCTGTTCGACATTGGATGTTTCATTTCGCGACGGGCACCTCCTTGCCCAGCAAAATGAAATCAAACAGCTCCCCGTGGTGCCGCTCATCGAGAGTGATGTCGAAGGGCACGATCAGGACGCCTGCTGGCAGCTTGGCGCGATCTTTGACGGTGAGCTTCACGGGATAAGTTTGGCGGCTCTTCGCGGCGACGGTGCCTTCGAGCACGCTCGGCTCGGCCTCGGTCCCGGGTGGAAGTCTGAGCGCGATGTGATGGCGCTGCGCGCGGTCGCGAAAATTACGAACGGTGACCTGCACGATCTGCGTGTCTTCTTTGACCAGCTCGACGCGATAGGGATACGCGCTGACCCAGTAGGGATCGAAGAGGTACTCATAGTCCGTCTCGGGCAGCAGCTCCTTGTATTTGCGGATCGC
>JANPIW010000230.1:0-8069 GCA_031425215.1 Verrucomicrobiaceae bacterium
ACGGCCAGGCCGGGCTTTTTTCCCTGCGCCGCGAGCGTGACAATATCGGCGCGACATTCAGCGAGTACTTTTTCGGCGACTTCGGTTCCTTTGATGAGCTGCATGGCGACAGGATTGGCGGGAATGTCAGGAATGACAGGGCGTTTTTTTCACAGCAACTCCGTCGATGAGCAGCCGCTCAAGACTGGCGCGTTCACTTTCAAACTCCTCCTCGCTCATGCGGCGCGGCACCGTGCGCGGAGTGTCGAAGATGATCGTGACGCGCGAGAAGGGCAGGGGAAGCATGAACTCATCCCAGGTCTTGAAGCGGATGGCGTGGCTGTAATGGACATGCACCGGCATAATCTCGCCACCAGTGAGCTGGGCCAGCTTGATGATGCCTGGTTGGACTTGATACTTCGGCCCGCGCGGTCCGTCGGGTGTGATGCCGATGTCAAAACCATCGCGCACTTTGCCTGCGAGGGCGATCAACGCGCTCATGCCCTGCTGCGGCCGCGAAGACGATCCGCGCTCCGCCTCGATGCCAAACTCTGAGGCCAGGTCAGCGATGATCTGTCCGTCGCCGCTGGGACTGCTGAGAATGGTGCCCGGCACATGACCAAACCAGCGCTCATGAAACCAAGGCACCAGCAACATCCGGTTATGCCAGAAGGCCCAGATGAAACCCGGCCTGAATCCGCGAAACGCGCCCGCACGATCCACAATCTCGAACCGCAATGTCGTGCCAATGCCACGCAGCAGCCACGCGAGAATCTTGCCAGCGGATTTGATGCGTATCTTGGCCATGAGACAGCGAGCTTAATTAGCGTGAGCTACCATCGCTCATTTCATAGGTGATGGATAACAGTGGCAACACACAGGCGAAACCCAGACAAAGACAGAGCGCAAAAAGAGCCAATGCGCAAATCGCCGATGCTGTGAATGCCCACGGCTTATGGGCCACCCATGCGGTCACAATTCCAACTCCAGCCAGTCCGACCACGCCAACAAAGGGCGCTGGGAAAAAGTTAGCCAGTTCGAAAGCCTTGTCCGTCAAAGCTGGTAGTTTGCCCTCAGATCCAGACAGAAATCGATAGAGTCTGCTGAACACAGGCAGCACGCACAACGCCAGCCAGGATGCAAAGCCCGAAGTGACGCAGAAAACCGTCAGGATGATGCGGAGGAGCAACCGTGGATTCACTTCCCCCGGCGAAGCCTTGTCACTGGCATCCCCTGATAAAACCGGCTCGCTCATAACCACCCGGCTTGCGACAGCCTCCCCGTCAGCTCCATCTGCCGCTCAAGCTGCGCGGCGTAGAGGCTGGCGTTTTTCTTGTTCGGCTTGCAACGCGTTTTCTCGTCGAGCTTCACGAGCTGCTTGCAAAGTTTCTCATAGCTGATTTTGCCGCCAGCTTCCGCATACGCCGCCTGGATCGCGCCGCCGAGTGCCGCGCCTTCGGCTGTCGAGAGCGTGACGACTTCTGCATTGAACGCATCCGCCGCGATCTGCCGCCATGTCGCGCTCTTGCTGCCGCCGCCGGTGAGCCGGATTTCTTTGGGCGACATGCCGAGATCGCGGAAGCGCTTCAAGCCGTATGCGAGGCCGAGCGTCGCGCCTTCCATCGCGGCGCGGGCGAAGTGCGCGGGTGTGGTGTTCGCGGTTCTCATGCCGTGCATCACACCGCTGCCGTTGGGGAGGTTCGGTGTGCGCTCGCCATTCAAATAGGGCAGCATGAGCAGGCCATCGGCTCCGGCGGACACGCTCTTCACGGCAGCTTCGAGTTTCTTGTGATCCCAGCCAAACATCGCGCGCATCTGCTCTGTGACGACGGTGACGTTCATCGTGCAGACGAGCGGCAGCCACTGGTCCGTGCTGTCGCAAAACGCTGCCACTTCGCCCTGGCCATCGACGACTGCCTCGCCAGCCACGCCGTAAAGCGTGCCGCTGGTGCCGAAACTCGCGGTGATCACGCCGGGCTTGATGTTTCCGGTGCCGATCGCGCCCATCATGTTGTCGCCACCGCCTGCGCTGATGATCACACCGTCGCTGAGGCCCCACTTCTTTGCGAGATCAGCGCGCAGCGTTCCATGCACCGCGCGCGAGGAGCCGAGCGGCGGCAGCATTTCGCGCACTCGTTTGTCGATGAAGTCGGTGATCTCATGGCACCACTGCCGCGTGCGCACATTGAGAATGCCCATGCCTGACGCGTCGCCGTACTCCATGCGCTTCACGCCGGAGAGCCAGAAGTTGATGTAATCGTGCGGCAGCAGGATCGTCCGCGTCTTCGCAAAATTCTTCGGCTCCTTCTGTTTCATCCACATCAGCTTCGGGATCGTGTACCCCGGCAGCATCGCATTGCCCGCGAGATGGATCACGCCCGGCTGCCCGCCAAACTCATGCGCGATCTGCTCGCACTGCGCCTGAGTGGAAGTGTCGCACCACAGCTTCGCCGGCCGCACTACTTCATCCTTCGCATCCAGCGCAACGAGCCCGTGCTGCTGCCCGCTCACGCCGATGCCGCGGATGAGGCTTTTCTTTTTTCCCAGCTTCGCGAGGCACTGCTTGATGCTCGCATCCACCGCGTCGATCCACGCCTGCGGATGCTGCTCAAGATGACCAGCCGGCAGCCCCTTGATCAAATCATAACCTTTGCTGCCGCTGGCAAGAATTTTGCCCGTGTCGAGATCGAGCACGATGGCCTTCGTGCTCTGCGTGCCGCTGTCGATGCCGAGGAAATACATGGTTGGTGTCAGATGAGTTGAGATTGTGAGACTGCGGCATGAGAGGCGGGAAAGCGCAAATCTCAACGGACATCCGTTCGTCTGTGATGGAGAAGGCCATTGTCGCGGGCATGGATTGCGCTAGCTTTGGCATCAATGCAATCTGACACGCTGGCGCGAAAGCTTGGCACCACGACCCATCTGTCGTTCTTGAGACAGAGGGCGAGGCGTCTCGGTCTGGTGAAGGAGAAAGACCTCATCGACGAAGCGGTGGCTCGCGGGTGTTTTCATTTCATTCAAGCAGACAGGCCTCCGGCACAGAAGGTTGTGGAGGACGCGTTTTCGAATGAAGAACTGGCGCTTACCTTGCTCAGTATCGCGAATCCATACGACCCGTGGATGATCCGTGTCGGAGCCATGATGCTGAGTCATCCTGGGAATGACGTCGGCGAGATCATCCGCTGCACCCGATACGAACGGAGCGAAGCCGTGGTGCGCCACATCGCCCTCGCAGGCACTCGCTATGAGCCGGAGAATGATTTTTGGAAAAAACTGGCCGATGCACTGACGCCGTCAGCATCCATGCCGGCGGAGGGAGTCCTGCCCCACCATTCGCGTTATGTATCGATCCCCGGCAAAATCGGTCCGGGCAAGATGGGAAAGCCCGTATGGCTACGGCCAGTGAAAGCTGTGTCGCTAGGCTATGCAGCGTGATAACCCCAGCCGCATTCTCCAAGCGCTTGATGCTCGGTTGCAGCATCAGGTCGGGCTGACATTGATCGGCAAAGCTGCGCTCTGGCTCGGTTTCGACGCGCCGCCTGATGAATATGGAACGACGATGGATGTCGATGCGGTGGTTCCCGAGGCAGAATCCGCAGCGATGGATCTAGACACGGAGTTCTGGGATGCCCTGACACACACGAATGTCGAACTCAAAGAGCTTGGCCTTTATCTGACGCACATCTTCGAGGAGTGGCAGTTGTTCCTGAGGCCGGACTGGGCGGCCCATCGCGTCAGAGTTCACCGCCCTATTCTCCAGCACATCATCCTGCATCGTCCGGCGACGTTGGACCTGATCCTGACCAAGATGATGCGTGGCGCCGATTCCGGGCACATGGCCGAGATTCAGTGGATGATCACCAAGGAGCGAATTAAGCGTGACGAGATGCTCGATTGTCTAGCCAGAGCGAGGCTGCCGCTGGACGTTCCCGAGCTTGAGAGGCTGTTCCACCTTGCCGAAGCGTGTGTGCTTGGGATGAAGTATGAGAGCTGATTCTCAATGATCATCACCAACATGGCGCGGTTGACCGTTCTTCATTCCATCTCTGAGTTGCAATCCCTCCCAGGCCCTGTCGCGCTGGCGATCGGAGTTTTCGATGGTGTGCATCTCGGGCATCAGGAGGTGATCCGCGCGGCGGTGGAGCACACGGCGCAGCACGGCGGCACGGCGGTGGTGATGACCTTTGATCCGCATCCGCTCCATGTGCTGCGGCCCGATTCGGTGCCGGACCTGCTTTGCTCCACGACGCACAAGCTTCGCATTTTGGAGCAGCAGGGAATCAGCCATGTTCTCCTCTGTCCGTTCGACGCGGCATTCGCTGCGACGCTGGCGCGCGATTTCACCCTCGCTCTCGCTGATGCGTGCAATCCGCTGGGCTTTGTCTCGGTCGGATACTCATGGCGCTTCGGCAAAGGCGGCGCGGGCGACATTCATCTGCTCATGGACATGGGCCAGGAGCTTGGCTTCGGAGTTTACGGCGTGCCGCCCGTTCGCATCGCGGGGGAGGTGGTGAGCAGCACACTGATCCGCGAGGCCGTGAGCGTGGGCGGTTTTGCCAAAGCGCGACTGTTGCTCGGCCGAGACTACACCGTCTTCGGCAAGATCATCGAAGGCGACAAACTCGGACGGCAGCTCGGATTCCCAACGGCAAACATCGACTACGAAACCGAGCAGCTCCCGCCCGCCGGCGTGTATGCCGTGCGTGCTCTTTTGAATGGCGACGCGCATCGCGGCGTGGCGAATCTCGGCCGCCGTCCCACCATCACCGGCGGCGCCGCAGCGCTGACGCTTGAGGTTCACCTGCTCGACTTCGCGGGCGACATTTACGGCAGCACGATGGAGGTCGTCTTCACCAAACACCTGCGCGCCGAAAAGAAATTCAGCGGCCTGGACGCGCTCAAGGATCAAATCGCCGCCGACATCACCGCAGCGCGTGCTTTTTTTTGACAGCGCTTCGATTCCGGCTGGTCAGCCCATCATTGCTCCCGCTTCCAGAGCGTGCCCGCGCAAAAACTCCGCCGCTCGCAGCCGCTTTCCGCCCTCCGCCTGCACCTCCAGCAGCTCGATCAAGCCGGTGCCGCATGACACGATGAATCCGCCCTTTGCATCCGCCGCCACGATGGTGCCGGCGCGCGGGCACACCTCTCCGTCGATCACCCGCGCGGCGTGAATCTTGAGTTGCGCCGCGCCGCCCGGCAACAGGCAGAAGCTTCCCGGCCACGGCGTGTGGGCGCGGATCGCGCGCTCGATCTCCGTCGCGCTCCGGCTCCAGTCCACGCGGCCATGCTCGCGCGTGAGCTTGCCGATGTGCGTGGCCAGGGCGTTGTCCTGCGGCGTGCGCGGCGCGGTCCCAGTTGCGATCAGATCCAGCGCACGCTCCAGCGCGGCGGGGGCGAGCAGGGCCAGCCTGTCGTGCAGCGAGCCGCCCGTTTCATCCCGCGCGATGGGCGTCGTCTCCGTGAGGATGATGTCCCCCGTGTCCAGCCCTTCGTCCATGAACATGATCGTCACGCCTGTCTCCGCATCGCCCGCGCGGATCGCCGCCTGGATGGGCGCGGCACCGCGGTACTTCGGCAGCAAGGACGTGTGGACATTGATGCAGCCGCGCTCTGGCACGTCCAGCACCGCGCGGGAAAGAATCTGGCCGTAAGCGATCACCACCGCCACTTCGGGTCGCAGCGCCGCCAGTTCATCCACCGCGCGGCGGATTTTTTCAGGCTGCAAAACCGGCACACCAGCCGCCAGCGCCATCGTCTTCACGCGCGGCGGCGTCAGCACCTGTTTGCGCCCCACCGGCTTGCCCGGCTGCGTCACCACGCCGGCGAGCTGATGTTTTGGCGACGAGAGAAGCCATTCGAGAGAAGGCAACCCGATGTCGCCCGTGCCGATGAAAAGAATGCGCATGGAACAAAGGCCGCCTCGATAGCACAGAAGGTTTCTCCGGCCAACTGTTTGGGAATTCACAAGGGCGGGATGAAAGCCATGCGACGCACCTCGGCAAACTTTGCAGGCTAAAATGGTTCTGCACGCCGATTGAGCGATCCGCCTCCGTTGCGGTCAAAAGGCCGTGACTTATGCACGCCTGGACTGACCGCACGCCTTCACGTTTTTTCCGCCGGGGATCAGTGTGCCCGGGACGTGGTGATGGGGCTGGCGGAGAACCCCTAGATGGGTTAAGCACGATTCCCGCGCGCGAAAGTCGTGCGCGCCCAAGAATAGGCTTGTCAAACGAGCGTCATTTTGCGACAACAGTAGCCCGGAGAAAAAGATCAAATCCACCCATGAACTCATCCCCCTTCAGAATCCTTGCCGCGCTTGTCATTACCTTTGTGATGACAGACCTCACAGCGCAGGGTCAGGTCGTTGTCGTCCGCTGGCTGCCAACTGGGGGTGGCACTTTCAACTGGGCCACCAACACCAACTGGCTGCCCAACACAGCGCCGAACGGGGCAGGCGAGATCGCACATGTGACGGCGGACATCACGGGGAACCAGGTTATCAATCTGGCAGGCTCCGCAACGATTGGCGTGTTGAATCTCGGAGATCGCAACGGCGGGAACATTTACACGATCAGCAGCTCCACGGGTGACAAGCTGATTTTCAACAACCAAACCTGGGCCGGAGTGGGTGCGCTGGGCACGGCGGCGCAATTGAACAAGGTCACGGGCGGCACGGATGTCATCACGGCCAAGATCGATCTGGCCTCCGACCTCTACCTCTACAACCGCGTGGCCATGACCATCACCGGTGAGATCAGCGACGGTGGCGCTGGAAAAATGCTCATCAAGAGCGGCAACAACAACCTCACGCTCACCGGCCTCAACGGCTGGACTGGTGACACAGTCATCAAAACCACGGGCGGCACCACCTTTCTCAATGCAACAGGCGGCAACGCGATTTTCTCCACCACGATCCGGCTGGGGAATGGCACGTTTGACGGCAACACAGGCACCGTCATCCAGCTCTCGCAGTCCCAGCAGATCAATGACGCGGCCACGATCCGTTTCGATGGCGCGGGGTTCCTCCGTCTCGTCGGCCAGAATGAGACACTCACGGGCATCAGCGATTCCTCCGGCGGCGGTGTGATCGAGAACAACGCAAGCACCACCTCCACGCTCACACTCGACATGGGTGCGGCGGATTCGTTTTACAATGGCAACCTGAGAAACGGCAGCGGCCTGGGCAGCATCGCGCTGGTGAAAAACGGCAGCGCCACCCTCACGCTGAACAGCGGCCGCATCACCTACACCGGGATCACCACGGTGAACAATGGCATCCTCCGCTTGCAAAACCTGGGCAACAACACCTTCGGCAGCGACATCCTGCTCAACAGCGCCACCTCCACACTCAGCTTCAATGCCACGGCGGATTACATTTTTAATCAGAATGTCACAGCGGCCGCCGGGGCCGGTTCAGGACTGCTGACCAAGGATGGCGGCAGCACGGTGACGCTCACACAGAACCTCAGTCACAAAGGCGCCACCACAATCACAGGTGGCGGCCTGCGTCTGGCTGGAGCCAATGGTTCGTTCACCCAGACCTCGGCGGTGAATGTTGCAGGCGGCACGCTGCACCTCACATATGGAGCGGGTGCCTCCTTCACGAACACCGCTGCCACGACGAATGGCAACGCCACGATCACCGTGCCGAGCACGGCGGGACTGACCGTGGGCATGGCAGTGTCCGGGCCGAACATTCCCGCTGGGGCCTTGATCACCTCGGTCAATGCCAATGGCACCCAGTTCAACATCAGCGCCAATGCCAACTTCACAGATTCCACTAACTCCGTCAGCGTGGCCCCTGGCAATAACAACAACCGCATCGCAGACACGATCCCCATCAACTCCGCAGGCGGGAACCTCCGCTTCGACAACGCCGGCGGCACCGGGAACATCTACACCGAGACGCTCGGCGCGCTCACCCTGACCGGTGGGGAGACGACGTTCATCACCGGCAAGGGCACAAGCGCGAGCGTGCCTGATGCCAGCCAGAGCACGCTGACCCTCGCGAGCCTCACACGTCTGAAGGGCAGCACCGTGGATTTCACCACGCCGAATCTCGCCGGCTCAGCCGCGCTGGGCGCTGCTGC
>JANPIW010000231.1:0-21606 GCA_031425215.1 Verrucomicrobiaceae bacterium
TGGTGTCGAGAATATTCACATTGCCGCCGCCGGTGGTGAAGAGTCCCGCGCCGATGCTCACGGTGAAGCTGGTGGCGTCCGACGCCGTGATAACATAAGGCAGCGAGGCGAGGGTGGTAAGATTGCCATTCGTAGGATCGAGGAAGACGGTCTCGCCATTAGTGAAGCCGCTCGCGAGGAAGTTGGTCATGCTGGAGTAAGTCACCACCATGTTACCCGTGCCGGAGTCGTAAGCGTAGGTCGAGCCGGCGCTGTAGTTGAGATTGCCCGTGGTGGGATTCAAACGGATCGTCTCGCCGACGACGAAGCTGCTGGCCGGCATGACCGCGTTTGTGTAAGTGACGACTGTGTCGCCCGTCGCGGTATCGTAGCTGTAAGTGCTGCCGCCTTGATCTGCGCTGACGTGGGTTTTCATCTGCTGCACCTGGCCATTGAGCCGCAGCGTGATGCCTTCATCAGCGTGAACGACGAAGGTGTACTCCTCGGTGAACTGCGGCTGCACCTGGCCCGTCCAGCGGATGGAGAAGGTGTCGGGATTGATCAGCGTGAGGTCCGGCGTGCCCGTGCCCCAGAGGCCGTTGTTGCTCGTGGTCACCGCCGCGTCCACACCCACGCGGCCAGGGGTGTTGGCGAAGGTCGTGTTCGTGTAGGTCTTGTTATACACGCCTGTGGTCGTGCTCAGCGGACGGCCTTCAAGAAAGCAATTCCCCGCCGTGGCATCCGTCGCCGGTAGGTTTGTGCCCGTGACCGCGACATCGAAGGTGTTCGCCGCTGCGTTGGCGACGGTGAAGTTGGTGTTGTTGTAGCCAGCGAGGTCGGAAATGTTTGGCGTGAACAAATTGCGGGAGGAGAAAGCAATGGAGACTGGGTTGCTGTTCACAAGCCCGTGCCCGGTCAGTGTCACCGTCGCCACGCCCGCCGTCGCGTTTGTGCGCACCCAAGTGTACGTCGCTGCCTGCGTGTGCGTGAGCTGCTCGCCCTGCGGGATGTTGGCAAAGGTGCCACCATCGCGGCTCCATTGCAGGCGGCAGCGCGCCTCGTTGGTCGTCTCCACATGCTCGACGCGCATCTTGTATCGCGCCGCCGGACTCCCCGGCACAGCGAGCGCGTTGCCGACGCCGATCTTGAATGTGCCGATCACCTCGTCGTCAGGCACGCCATCGTCCGGCGTCACGGTGGCGAGTGTGTCCCAGCCGTGCTCGACGACTTGCTCGCCGGGCAGATCAAAGGTGCCGTTGAGATTCAAATCGAGGAGCACCCGCGCCTTGTCATCCGCGTCGAGCTGGAAGCGGTAAGATCCCGCCGTCGCCGGACTGAGATACATTTCAAACGTGTCCGAGTAATTGTCCGGCACATTCGTCGGCGTCGTCCCGGCCGCCGCAGCCACGCCCACGCCATTGGGCGTGCCGCCCATCCAGTCGCCGTTCACCGTGGCATCGACGCGGTTGATCACACCCGGCTGTGGGATGGTCTGGATGCTGAAAGCGCAGTTCCCATTAGTCGTGGTGATCCCGAACGCGGTGCCCGATGTGATCGACACCGTGAATGATCCCGCGCCGACAGCGGTCACCGTGTAGTTTTGATGATCAAAGGTCGCGTTGTCGATGGCCGCGTTGCCGGAGGTGAAGGTGAGCTTCACCTGATGCCCCACCAGCAATCCCGCGAACATCGGTGCCGGAGCCGTGACCACGATGGTGCCCGTGGTTGTCGGTGTGCCGCGTGTGAAAACATAAGTGCCCGTGGTGCCGAAGTTCGCCGCGTCGATGGAAGTGGTGCTCGAGTGATCATAATAGCGCGCATAGAGGCCCGTGCCCGTCGCCGCCGTGGTGTTTTGAATGATCACCGTGGCCACCTTTTTGTTTTGATCGATCGGCGGCGGCGGCACACCGGCGGTGGTGCTGCGCGTCATGAGCGTCGCGGTGACGGACTCGCTGCCTTCGAGAACATCAGTGGGATCCTCCGCGTTGGGATTCACAAAGATGCACGCCGTCTTCACGCCAAAGCCGAAGAAAACCGAACCGGCCGCTTGCGAGGGGACAGGAGCGTCCGTGAAATCCGCCGCCAGCCCCGGCGTCGCCGTGCCGGTGATCGCATAAGTCACGGTGAGCGGGATCAGCCCCAGGGTCCGGCTCACGGTGAGGCAGCCGGCTTGCGGGCCATCCTCATACGCGAACGGCTCCGTCGCCGCGATGGTGATGGCGTCCGTACCCGTCACCTGCAGCTCGGCGAGCAGCTCATTGAGATCGCTCGTGCCATCGGCATCCGAGTCCGCCAGCGCTGGATTCAATCCTGTCCTGATCTCCGCCCAGTTGCTGATAGTGTCGCCGTCTGAGTCGATGTCCGAGACCTCCAGCTTGTAAAAGTTGCTGGCGCCCGTCTTCGTCACGCTCAGCGTCGTGGGAGCGGGGAAATTCGTGTCAGCAGACGGGACAAATAATGTCACGCCGGGCAATTGGGTCGCGCCATTGATCTTCGCCAGATTCACAACCGTCGTGAAGGTGCCCCCTGGAGTCGATTTGCTCAGCACCTTGTACTGCTTGCCCGCCTCAGCCGCGAAGGAGAAAACCACAAAGCCTGCGGAGATGGCCGTGTCGCCCACGCTCAGGCAATCCCCCGCGAGAAACGGGTTGGTGCCCGAGATGGACTCCACCGCGTTCGAGCATCCATCATTGTCAGCGTCCCCGTTCGCCGGAAGCCCCCAGCCATTGAACACCGCCTGCCACACATCACACAAGCCATCGGCAGGTCCCGTGCCCGGCGTGGTGTATTGATCAGGACTCGCGGAGGCCGTCGCGGTAAAACCAAGAACGAGTGCCGCGACGAGGCGCGACAGATGGGACACGAATAAAGAACGCATGGTCGGATGGAGTCAGGGTTGGAATTGTAGAAGCTGGCGCGCGAAGTGGTGGAACCCGTTAAATGGCTTTTGAGTTTCGCAGGTTCGGAACTTTCTGCGATGGTATGAGGAAATGACCTCTGAGGTCAATCCTAAATTCCGAAACTTTGTTTTCGGGACTAAAATTTCGGGCACCCTCAGGAAAGTCTGCGGCGACGGAGCATCACACCGCAGAGAGCGATGAGGAGGAGCATGGCGCGGCTTGGCTCGGGGATGATGGTGACGACGGCGAGCATGCCTTGTGAGGCGAAGCGGCTGGTGTCCCATTTCCAACTGCTGTCCGAGAGCGTGGGGAGGTTGAGGTCGTTGTTCTCGGTGCCGTCCTGGTTTCGGGCGCCGACGTTGAAGGCGTTATTGGTCAGGCTGCCCCAGTCGAAGAGGTTGAAGACATCGCCGAGGACGGGTGTGTAGGCGCCGAAGTAGGCCACGTCGATGCGGCCATTCTGGGTGAGCGTGAGCGCGCCGCCGACGTTGATGTAGTCGTGATTGGCGAGGTTTCCAGCGCCACCGTTGAGGGCTGGTTCGAGGCCGGTGAGGCCGTCGATGAAGGCGGCCATGTCACCTGTGGTGTAGCCGAGGGAAGCGAGGGTGGTAGTGGAGCCGTTGAGCTGCATGGTGAGGCGCGAGACGGGCAGCGAGGGAGAGCTGCCGATGAGCGCGCCGGAGAGGGTGAGGGCCGAGTCGGTGTAAATGTGGCCGATCAGATTGCCTCCTGTGCTCACGTCCAGAGGATTGCTGCTGCCGCCAGGGGAGAGCGTGCCGATGGTGCAGACCTCGCCGACATGATCGCCGATGATGAGGGTACCGGAGATGCGAGCGGAGTTCGTGACGGTGGCGAAGGTGGTGCCCGCCGCGTCGGTGCCGCCGCCGCTGATTTTACCGTCGAAGGTGTAGCCGCCCGCGCCTTTTGCGGCGACATCGAGCGTGGTACCGGAGTTTATATCAATCCAGAGCGAGTCGTCGATGCTGGCGGTCACGCCGAGCTTCACTGTGCCTGCGGTGATGTCGGTCTTGCCTTTGTAGGTGTTGGCGTTGTCGAGAGTGAAGACCGCGCTGCCCGTTTTGGTCACCGCGACGTTGTGCTGGATGATGCCGCTGTAGGTGAAGTTGGAGGCGACGCCGTTGCCGACGGTGAGGGTGTTGGTCTGAGCGGCGGAGTTGGTGACGAAGCCGCTGGTGACGGTGGGTGAGGGAAGGTTCACCGGATTGGAAAGCTGGGCGACGGTCTGGTTGTTGCCGTTGAGATCGAGCACTCCGTTGGAGTTGGTCGTGACATTGCCGTTGGCTGCGAGAGCGTCATTGCGGCCGAGCTTGAGGGTGCCGCCGGATACGAGGGTGCCGCCGTCATAGGTGTTTGCTCCGGAGAGGATGACGGTGTCGTAACCGACCTTGGTGATGCTGGAGGAGCCGCTGATGACGCCCTGGATGTTGAGCGTTGCACCGGTGCCGATATTGTCATTGGTGGGGCGGTTGTCGTTGGTCTGTCTGCCGCTGTCGAGGCCGTTGGTGCCGAGGTAGTAGGGGTTTCCGACGGTAGAGTTCCCCGCGAGGGTGACGCTGACATTGGGGCCGAGGTTGCGGAACACACCGGTGTCCGTGCTGGTGGCGGTGATGTCGTCGGTGCGCAGCCAGCCTTCAATGGTGCCGCCGTTGAGGACGACGTTCACAGTGCCAGTCTGATCAGCGCCGACTTGCAGTGAGCCCTTGCCGAGATTCACCGAGCCAGTGCGCGCGCCATCGACGCTCCAGCGCTCGACGGAGCCTTCGTTCATGGTGACGCTACTGTTTGTGGCTACAAAGTTGGCGACGCCGATGTCGAGGACGCCGTAGCGGTTCACCGTGAGCGCACCGGAACCGAGGGACTGGTTGTGTGTGACTTGAACGGCCCCTTGATCAATGACCATGGTGCCGGAGAAGGTTGGGCTGGCTCCGCGCACATAGAGATAACCGTCACCCCATTTTGTGAGACGCTCGGTGCCGTTCAACGAGGCGACTGACATGCCGTTGCTGCCGCCGTTGGTGAGGTTGGCGGCGTTGTTGCTGACGCCGATGAAGGTGTTTGGTGTGTTGGTCGCATCCACGTTGAGGATGGCGTTGTTGGTGATGGTTAGCTGGCCTGCAGCGAGGATGCTGCGACTGCGCACATTCACGATACGAAGCTGGGCATCGACGGTGCCGTTGGCCGTCGCGTTGCCGATGCCGCCGGACTGCTGGATTTCGATGTCTGCGATCGTGTGGACGCGGTCATCGGCACCGGGATCCCAGTCAATGGTGGCGGTGTCCACGGCGATGATTTTGCCGGAGGTGTAGGTGTAGTTCAGCAGCGTGTCCGCAGGTTGGGCGCGGAGGAAGAGTGTGGCTGTGCTGGACTGGTTGCCATTGAGCACGATGGCGTTGGGAGCGAGGATTGTGCCGGTGTTGCCAGCAGAGCCAAAGGTGTTGAGAGTCAGCGAGCCTTCGTTGACGAACCATCCACCGCTGTAGCCCTGGCCGGTGCCGCGCGCGGCATCGCTCTGGTCATTGGCAATGACAAGCTGGTTGGTGCCGAACTTGGTGACACTGCCCGCAGTCAGATTGCCGTTGAGGGTGATGATGCCGCCACCTGCGTAAAAGAGCGCCTCGTTGGTGCCTGTCGCGCCAAACTTGAGATTAGGGTTGATGACGAAAGCGCCTGAACTGACCACGGCACCGATGTCCGCGCCGCTGCCTGCGAAGGTGATGGTGGCGTCGTTGTTGGCACCAGTGGGGCTGTTCAGCGTGAAGGCACCGCCGCGCAGACCGTAGATGACGGGATTGAAATCAGGTAGCGTGGTGGCGGCCGTGACATTGACGACAGCAGTGCCGGCTGTCATGCCTGCGGTGAATGGGACCATGGTGCCATCAGCAACGGGGACGACACCGGTGGTGGCATTGTGCGAGAGGAAGCGGTGGCCGTTGCCGTCAATGTAATAACCGGGGAGCATGTCCGGCACTGCCGATGAGGCGGAAGCCGGGGCGGTGGAAAAGATCACCTGCGTCTGAGCGACGCCCGCAGTCGCGGCAGCACCGAGAACGGCGGTGGCGGTTGGATTGATGACCAGTGTGCCACGGCCTGTTCCCGCGCCCGCGCTAGCTGTGGCACGCGTGACGGAGGCGACGGTGAGGAAGGAATCGCCCGTGCCCTCGGAGGTCGGGTTGATGCGAGCACCACGGTCAAAGGTGAGAGCACCAATCGTCTCAGAACCGTTGTCAGCATTGTTGACGGCCTCGGAAACGATAGTCGCGCCATCGAGGTTGATGGGGGTGGAATTTTCCCAGCGATCACCGCCTGCGGCCATGTCCTGGAAACTGAGCGCGCTGCCGGGGTGGAGCTTGATGTTGGTGTAGAAGTTGGCGGTCAGCGCAGTGTTCTGGAACGAACTGCCAGACTCCGAACGCAGGCCACCGTAAACATCAATGAGCGCCGCGCCGGCCGAGCCGACGCCCAGCGGACCTGCGGTGTCGCCAGCAGCCATGGCTGTATTGAATCGCAGCGTGAGGCCACGAGAGACGACAGTCTGGCCGGTGTAGGTATTTTGATCTTGGAAATAGACGAAGCCCGTGTTGTAGTTCGTCTGTCCGAGAGTGGCTAGAGAGCCGACCTGCACATCCGTGGAGCCGCCGACATCTCCGAGGCCAGCTCCGGCTTCGGTGAGATTGATGATGAGCGTGTTGCCGGAGTTGTGGCCGAGACGATAGACGGGATTGGTGCTCGTGCCGCCGACGACGGCGTTGGGATGATTGGGAAGGCCGGGAAGGAGTGAGGAGCCGACAGCCGAGCCGGTGTATGTGCGGTCACCAACCGCGCCGAAGTAAATGCAGCCATCGCCGATGAGACTCTGGTCAAGGTTGTTAGCGCCGAGAGCAGCTTCAAAGGAGATGTAAGTTACCTCATTGGAGGTGGTGGTACGCGGCTGGATGAAGCTTTGCAATTGTGCCTGGGTGAATGAAGCCACGGTTCGCAGCAGCGCTGAGGAGTAAGGCGTGCTGGTGAGCACCACCTCCTGGCCGAGGCCGGTGTTGAGGTTGCCCACACCGCGGATGCGGATGGCGCCGTTGGGATTTACAAAGATATCGCCCGTGCCGAGCTTCGCTGTGGTGTTGCCTGTGAGACGATCACCCCAGTCGAGGATGCCGCCATTGATGAAGGTGGGGCCGACGAGGCCGGGGTTCGTGTTGTTAATCCACAACACGCCGGTGCCGATCTTATTGATGACCGGAGCGCCGCCACCAGCGTCGATCGCGCCGTTGAGCACGAAGTCGGTGGTGTTATTGAGGAACATGTTCCCTTGCATCGTGGTGGTGCCAGTGATTTCGGCGCCGTAGCCGTTGCCACCGGTGACGGTAAGTATCTGGGAGCCGATGGTGAGGTTGTTGAAACCTATCTGCTTGTTCGCGCCTGCGGCGACCAGGCCGGTGCGATCCAAGTTAAGTGTCGAACTGCCGGCAATGATCAGATTGGGACCGTTGCCGATGCTACTATAGCGCACGCGCTCTAGGTTCGCGTCGGGACCGTTGGATGCAAACGGTGTGCCTGTTGCGATGGTTCCGGTGGAAAGGCTTGTGTAGGTAAACGTATTCGCAGCTACGTTGGCGATGACGAAAGTTCCCGTCTCAGGACCGACTGTGACATTGACCACCTGGCCGTTGGCGTATCCATGCGCCGTGGAGGTAACTGTCACAGTGGTGCCGCTGCGACCAAAGGTGCCGCTCTTGTCGGCCCCATTATCCGTGTCCAGGCGCAAATCGAGTGCGCCACCCGTGAGTGTGGCATCACCAGTGCCGAGACCGCCCGCCGTGAGATTGGAAGAGGCGAGGTTTGCCACATTGGGTGACCTGGCGAAGACCTGGAAGGTGCCGTTCATGACGGTGGTGCCGCCGGACCAGTCATTGAGATTGGTGACGTTCGCCAATTGCAGCAGTCCGGCCTGGGATTTGACGAGCTGGCCGGTGCCGGTGGTCTTGGCGGCTACGAACACATCCTGTCCTGCTGCTTCGACCTGGAAGACGGATTTGCCATTCAGGGTGAGCAGGTCTGTAGCGTCACTGCCGAGTTGGAAGTCATAGGTGTTGGCACCGACGAAACGGGCGATCTGTCCGGTCTCGGCGTTGTTCAGGCCGAAGGTGAAGTTGTTGTTGATGATGTTCCGGCGGTTCGAGATGTTCGTGGCCTGACGATCCGAGTCGAACTGCACGATGGGATTGTAGTCGCCAATGGTCACGCTGTTGTTGAAGCCGACGTTGCCAGTGAGGCCGTCAGCACCGCCGCGTAGGAAGAGGGTGGTGTTGGGGCCTTCCATGAAGATGGTGCCGCCGTTGCCGCCAGCCCTGGAATTGGGGTTCGTCTCAGGCAGCGCGGCGGTGGTGACGTAGCGGAGAACCAGGGAGCCGCCCTGCACGCGGATGTCGCCAGTGAAGGTCTGCTGCTCGGAGTTGAGGCTCAACTGACCGCCGCCGAACTTGGTGATGCTGGAGGCGGATAACTGGCCCTGGAAGGCGCGGTTGGCGGCGGTGGTGTCGCCGAGGGTGAAGGTGGCGTTGTTGTAGAGCAACAGCTCGCTGGCTCCGGCTCCGGCCTGGATGCCTGTGGTCACAGCGCGCGCGCCTTCGATGATCAGGCCGCCGCTGCCGATGATGAGCTGGGCGGTGGGGTCGGTGGCGGTGGCGACGGTGACGTTTGCACTCAGACGCATGGCGTACGCTTCGAGGTCGATGCCCGTGTTGAGGACGACATTGCCACTGACCAACAAACGCTCGGTCGGACCGGATACCGTCGCCGCGAGGGTGGCTGCGGCCTGGTTGCGGTCGAAACCAGCGAGCGTGTAGCCGGTGTCTGCATTGTAAGTGAGGAACTGGACATCCGTGTTGCTGACCATCCAGGGGGCGACCATGCCGTTGGTGACCGTGGGCGTGGGGCCGCCGGCGATGAGGAGACGCTCGTCGGTACCGAGCTGGGCGGTGGTGTGGTTGAGTTGCACGGTGCCGCCACTCACACGCGAGATCGAGGGCGTGCGCAGCTCGGTGCCGCGACCGATGACACCGCGTGCCAGCTCGATGAAGGAGCCGCCCTGCGTGGTGATGCCGCCGACGGTTTCCTGCGTCTCGAGCGCGGCGTTGCCTTGCATTCTGACGGTTGAATTATTGAGCGCGACGACGGTGGCATCAGCCCAGCGGCCCTGGGTGGCGGCGACTGGCATCACACCAGCGGAGGTGTTGTCAAAACGAAGAGTGGAGCCGGGACGCAGCGTGACCGCGCCAGCGCCGATGAAGGTGCCGGCCTCGCCTGCGACGTTGAGCACGCCGTAAGTTTCGATGCTGGAGGTGGCGAGGGTGCCGCGGAAGTCGAGTGTGCTGTTGCGGTTGATCCAGGTGGTGCCGCCGTAGTTGTTGCTGCTGAGCAGGACGATCGTGCCGGAGCCGTTGCCGATGACGTTGTTGTTCTCCACGGACATGGGCGCGCCGACGATGAGATTGGTGAGGCAGGTCGCGTCCATGTTGCTAAGCACATTGGCATTGCTGAGGCCGATGAAGAGGGTGGCACCGCCCGCGCCGAGGCGGAAGGTGTCGTTCAAGCCCGGCAGGAGTTTGGCGGCGTCGTAGAGTCCGTTGGCACCGACGCCATTTGTGGTGCTGCCAATGTAACCCATGCCATCGCCGAGCGAGAGCTGGTCGAGCTGCTGGGTATAAACCGTATTGATCGCGAGGACGGAGGCGGACGGATTGGAGGCGCTGGTATAATAATTAGCGGCGCTGTTTTGGATGCCGCCGAGGCCGAGGGCGCGATATCCGACGGCTTGGAGGGTCATGTTGGAGCCGATGCCGAGCACGCCGTAGTTGTTGAGATTGCCGCCGACGGAGAAGGTCTGGCCGGTAGCGACGTTGCCCACGCCGTTGATAAGGAGACGGGAGGCTGGATTGATGATCACCTGACCACCGAGTTTGGCGGTATCGCTCAACGTGACCTGATTTCCGTCGAGGCTGCCGAGGTAAGTGGTGCCGCCAGCGCCTAGGACGGTGCCGCCTTTGTAACCACCAATGACGGAATTATCTGCATTGACGAAGAGATTGCCGCCTGCGCGCTTCACAAAGGTGCCGTTGCCGCTGATGAGGCCGTTCAGGGTCAGCGCGAGGTCGTTCTGCAAATACATGTCGCGGGTGAAGGTGGTGGCGCCGTTCACCCAGAGATTGTCGCCGCTGCCGCCGGTGGTGAGGACATATGCGCTGCCAAGCACGCCGCCGACCTGGAGGGTGTTCACGACCACGGTCTTGTCGTCGTTGTTCGCCAGGATGCGATCCGTGGCGATACGGCCCGCGCCGCTTGCGACGAATTCATTGCTGCTCACTGGCAGCATGGAGCCGAAGCGGAGATTCGTGTTTGCATAAGTGGTCACGCGCTCGGTCGCGGCGGTGCCGTCGCCATCAGTGCTGAGAAGCAAGCCATAGTTGGTGGAGCCGCCGTTGATCTCGACGGTGGGATTGAGTCCGAGAGGGTTGGCCGCGCCATCCGCCGCGCGCGGATTGATGATGCCGCCGTAGATTTTCCAAAGACCGACATCGTTTTGCGCCGCGCCGCCCTCGGTGTGGGTGAGGACCAGTTCTCCAACGCCCGCTGTGCCGTTGAAACCGGTCTTGGTGATGGTGAGGCCCGGCGCATTGACCTGCCCGGCGAGGAACAAGCGGCCCGTGGTGGTGCGGATGACGGTGTCTTGATTGATGTTGGTCGCGCCTTTCACGAGCAGGAGGCCGATGTTAGCCGCGGTGGCCGCACCGGTGATGGTGAGCATCGGCGCGTTGATGGTCAGGGAGTTGATGCCAGTGTTGCTGACTCCGATGGCGGGGGCGGTGTTGCTGCTATTGATGCTGATAATGGAGGAGATGTTGTTGGTCAGCGCGATGCCATTGGAGAGGCCGACGGCCTGAATCACCAGGTCGTAACCGTTCCCTGGGCCGAAGGTGTTAAAGTCCACGCCGTCCTCCACTTCCGCGTGAGCGAAGTTGTTGTTGATGGCGAGAGTGCCGCCCGCGAGCGTGACGGGGCCGGCGCCCAGCGCGGTGAGCCTGCGAGCGTCGAGAGTGCCATTAGCCGCCGCGCTCCCGGTGGCATTCGTGACGCGGCCCGCCTCAATGATGGTGCCGCCGGTGTAAGTGCTGTGTCCGGCGAAAATCTGGATGCCGTCACCGCTCTTGGTCACGCGGACAGCGCCGGTGCCGTTCGTGATCGAGCCGCTGAACGTGGGATCAACGCCGAAGCCGTTGGTCACACGCAGGTTTGCGGTGGCCGCATCATTGTTGTTCGTAATGGTGCCGTTGCCGGTGAGGCCGCCGACTGCTGTGCTGGTGATGGCGTTGAGATCAAAGATGCCAGCCTCGTTCACATTGAGCGTGTAGCTGCCAGTGCGGCTGATGACATCAGCGGGGCGGAGCGAGTTGGTGAACTGCGCGGCGGTGGTGGCGAAGCGGAACGCGCCGTTTTGCACGCTGAGCACCGGCTGGCGTGTGCCGACGTTTGGATTCAACTGATTCGTCGCGCCGGAGAGTTCGAGCGAGCCGGGGCCGGTCTTGGTGAAATCGAGCGCGGTCACATTGCCGGAGATCGCTGACGCGCCGCCCTGTCCGTCGCGCACATAAACGATGGCTTCCCTTAGCGAAGCTCCCGTGCCGGTGCCGAAGAGTGTGTTCGCGCTGATGGTCGAGGGAGCCGCGCCATTGAAGATGAGGCCGCCATTGTTGATGCGGATGAGCGTCGTGCCATCCGTGGGCGCGATGTTCGCGGCGGTGCGTAGCGCGCCGATGTCGATATTTCCGGCACCCGCGATGTCTGCGGCGAGGATGTCGCCCACATTCATCGCAGCGGATGCGGCGAGGGTGGCGATGGTGGTGACGTTGTGCTCGCGGAGTCCGTTCACCGCGTCGTAACGCGCAAAGTTGGCATTTTGTCCTGCGCCAGCGAGCGCGACAAAGATGGACGGCACCGTGAGGATGTCGCCACCGGCCAGCGTGGTGTTGGCAGGAGCACCCGTGGTCACGATGAGCTTTTCCGTGCTGCCCAGGTTGGCGAGCGCGGAGGGATTGATGGTGAGGGTGCCGTAGCTGATGGAGTTGAAGCTGTTGCCGCGCGCGAGGAGCTGCGAGACGGTCAGTTGCGAGGTGGTGGTGCCTTGATTGAGTCCGACCTGGCCTGCCGCGCCATACAGGAGCGCGGGAATGCTCAATGCCTGCGGCGCCGCACCTCCGATGAGCGAGAGGGAACCGCTGTGAATGGTGGCCGCGCCGCGCGCATTCAAGGCGAGAGCGGTCGCCGTGGCGGTGGCTGGCGTGCTGATCACGAGCACGGTGCCGCTGGTCACGGACACGACCGTGGCACCCTCAGGGATGCCCGCGCCGGTCAGGATCATGCCGGGAATCACGCCCGTCGTGCTGGTGACGGTGACACTCGTGCTGCCTGCGGTGGTGGCTCCAGCGGCGAGCGCGGTGGTGCCGTATGTGCCGAATGGAGTGCCGCTCGCCGCGATGGTGGACACGGTGCCGCCTGTATGACTGAAGAGACCGGCGGTTGGATTCAACTGCTGCTGGCCGCCAAGGATGAGGTTGGTGTGCAGGTTGCCGATGTTGTCGAGCGCGAGTGTGCCGGGGCCTGTCTTGATCAAGGATGCATTGGAAACCGCGACCGTGCCGGTCTGCCTGATGATGGCGCTAGTAAGCGTAAAGGTCTGCCCGGATGCGACATCGATGCCGGCGGTAATGCCGTTCGTGGTGCCGGTGCTGGTGGTGCCGAGGATGATCTGGCGCGGTGTGCTGAAGCTGTTGCTGACGGAAAGTGTGCCGCCTGCGGCATTGTTCGCGCTGCGTAACCAGAGGTCCGCAGTGGTGCCGGCAACATGCTGGCCGCCTGCGGCGATGGCGGTGGTGCTGCCGAGCGCGGCGTTGCTGTTCACGCGGAGGATGCCAGCGTCGATGATCATGGCGCTGCCGTACGCGGCGTCTGTGGTGAGCAGGTTGGCGTTGGTGTTCGTGCCGGTGAGGAGGAGCAGGCCCGCGCCTGTTTTAACCAGATTGCTGCCGCCCGCGCCGGAGTTGGTCAGAGCGCCGGAGAAGGTCACGGGCTGATAAAAATTGGTCACGTTCATGGTGCGAACACGCATGGTGCCGTCACTGTTAAGATTGAGATCACGAGTGAAGGTGAGCGCCTCGCGTCCGGAGAAACTGGCGGTGGTGTTGGCTGCCGTGGCGATGGCGCCAAGCGCGTTCACGATGACGCGCGGGCCGCCCACGGCCTCAATTGTGCCGCCGCGATTTGCCTCACCCACGCCAAAGGTGAAGGTGCCTGTGCCGAGCGGGCCGCTGAGGATCGTGGGATTGGTCGCCGGGCCGGAGAAATAGGTGTCGGAGGCGATCTGCAAGCGGGCAGAGTTCAAGGTGGTGCCGCCGCTGAAGGTGTTCGTGCCGTAGCCGTTCGATGAGGCGCTTAGCAAAACGGTGCCGCCATTGCCAGGAGCGACCGCTGTGGTGCCGATGAGCACGGAGCCGGCGCCGCTGATCGGTCCTTGCACATCGAGCGTGCCGCCGCGGAAAGTGCTCACGTCTGCTGCCACCGCGCCGAGAGTGAGGACGCCGCCGGTGATGATGGAGATGCCACCCGTGATTTTTGCGATTTCATTGGTGCGTGCCTCGATCAAGGCGGTGCCTGTGCCCGTGGCCTGCGATACCTGGATGTCGCGCGCGATGGTGTATTTACCGCCGATGCCGATACCGCCGCCGACGTTCGCCGCGCCGCTGGCGAGGACGATGGGGGAGGTGCTGTTGCCCAGCGGACCATTGACTCCCGGCAACACATCGCCAACCACGACGATGGTGCCCTGACCGATTTGCGTGTAGCCCTGGTAAGTGTTCACCCCGCTGAATGTCACAACTTGCCCGCCAAGCTTGATGAGGTTGCTGCCGTCGTTGCCGCTGATGACGCCGCGCACGGCCATCGCGCCGGTGCCGCCGAGATTCCAAACGCGCGTCGCGCCAGCCGTGCCGTCGTGCATGGCGACGTTGCCGTTGATCACCAGCTCGTTGCCGCTCGTGGTGCTGAAGTCGCCTTGCAGCAGCACGTTGCTGTCGAGCGTGACGTTGCTCGTCACCGCGTTGTTCGGTCCAAAGTCGTAGCGCACGATGCCGCCGTTGAGCACGAGGCGACCATTGCCGAGGGCGAAATTGTTCCCAATCGCGAGCGTGGTGTTGGTGTTCACCCGCGTGTCGCCTACGAGCGTGGTGTTGCGGCTGACCATGACCATGTTGGTGCCGTTGCCGTTCACAAAGGACGGGCCGTTGGCGAAGAGGTCCGCCGTTAGCGCGCCGACTTCGACGCGGGTCTGGCCTGCGGTGCCGCCGGTGAAGATGTTTTCAAACAACGAGGTGCGTCCGCCGCTCACGAGCACTGAGCCGAAGTTGATGCCGTTCTGCGCGCCGCCGCCGCCGAGCTGGTATCTGCCGTTGCTGTTCGCGCCGAGCGTGTCGTTGAAATAGAAGGTCTCGGCCTGGGTCGAGTTCCCCAGCCACCAGTCGCCATTGCCGATGGAGGCGAGGTTGATGTCCTGGCTGTAGTAGCCGTAGTCGAGACCCAACATGCCGCCGAAGGGGCCGGTGCTTTCGATCTTCACCTGGCCTGCGGCGGGCACGCCAGCGGTGATGATGGTCGGCAAAGCGCCGTTGTGCGCTAGGGAGAGGCCGGCGAGGCCGATGCCATCGGATTTCAAGGTGACGGCGTTGCCGGAGATGTTGGTGTTTTCGGCGATGCGGAGGTTGCCGCCCGGATTGACGGTGATCGCGCCAGTGCCGAAGGGTGTGCCGGTGCGGATCGCGGATCCAACGGTGCTCGCTGCTGTGGCCACCGAGCTGCCATTGATGATGGTGCCGCCGGAGTAAATGTTGGCGGCATTGGCCAGGATGGTCGCGCCGTTGCCATACTTCACGAGCGCGCTGCCGACGACCGGGCCGAACAAGGTGTGCGTGCTGAAGTTCTGGAACTGGCCGTTGATCACCGCGCCGGTGCCAAGAGTCGTGGTGCCCATGACGTTGACGCCGCTGAACAGGCCGAGGGAGATGACCCCGTTGCCATTGAGCGCCGTGGCACCGCCGCCGTTGTCGATGGTCAGATTGTTGATGCGCGTGGAAAGGGCGTTGTTGTTGTTCGTGATATTGGCGTCGCCGCGCACGAAAACATTGCCGCCGATGTTGCCCATCGCGTTGATGTTGCTGGCGATTTCCGACGCGGTGCCTGACGCGTTCGACAGGAAGCCCTGCATGACGAGCTGGCCGCCGTTGAGGATGATGTCCTGGTTATTGAACACACCGCTCACCGCAGCGCCGGATCCTGAGACGGGAACCCTGACCACCAACGCGCCCGCATTCACCGTGACGGCTCCGCCGATGCCGGGGTTGATGGAGCGCACTTCAAAGTTGCTGCCGCCAAATTTCGTCAGGCCCTGCGCGGCGACCATCTGCGCCTGCATGATCATGTTGCCTGCGTTAAAGACGATGGCCTCCCCTGCCCCGCCCGCTCCAAAGTTGATCGTCATCGGGCTGACAACGCCTGCGGTGATCGCGCCGGTGGGGTTGATGGTCGGCGTGCCGGTATTGATGAAGCCGCCGCTTGTCAGCGTCATGGTATTGTTCCCGGCCGTCGGGCTGATGTTCTGATTGAAGCGCATCGCATGCAGCGTGGGATTGTCGGCGAGCGTTTTTGCCGCAGTCGTGAGGTCTGCGATGTCGCCCGCGACGAGACCGCCTGCTGTGAGCGCTCCAGTCACTATTTTGTTGTAGGCGATCTCTCCCGCGCCTGGTGCTGCGCCGAGCAGCGGCTGAAAGCCGGTGTTGGCGACGGTGGGGTTGTAGCCCACATAGCTGTTCGTCGTGGCATCGACGATCCACACCGGGGCGATGCCGGGATTGGTCACGCCCGCGCCATTGGTGGTGGTGCCGGCGACGGCGACTCCGCCACCGACGGTGATGCGCTCGTAGCTGTCCGGAGTGGTGGTGTTGATGCCGAGGAAACCTGCGTTGTAGGCCAGGGTGAGCGTGCCGGCCGGTGTGCGGATCATGCTGGCGAGGCTGAGTTGAGCGCTAGTGGCGGTGTTGTTGCGCACGATTTCGAGGCCGGATCCTTTGCGCACGGTGAGCGCGCCCATGACTTCATTGGTCTGGAACGCGGCCGCGCCTTCGAGACGGAGACGACCGCCGTTGAGATCGAGCGCGACAGCGTCACCCCACTGGCCTTGCGGTGCGATGGTGATGCCGGACTCGCCCGTAAGACGAAGCAGGCCGCCGGGACGCATGACGACATCGACGGAGTTTAGTCCCGTGGTGTTGTTATAAAGGGAGCCGAGCGGGCCGCGGACGCGCAGCTCGCCGTAAACTTCCACCGCGCCGGTGCCCAGCGGAGTCTCTGCCACGGTGGAGCCGCCGGTTTCGATCAGCACGTTGGAGCCTTCGGTGATCTGGGTGCCGCCGCTGTAGGTGTTGGAGTTGCGGATGGAAACAAAGTTGCCGGTGTTGGTGACGACCCCGATGGCGCTGTTGCGCTGCGGGCCGACCTGCATGTAGGCGCTGCCGGTGAAGACATCGTTCGGCCCGTCAAAGGAGAATGTGGTGCCGCCACCGACGACGCGATAGACGCCGACACCTGGATTCCACGCATCGGCCACGCCAGCGCCGAGGGTGGGGGCGATGTAGTTGACGGTGGTGTTCAAACCGTTGCCGAGGAAGGCGCGCCCGTCGCCGATGGCTGCCATATTGAGCGGCTGACTCCACATCTGCTGGCCGAGCTGGAGCGTGGTGTTGTAAACGCTGCTGAAATTCGCGGTGGTGAGCACGCTGGGATTGAAGTTGTTGTCCAGCACGACAGCGGCCAGCGAGTTCACGCGGCTGAGGGTCTGCAAATTCGCGCCGGTGACGCTGGCGTTGCCGGCGATGCGCAGGGTGCCTTCCGGGAAAATGCGCACCGCACCCGTGCCGAGCGTGGTTGCGCCAGCAGTGGTGACCTGGAGATCGCCGCCGATAATGTTGGTGCCGCCGGAATAATTGTTGCCGGGGTTGGTAAGCGTCAGGGTGCGCAGTGTTGCATCGCCCGTTTTGTTCAGCGCGCCCGCGCCGGTGACGAGTCCGTCAAGCTGGATGCCGGTGGAGTCACTGTTGAACTGAAAGGTGGCCTGCGGTCCCTGGATGGTGGTGGTTCCGGCGACCTTGAGGCGGTAGGTGTTCGCGCCGCTGAACTGCAGGATCTGGTTGCCAATGTTGAGATCGCCAATCTGCATCAGGTTTCCCAGACCGGCGGCGCCGAAGGTGCCGCGATCGACGTTGATGGCGGTGTTGCCCTTCACATTAACCGTGTAGCCATTCGTCGCCTGATTGCCAAACTTGATGGTGAGGTTGTTGTACATCGGCGCGGAACCCGTGGCGATGAAGCCACCAAAGAGCAGGCCGAGCGTGCCGCTATAAAGATTCACATCACCGGGCGTGGTGCTGTCCGCACCGCCGAGGCCGAAGGGCGCGCTCTGCAGGTTGATGCCGCCCACAATGTTCACGCCGTAAATGTCCGTGCCGCCGGTGAAGGTGTTGTTGCCCGCGTCAGGCGCGTTGGAGCGGTAGCCGTCGATGTTGAGCACGCCCGCGCCGGACTTCACGAGTTTGAGATTGCCATTGATGGTGCCGGGGAAGCTGGTGGCATTGGTGATCGGGCTGGCGACGCTGAGGGTGGACTGCGTGCCGGAGCTGTTGATGACGCGGCCCGCGACGGTGGCAGTATCGACGAGGCGGTTGTTCGCGCCGAGGGTTTCCACGGAGGCGCTGAAGCCGTTCATGTCGAGAGTGGCACCAGCGTTGAGGTTCAGCTCGCTGTTCATGCGGCTGAGCGCGCTGTTGCCGCCGAGCCTCAGGGTTCCGTCCTGCACGCTAACATCACCGGCGACTAGATTCGTGCCGCTGATGGTGAGCGTGCCTTTGCCAAACTTGGTGAGCGCGTTGGACGTGATGTTGCCGCTGATGACGGCGCTCTCGCCTTCCTTCACATAAACGAGTCCCTCACCCACGGTGCCCGTCCCTGGCGCGGTCGCCGAGGTTGGATCAAAGATGAGGCTGGAGCTGATGGTGTTGCTGCCATTGAAGAGGATGCCGCCTTCGCGCAGGTTGTCGATCGCGCCGATGCGCAGCGTGCCGCCGCTGACATTGGCCGTGGTGCGGAAGGCGTAGATGCTGTTGTTGCCGGCGAGCACCTGCGCGCCAATAATGTCGCCGATGCCTGTTGGGTTCAGGCCGCTGAGGGTCGCTGTCGTCGCTCCTGAATAAGCCTCGAAACCGGTGGTCACATTGTTTTGCAGGAAGAACGCCGTGCCCGCTGAATCCGCGCCGATGAGGTGCGCAGCATAGATGCCGTTGGTCGTCGCTGATGCACGCGCGACACCGGCGTTGATGGCGCTGGTGACAATGACCTGGCCGGAGTTGGAGTTCACCGCGCCGCCGAGGAGGGTGCCCGCGCCGGTTTCGAGCACGAGCGTGCCTTGGTTCTGACGCAGCAGGTTGTCCGCGTTGAGGGAGGCTTCAAAACCAGCGCCACTGGTCGTGCGCAGGTGGCCGCCGCCGCCGTAGTTGTAGTTGGTGGTGCTGGCGAGGTTGGCCAGCAGGATGTCGGCGCCCGCGTTCATGGCGTGAATGGTGCCGCCGATCATTTCGATGTTGGTGTTGTCCGCCGCCGTGGCCGTGCTGTTGGCCCAGGGTGTGCTGTTGCTGAACTGCATCGTGCCATTCACCACGGCGAACTGGCGCATCGTGTTCGCACCAGTCGTGATGAGCGTGCCGGTGCCGGTCTTGAATCCGTAATCGAACTCCGTCCCCTGGGCCATGACACCAGCGACGGTGAAGGTGTTGGTGCCGGTGACATCCAAGCCGCCCGCGTAGTTCGTGCTGCCGTTGTTGTTGAAGGTGACGCCGCGCGTGGTGATCACGTCCGCGTTGATGCGCAATGTGCCGCCGAGGTGACGCGTGGCCGTGCCAGCGCCCGGACTGAAATCACCGCCGAACTGGATGTCCGCAACGCCTACGCGCGCGGGATCACCCAAGGCCGCCTGGCTGTTCACCTGGAGGACACCGTCGCCGATCCAGATGCCGGCCTGCGCGTTGTTGCCATTGAGCACGACGGTGCCCATGCCGCGTTTCATGAGGAAGTTCGCCCCGTCATAGGTAGAGGTCGCGCCCTGCGTGAAAGTGAGGCCGGGGGTCACATCGAACCAACCGTTGGTCGTGGTGGTGAAAGTGATGTTGCGACTCGAAGTGAAGGAGTTTTCAAACACACCGATGCCGCCGCCCGCGAAGATGAGCTGCGAGGTGGTGCCGAAGTCCGAGTCTGAATTCACACCAAGCAGACCGCCTGTGATGGTGGTCGTGCCGGTGTGCTGCAAATTCCCCGCGCGCAGGAACAGCGTGCCGTAACCTGCCTTGACGAGATGATTCCCGGAGCCGCCTGCGCCGTCGATGACAGTGCCGTCCATGATCAAGTTGCCCGCGTTCACGCCGTCCACGCCGACAGTGAGGGTGCGCACCACGCCGTTGGAGCCAGGCGCGAGGGATAGGGTGCCGCTCAGGATCAAATCCGACTGCGCGTTTTCGAGCTGGATGGTCGAGTCGCCCGTCATGGTGATCGCGTTGCTGATGACAAGAGGCGCGTTGAAGCGAAGCTGGCCGGTGTTCGTGTCACCACGAAGCTGGCCGCCATTGAGAATGATGCCGCCGGTGGCTGTGAGCGTGTTGGGCGTGTGAACACGCAGAATGCTGGCCGGATTGATCCGCGTCGAGCCGGTGTAGGTCATTGGCACGTCATACTGCACCACGCCGCCGCTGTTGTTGACGATCTGGGTTTCCTGGGACTGACCGCCGGTCATGGAGACGCCGATCTCCGCCGAGTTTGCCCCTGTGAGCGGGCGCTCGATGCGGATGAGACCCTGGCCCGTGCCGAGCAGATAATTGCCGCCGCTTGGCGTGAGTGTGCCGGTGAAAACGCCCGTGTCACCGACGGGCGCACCGAGATAAGTGCCGCCGCCGAAAAGCGTGCTCTGGTCGATGTTTGCACTGAAACCGACCGCCGAGATGCCGAGCGCGCCGCGCCACGGCGCGCTGGAATTCACACCGAGCGCCGGCAGCGCCGTAGGATCACCGACATACGACATGGCCAGCATCGAGATGCCGCCGTCGTCCGAGTTCATCACGAGTTGCCCCGCGTTGATGTTGGTGGGCGCGGCGATGCGCAGGGCGCCGCCGGGATTGATCGTGATCTGGCCGGTGCCGAAGGGCTTGGCAGCAGCAGTCGCGTTCAGGCTGTAGATGCCGCCGGTGTTCACTGTCACGGGCTGGCTATAGCCGCTCGAGTTGCCGCCGATGAAGAGGCGTTCGTTGCCGAATTTTTCCAGCGCGCCGGTGCCGCTGATTGCGCCATTCACCTGGAGAATGTGCGTGATGTATGCCTCAGCCGACCCATTCAGCGTGAGGCCGCCGTAAGCAATGTTGCTGTTGGCGCCGGCCTGGTTGCGGATGTCCAGGACGATGGGCGCGGTGCTGTTCGTGCGCGGCTCCACGGTGATGTTGTTGAAGCCGGTGTTGGCGATATTGACGTTGCCAAAGCGCGCGTCGTTGAAGAAAGTGACGTTGTTGTTCACGCGCTGCGTGGCGAGGTTGAGGTAGGCGGAGCCGCCCCACAGCTCGATGTTGTTTGGCGTGCCGGTCAGCGGTCCTGCTCCACGGATGTTGTTGATGCGCGTCTCACCGGAATTGATCGTGAGCGGCCCGGTGAAGGTGTTTGCGCCCGAGAGAACCAGCACACCATCGCCAAAACGCGTCACGCCATTCGTGCCGGAGATCACGCCGCTCAGAGTGATGACACCTGCGCCTGTGGTGCCCGCGTAGATGAGGCCCTCCTGGGTGCCAAAGGCGAAGTTGGTGCTGTGCGTGACAGTGTCAGCCACGGTGTGCTCCAAATGCAAACCAGCACCCTGACCGATGGCGGCGCTGGCCCCTATGGTAATGGTGCCTCCGGTGAGCACCTGGCTGGCGCCTGCGGCGGCAGTGGTGCGCACACGCAGCGCCTGCACGCTGGCTGTGGTCACTGGCCCGGTGAATGTCGCAGCGTCAACGCTAACAATCGCCGTTGCTGCGGCCGCAGCCAGCTCCGCAGCGGTGTCCGCAGTGGCGCCGGAGAGCGTGAAGGCAGCCGCCTGCACACCGTGAGTCGCGTCGTAGGTGGCGAACCGTGTGTCGAGTGGATCATTCGAGTTTGCGCCAGCCCACAGCGCGATGTTCGCGCCAATCATGCCATTGGTCACCACGGGCGCGGCTGTGACGATGAGCTTTTGCGTCCCCACCGCCGTGCCAAAGGTCGTGGCGGTGTTGGAGATGTTACGGATGTTCAGCGTGCCTCGCGTGGTTCCGCGATTCAGCGTGCCAGTCGTCAGCGTGGTGAGACGGCCCGCGATGGCGGCATCCGTGTCCACGCTAATGGTGCTGCCGCCGAAGTAATCAATCGACGCAACCGTCTGCGAGGCCACCGTCGCCGCGCCACCGTCACCGATCAGACGCAGCGTGGAACTGGTGAGGTCCAGGTTGGTCGCCGGAAGCAAACGACGGTCCGTGTTTGCCGTCGTCACCGCGCCGTTGTCGAGCAGCAG
>JANPIW010000232.1:0-7392 GCA_031425215.1 Verrucomicrobiaceae bacterium
AAAGAAGGTGGCCGCGCTCATCGACATCATGCACCGGACGAGAGAGTTCGTGTTCTGCAAACAAGTCGTCTCGCTCGTGATCCTGGAGCTGTGGCATCGCGTGTTTGTGGACAGGGAGTATCGCTTCGAGTGACCACTTCGCGCGCATGTTCGCGGACACCAAACCACATCCTGGCGTTTGATTTCGGACGGAACGAAACCAGCAGCTTCAGGCAAAGACAGGTTTTCCAGTGCGACAACAATTCTCCGGCATTTTAAAGATAAAGCAGGTCCCAATCTCCCTTCTTGCCGCACAAAGAACGAGCGGTTAGAATGCCCCCATGATCACAAGCGAACAGACGGCCAATGCTTTTGTGTGGGACGAAGAAGAGGTTCCGCGCCCTGATGTTTCCCAACTTATCACCGAGGACGACACGCCCGTGGACAATCTATTCTCCGAGAAACAAATGCGCCTGCTCACCGAGTCCATCCACACCTCGTGGAAGCCGGGGTTTCCCTTCGTGGCGATGGCCAACGTGGGAGTGTATGTCGCGCTAAATCGCCCCGCGATTGTGCCCGATGTGCTGGTGACCACGGAGGTGGAGCCATTGCAGGATGCGATGAAGAAGGATCACCGATCTTATTTCACCTGGATGTATGGCGGCAAGGTGCCGGATGTCGTGATCGAGATCGTGTCGAACAACAAGGGCGGGGAGCTGAGCAACAAGAAGCGCGACTACCATCACATCGGCGTGCCGTGGTATGTCGTGTTTGATCCGGCTCATCATCTCACCGCGAACACGCTCAATGTCTTCGAGCGCCAGCGCGCCGAGTATGTGATCACCAAGCACTCGACCCTCGAAGGCCTCGGCCTCGGCATCACGCTCTGGGAAGGCGAATTTGAGGGGATGAGAGACATCTGGCTGCGCTGGACGGACCGTGAAGGTGAACTGCTTCTGACTGGCCGGGAGCGTGCCGCAGTTGAGTCGGAGCGCGCCTCGCGCCTCGCTGCAAGACTCCGAGAACTCGGCGTTGATCCCGAAAATCTGCGCTGAGCGAGCAGGAAGCCGTGGTCAAGCATCGGGCTGCTCCCGGACTCGACTTCCGCCGCGCAGCCATTTTGCTCCTTGGAGTATTGCACCGACGAGGGCGTGCACGGCGCTGATGAGCAGGAGATACCAGGACAAGGTCACGGGCATGACGGCGGCGCTCGCCGCGGTGCCGAGCAGCCACACTGAGAATTGCTCGCGCGCGCCGACGCCGGCGAAGGTGACCGGGAGCATGATGATGAGATTCATGCCGACGTAATACAGTCCCAGCCGCCACAGCTCCGCCGTCATGCCCAGCCGGCGCGCGGCGAGGACAAAGGGGATGGTGGTGAGCATGTGCATCACGAGACTGAGCGCGAGAAGCAGCAACCACGGCCTGCCTTTCATCCGCGAGATGACTGTCGTGGTTTTCTCCAGCATGTCCGCGAGCGCTTGCGGCACAAATCTGACACGCTGCGCCAGGGCGAGCATCGCGACCATGATCTGAGGTGTGAAAACAGACGCGGCGACGACCGCGCCCAGCGCAATGACCACTGGCACACGCCCCGCGTCCCACCACATGCCGGTCACGGCTGCGGCAAAAATGACAGTGAGCGCGAGGAGGCCGAGCAGACGGTCGAGCACGACGGAGACGGGCAGCACGATGCTGCGATGGCGCGCATCGCCGACGGCGAGCGAGGCTGTCTTGGCGACATCGCCGACGACGTTGCCCGGCAGGACGAGGGAGAAGAACTGGCCGATCCAGGTGTACTCAAAACATGTGCGCAGCGGAATGGTGCGCAACGCGGTGAAATGCCAGCGCAATGCCGCTAGGCCGATGACGGCACCGTTCAGGCCGATGCCCCAGAACCAGAGTCCCGCCCCCACCGAATCGAGCCGCACAAAGGCCTCGCCTAGCGGAACGCGGCGCGCGAGGAGGACGAGGAGCAGCGTGGTGATGGCGAGCTTGATGACGAGCAGCGCGATGCTCCGCCAGCGTGATGGCTTTGCGGCGTCGCTCATCTCACCATCTCCTCGCGCGGCGTGGCGCGGACATGAATTTGCCTCAGTGTCGCGTCCGCCGTGCTGATGATGACACACTCGATGCGGGTCACGGTTTTGCCCGGCGGACAAGAGGACGTGAAGTAAACAAAGTCGGGCGAGAGCGAGCGATGCTCCGCGCCTTGCACCTCGGCGCGTGTGCCGCCGGCAAACAAGAAGGTGCAACGAGCAACGCACGAGCCAGCGGGCGCGGCATCGAGCACGAGGGTCAAGCCGGTGACATGACAATCGGACTTGTGGACAAGTGCAATTTCTTTGGGCTGCGCGGCCTTGATTGCCACTCCCGGATGCGACATGGGCCGCCAGGCGATGAGCGCATCATCACTGCTGATGGAGAAATAATGCCGCGTCGAATTCATGCCGATGGGGACGGGCGGATGGATCATCAATTCGCGGACGGCTTTCGGATCGAGCTGCGCGCCATCTGCGGAGACGAGCGTGATGGAGCGGACATCGCGCGGCGGATCAAGCTGGAGCCAGCGCTGTCTGGAGGCTTGCGGCTCGTCACCGAGGGGTGCCATCGAGAGTGTCTCTGTCTGGCCGTCAGCGTTTTCGATTCTCGCATGAACAGGCGCCGACGCTGGATCGGTGACGGCGGCATGCACGATCCCGACGGTGACGGGCGCGGGCCACTGCTGCCGTGTGCCCGCCGGTGATTGCGCTAGGTTGGTGGCGAAGGCGTACGGATTGGCGTAGGCGCGGAACCGGGCGACGGCTGGATGTGTGGCGAGATTGGAGGCGACGATCTCCTCGCCGGTCTGCATGAGCATGAGCGGCGTCATCTCGTTGCAGCGCAGCGTGGCATAAAAATCACGGCCCGCGGCATGCATCCGATCCTGTGCTGGCGAGGCAAATCCGCGCGCGCGAACGGCGGGAGAGAAGTAGTTTTCGAACGCGGCCTCGTTCTCGACATAGACCGACGGGATGGAATAGCTTTCGTAAAGCCAGCGTCTCATTGGTTCTGGCTGCCAGATGCCATCGTAGAGCTGCTTGTATTGAGGGGGGAAATACGAACGGAGGCCGGTGACGATGCGCGCGTGCTCCGGAACGGCGGCGGCGCTGAGCCAGTCGGAGACCGGAGAGGTGGCGGGGAGGCGTCCGAAGTGCTTGAAGAAGTCACTCATGTTTTCGAGACGCAGCGCGAGCGGGACTAAGGCGGCGACGAGGATGAAGGGGCGCGGCTTGAGCTGGATGATCCACGTGTCAATGCCCCAGACGGTGATGAGGAAGACAAGCGGAAGGACGGGGAGAAGCAGGCGCTGGTCGATGCCTTCCACCAGCGTGATGCTTTTGAATAGCCATGCCTGAAACACGAGAGCGAAGAGCGCGAGGAGTCCGGCTTTGACCATGACCGCGTCTGTGGAAGCGCGTTTGAGAATCATCCGAGCGGCGATGACGAGCGCGATGAAGGCGGAGAGCACTGCCGCGATGAGATCGGTTAGATCGCGACCTGCGCTGTATCCGAGGCGCTTCCAGTCGGTGAATGTGGCCGCCGCGCCGGAAACCATGTGGGAGGTTGTGGCGCTGTAGAGTTCACCGGCGCTTTTGTAGTTGGGCACGATCCACTCGATGTTGTAGCCGGGAAACGGATTGCAGAAAAAGAAGACGGCGATGCCCAGCACGGCGGCGGCGGCTCCGTGCCATAGGAGCGCGCCGAGAGTTCTCCCCGGCTTCTCCCGATGCTCGCGCCACAGGGCGATGATGGCGGTGATGGCGATGAAGGGCAGCAGGAGGGCGGTGAGGAATTTGATGGCGGCAGACATCGCCGCAAACACGACGGCGAGGAAGAACGAGCGGGCGCTCCAGCGCGTGACAAGGTCGAGCGTGAAGGCGAGGGAGAGCGTGGAAAAGAGCGCCATCATCACGTCGGGGTAGAACGGATAGGACGAGTAGGTGAGAAAGCCGACATTGGTGCCGGTGAGCGCGACTGCCCAAAGCGCGGGTGTCCTGCCGAGGTGCCGCGTGCCGAGCAGCCACACGGCGGCGAGGGCGATCAGGGAGATGATGAGCTTCATTCCACGCACAGTGGTATTCAGCAGCCAGACGGGCGGTGTCCAGCCCGTGTGCGCGGCGATGAAGGGAAGAATGGCGTACGGATGAAAAGCAATGGAGCCGTAAGCTTTGTTGTCGAGCTGCCAGGGATCCATGGTTTTGTGGACGGCGATCTCGCGCAGCCGCTCGAGCATATAGCCGTCGTCATCACGCGAGGTGACCATCTGCGCGCGCTCGTCCTGGTGGATGAAGCGCCACTGATGCGCGCCGAAAAAGAGCGCGAAGCCGGCGGGCATGAGCATGAGGGCGCGATCACGCAGCATTTGCGCGCCGATCACGCGGAGGCGGGGAACGACGCGCCGCGCGAGGAGCCAGAGCGTCCATGCAAAGAAGGAGACCGCTGCAATGACGCGCAAAGCGACGAGCCAGGCGCGCTCTCGAATGATGCGCAAAGCAGCCTCGCCGGACTTCGGATGTGAGAGGTAGAGGTTGTTTCCTTTGAGGTGATAGCGGCCGGGCGCGGCGCTCACTTTGGTGATGGAGCTGACAGGGCGCATCCGCCAGTCTGCCAGCAGCCACATTTGCGGCGCGAGACGGCTGTCCGCCGAGACGAGCAGCCAGCTCGATGATGCGAGCTGGTCGGCGAGATATTGAGGCAGGGTGACGCGGTGTGCGCGCTCCTTTGCCGGTTTGATTCTTGACGGGCCAAGTGTCGTGACTTTGCAACCGAGCTGGATCGCGAAGATGCAGGCCAGCAAAATGATGCCGGTTATCTTGAAAACGCGCCGCGCCGCGATGGGAAACAGCCGGCGATGCACGAGAAGATCGTGACAACCGATGATGACAAGCAGACAGGCGGTGGTGATTAGCAGCGCGGTGAGGTCCGTGCTGCCGCGTGCGACGCCGTGACACAGCGCGTCGAGCAGGGCGGAAAGGAGACCGACGGCGTCGAAGGCGAATGAGACGAGCGTGTTCATCAGGAGCGCGGCATCAGCGGGGCGGCCAGTCTGTCGCGCGACCGAGCGCCTCGGCGCGGCACCGTGGTTTGAGCAGCGCGGAAATCCACGCCACGGCATCGAATGCTAAGTTCACCAAAGCCTGCATCAGCCTTGCGTTGCTTTCCTGCGTCGTCGTGCTCGAACGACAAGCAGTGCGATGGCGATGTGCAGCACACGCGACGGCTCCGGCACGGATGTGATCTCGAAGCCGCTCATCTGACCGAGATAGCCTGGAATGAAATTGTCAGCCGAGTAGGTCGTGCCGCTGATGTCGCCCACGGCCCAGTGTGTGCCGGTGAGCGCCAGCCGGCCATTGTGCGCCACGAAGGTCGGGCCGCTGGAGTCGTTGCCCTGGAGCAGCGCCTCACCGATGGGCGAGGGGCTGCTGCTGTAAAGATAGGCGAAGTTGTCCGCGATCAGATTCCCGGAGGCATCGTAGTCCAGGAAGCTGTCGATATTGTTGGTGCCGATGCGAGGGCTGGCACCGTAGTTGTGGCCATACACGAGAAGCTCCAGGCCGATGTAGTTGTCGAGGCTGCCGAGATCGAGGATCGCGTAGGACGTGATGCCGTGCGCGAGATCGAGGGCGGAGGTGAGCTTGCCTACGGAGAGATCACTCGGCTCTCCGGTGTCGGGGTGATTCATGCGCCAGGTGACGGGGCTGACGCCGTAAGTCACGATGGCTGACGCAGGGTCTCCCGGATTCGCCGCGTAGAGCAGCGGGCTGAAAAACGACAGCGTCGCGCCCGGCGCGGCATGTGTGGAGAAGACAAAGTACTCGTCACTGATCATGGCGATGTTCTGCGTCAGATAGCCGGGATTCCAGCCCACGCCCGACCAGTCATAGGCCGCGCCGATGAAGAGCGGGCTCGCGTTCGGCACAGGAGCGGAGGCGAAACCCGTGGAGAAGCGGTCGTTCGCGGCGGAAGTGTGGCCGACGATGGCGAGTCCGTGCGCTGAAACGGCGGAAAGGAGCGAGAGGGAGAAGTTGATCGCGGCGCGAAGCATCACGGCTGCTCTCATAACATGAGCGGGCGGGTTTTGCAAAGTTCCGATTCTGCCGCCAGCGGTCGTGCGGTCGTCGCGCATGTGTTGCTGACGACGCATTTCATCATCGCGATGGCGTGATCGCCGCGCACATGTGCAATCGAGACGGGCAAGAGCAGCGATCGTGCTCCCGTTTGTGTGAACCTGCGGTCATCCGCCCCCACGCCAATCCTCCAACTCTCTTCTCACCATGCTCTCCTCCACTTTCTCCCGCCGCCGCTTCATCGCGCAGTCCAGCCTCGCAGCAGCGTCATCACTTGGCTTTCCGGCCATCGTGAGCTGCAAGTCGCCTAATGCGAAGATCAATCTGGTGTTCATCGGCGCGGGCGGTCGCGCGGCCGGCAACATCAAGGAGCTGACGGGAATTTCACCCGGCGCTGGAACGCCGAGGGGCAAGCAGGGCGCGAAGGCTGCGAAGGAAATCGTGTCTCCATCGACGGCCGACATCCAGGAGTCGCGCGAGAATGTGGTGGCGCTGTGTGATGTGAACGCACAAAACCTGGACGCGGCGAACTCGCGTTTTCCGGGGGCGAAGTCGTTCCGTGATTTCAGGAAGCTGTACGACACGCTCAAGGACTCCGAGTTTGACGCCGTGGTGGTGAGCACCTGCGAGCACACGCACGCGTATGCGACGCTGCCGGCCTTGCTGCGGAAGAAGGCGGTGTATTGCGAGAAGCCGTTGACGCGCGATGTGCATGAGGCGCGTGTGATCAGCGATGCGGCGGCGAAGGCTGGTGTGGCGACGCAGATGGGCACGCAGGTGCACGGGATGCCGAACTACCGCCGCGTGGTGGAGCTGGTGCAGAGCGGGGCCATCGGCAAGGTGACGGAGTGCCACATCTGGGTGTCGCGCGCTTGGGGCCTGCAGAGCAAGGAGGATGCGGAGACAAACAAGGACATCATTTTCGTGACTGAGCGTCCGAAGGAGGAGCAGACGCCGCCGCCTTACCTCGACTGGGATTTGTGGCTCGGCCCCGCGCCGTATCGTCCGTATAACGAGGTGTATTTTCCAGGGCCGAAATGGTACCGCTGGTGGGATTTCGGCAACGGGACGATGAGCGATCTTGGCAGCCACTGGAACGATCTGCCGTGGTGGGCGCTGAAGCTGGACGCGCCGCTGACGATCGAATCCACGTCCGACATGCCCGCGCACCCCGAGATAGCGCCCGCGTCGATGACAGCGGTGTATGAATACGGCGCGCGCAGTGACATGCCGCCATGCAAGGTGGTGTGGCATCAGGGCAAGAACAAACCCGAGGTGTGGAAGAGTGATCCGAACGTGCAGA